>PMLC01000036.1 GCA_003158745.1 Acidobacteriota bacterium
TGTGCTCCGGCGAGCCGGCCGTTGTGAGCTGGAGCACCGTTCCCGGCGCCACCTCGTACACGATACAGGTCGGGACCGACAACGCCTTCTCGAGCCCCACCTCGGCCGCCACGACCTCGCCGACGTATACCTTCTCGAGCACCCAGGCCACCTCGGGCACCTTCTACTTCCGTGCCCAGGCGAACACGTCCTGCGGAGGTTCGTGGTCGGGTACCGCGCAGGTGACCTACACACCGCAGTGCCAGAGCACGTACGCCCACACGTACTTCCTTTCGGGCATCGCACGCACTCCGGGTGTTGCGCCCGCATTCTGGTACTCGGACGTCTCGATCCTGAACGCCACCACCACGCCGGCAAACGTGCGGATTACCTTTTACGGCATCAGCTCGTTCCCGCCCGTCTACACGGACACGCTCGGCGGCGGGCAGCAACTCACCTTCGCCGACGTGCTCGGGAGCCTGTTCGCCGTGGCCCAGGACAAGGGGATGATCGTCGTGGAGAGCAACGTGCCCCTGCAGGCCGTCTCACGCACGTACTCGAAGGTCACGAACGGCACCACGGTGAACACCTACGGGCAGTCGTACGTCGGGACGGAGTCTGGGCAGGCGCTCACAACCGCCGCCACCGGGTGGTTCCCGGCGCTGCGGAGCGACGGCGTGTTTCGCACCAACATCGAGTTCGTGAACACCAGCGCGGTGCCGACCGACGTTCTGGTGAGTTTCTTCACCGCCGGAGGGTCGCCGATCGGCACCGTCACGACGACCGTGCCGGCGCTCCGCTGGACGCAGATCGTGAGGGCACTACCGGCCGGGCAGGCGTCGGCGTTTGCGAAGGTTCAGGTACTCGCCGGCGGCGCCCAGATCCTGGGCTCCGCCTCGGTCATCGACGGGAACTCCACCGACCCGACGACGATCCCGATGTGGGTGCAGTAGCCGCCGGGAAGCCCTGCCTCGCCACCCGGACGTCAGAGGTTCATCTTGCGCAGCAAGGCCTGGAAACGGGGGTGCTCGCGCAGGCTCGCGAAGAGGTACGAGCCCTTGACGCCGTAGATACCTCCGGACCGCTGCTCGAACGCGCGCTCCAGGCAGTCGATGGCGGCGTCCTTTTCGCCCAGGCCGGTGTGGACATGGGCCAGGTGGTAGGCGGCCACGTATTGCTTCGCGGCCAACGCATCGAGCTCGGCGAGGATCGCCCGCGCCCTCGCCTCGTCTCCCACCATGCCGCAGGCCTGGCCGAGCTGGGCGAGAAAGAGAGTGCTGCCCGGCGAAAGCTCGGCGGCGCGTTGGAGGGCGGCGAGGCCCTCGGCCGTCCTCCTGAGCGCCAGGCAGGCCCAGCCGAACACAGCGTGAGAGCGCGAGAAGCCGGGATCGAGGACAACTGCGCGTTCGGCCTCGGCGAGCGCTTCCTGCGTCCGGCCCGCCCGCATCAGCTCGTTGGCGACATCGCTGCGGTGCGCCAGCGGATCGAGCTCCCGCGCCCGCCGCACCAGGGCGAGCGACTCGTCGAAGCGCCCTTGCGCCGAGCAGAGCCAGCCAAGGTGGTCGTAGATGTCCGCGCTGCCGGGGCTGAGCCGCAGCGCCAGACGGAACTCGGCTTCCGCCCCCTTCCAGTCGAAATCACGCGTGAAACGGAGCAGGCCCACGATGCCGTGCGCCTCCGCCAGACCGTCGTCGAGCGCGAGGGCGCTGTCGACCGCCTGCTGCGCGCGCGCGAAAGCCTGCGCCGGCACAACGCCGCTGATTCCCTCGATGCCGAACTGGGTGTGCGCGTGTGCGATCGCGGCATATGCCAGCGCGAAGCTCGGGTCGCGTGCGACGGCCTGCTCGAAGAATGCGAGGCTTTGAATGACCCCTTCCCTGGTGAACCTCACCAGCTGGTGTCTCCCCTGCAGGTAGAGCTGATAGGCCTCCAGGTCCCGGGTCGGCCGCGCCACGATGCGCGCGCGCTCATCGAGGGTCAGCTCGGCCCGCAGCGCGGCGGCGATCTGCAGCGCCACGTCGGTCTGGATGGCGAAGATGTCGTCCAGTTCGCGATCGTAGCTCTCGGCCCAGAGATGCTCATCGGTGCGCGGGTCTACGAGTTGCGCCACGATGCGAACACGGTTGCCCGAACGGCGCACGCTCCCTTCGACGAGCACCCCGACGCCGAGCGCAGCTCCGATCTCGCGCAAGCTGTGCTCGCGTCGCTTGAACGCCATGACCGACGTGCGCGAGATGACGCGCAGCGTCCGGATCTTGGCGAGGTGGGCGATCACGTCCTCGGTGATGCCGTCGGCGAAGAACTCGTTCTCGGGATCAGTGCTCATGTTCACGAACGGCAGTACTGCCACCGAGGGGAGATCGGCTGCGCCGGGACCGGCTGGAGGCCCTGCCGCCGGAGCCACGGTGGGAACGGCCCCTCGGCGCGCGGCGGAGGCAGGCGCGGCGATGCCACTCGGCGGCGCGGCACCCACCGCTTCCGAGATCCCGTCCCGCAGCCGCGCGAGGTCGCGGGCCAGGTCCCGCGTCGACGCGTAGCGCTCCTCCGGGTCCTTCGCGAGGCACCGCTCGACGATCCAGCGCAAGGGGACCGGCGTCCGCGGCGCCGCTCGCTCGACCCGCTCCGGCTCCTCCCGGATGACCGCCGTCATCGTCTCGGGGCCGCTCGCGCGCGCGAACGCCTTTCTCCCCGTAACCATCTCGTACACCATCGAGCCGAACGAGAACTGGTCCGAGCGGAAGTCGGCCGGCCTGCCGAGAGCCTGCTCGGGCGACATGTAGGCGACCGTCCCCATCACGGTCCCGGGCTCCGTCATGTGCGAGACCGTTGCCACCGGCGCCACGCCACCGGAAGCCTCCGGCTGCACCAGCTTCCCCAGGCCGAAGTCCAGGATCTTCACGAACCCATCGGCCGTGACCATGACGTTCTCGGGCTTGAGATCCCGGTGCACGATCCCCGCGCCATGCGCCTTCGCGAGACCGTCGGCCACCTGGGCCGCGATCGCGAGGAGCCTCTTCGTCGGCAGCGCACCGCCACCCATCAGGTCGCGGAGCGTCCGACCCTCCACCAGCTCCATCGCGATGTACAACGTCGCACCGGATTCTCCGACGTCGAAAACGGTGACAACGCTGGGATGATTTAAGGCCGAGACGAGTCGTGCCTCATTCTCGAAGCGCCTCAGCCGCTCCGGGTCCCGTGACAGATCGGCCGGGAGGACTTTGACCGCGACGTCGCGACCAAGACGGATGTCCCGCGCTTTGTACACTTCTCCCATCCCACCCGCGCCGAGCGGTGCGACGATCTCGTACGGGCCGAGGCGGGTGCCGTGCTTCAGTGACATAATTCTGCGTCTCAATATTTAACACGACACGGGTCGACTTTCTTCCCGGTCGTACCAATTCACCGTCCATCGCAAGGGAATGACTGTCAAAGTGAGGCCTCGAAGGGGCCGAAGCAGTCCCCCGTCCCGACCCACCTTTCACCGCGAGGAGGGATTCCCGCTGTCGCGGGACAAGTCGACGAAGCGGTCTCGTTTGCTCCCGCCAGATCGCCCTGTGGTTCCGCCTGCGGCGGGGCTTCTCGCGACGACGGTGGTTCCCCGCGGACCCCTCGCTGTGCTCGGAGGCTCGCTATGACAGTCGAGACCGTACGTGCCAGAGGGCTTTGTCATCGGCCCGCAGGGATCCGCTCCGTCATCCTCTCATCATCGCGCGCACCGCTGCGCACGTTGCCTCGACGCCGTCGAGGCCCGGCGGCACCGGGTTCGCTGGAACAATCGAGGTCCGAGCCCACTCGAACAGCTTCGGGCCGTTGACCGGCTCGCCCGCTGAGTTTGTTGCCCGCCAGTATGCCTCGAGCAGCGCGCGCGTCCGCGGGAAGAGATGGAAGTGGAGCCACTGGTCGATCTCGCAGAACGAAAGTACGTACACGCGCTCGGCCGCGACCGCCGCCTCGACCGCGCGGGCCGCTCGGGAGAGCATCTCGCCGAGGCGACCGGAGGCCTGGTGCGTGAGTTGGCCCATCGTCACGGCAGGCCCCTTGAGCCGGAGTATGAGGTAGCCGGGGACAAGGCAGGAATCGCACTGGTCCACCATGTAGTGCTCGTCTTCGAAAACCCTCAGTCCGTCGGGCAGACGGTCGCTCATCGTTCCTCCACTCCGTGACCCTCTTTCTCCCACCCGCGAAGTCGGCGCCTCATCGGCGGCCTCCCTCCCACGCTCATCGCGCGCCAGGGAGAACCGCATGATGCACAGATCGCTCCTGACCTGCTGAAAGTGCTCCGCCCCCAGGCGCGAGTAGAACCTGGGGATGTCGGTACCGAGAAAAAGCTCGTGAAAGCCGAGGCGCGCCGCATTCCGCGTCAACTCGCGCACGAGCGCCGCGCCGACCCCGCGGTGCCGATGCTCGGGCACCACGACGAGTGCGGCGAGCCAGGGGTGGAGGTCCGGTCGAGTCTCGCTGTCGGTGTGGACGAGGTTGACCGTCCCCGCGGGCTGCCTTTCTACGAGGGCCAGGATCGAAAGCGGCACACGGTCGGGGTCGCGAGCTTGTCGCAGGAGGCTCTCGAACGTCTCGACCGAGTAGCCCGGCTTCCCCTTCCAGAACTCGTCGTAGATCCAGCCGGCGACGAGGCGAATGTGGTCGGGGTGGTCGAACAGGTGATCGATGTGCGTCTTCATCTCAGGATCAAACCCGGTGATCAGCGCCGGAACCGCCTCACGAGAGCCGAATCTCCAGGTCCATCGTGGCCGTCACCTGGCCCTGCGCCACGATGCTCACCCGCTGTGGCTGGCCCTGGGACCCCATCGGCGCGAAGCCGAGCACGTCCTCGGGTGCAACGAGCTTGACCGACAAAGCCTGCGCCGAGCCCGGCCTCGCCGCCTTTGGGTCCACTACCAGCTCGAAGTAGCCGAGCTTCTGCGAGTAGACCTCCTTGCCCAGCTGCAGCGACTGCGCCGGGTCGATCAGGTCGGCGAGGCTCACCGTCACCAAGGTGACCTTGCCCAGGAACGATTCGAGCACCGAGGAGAACACCGTTCCGAGGGCGACCTGCAGCCAGTCGCGGGTGACGTCCTGGAAGTGATGAACGCGGATCCGCAGGGGCTCCTCGAAGGCCTGGGCGAACGGCTGCCCCTTGAACACTAGGGCGTCCGGGAGCGCCGCGTCGAGTTCCGCTGCCGGCACGGGCCCCTCGGCCGAGCCTACCGCGAACGAGGCGGTCGGGTTGTCGTCCTGCCGTGTGGGATGAAGCATCTGAAAAACAAACCGATTCGCGACCTCGTTGCGTCCCGCCCGCCCGTTCGGCCCGATCGCCAGCTGCGTAATCATCAGTCCAACGTGCCTGTTCGCCATGCACGGCCCTCCTCGTTTCCGGCCTACCGCTTCTCACTCAAACAACCGACGTCTCAATTTCGAACCTCACTGTGAGACGTGGTTCTGCGGAGCGGATTACGCCAGGGCGAGCGGCGCCTGTCAAGGCCGCTGGGGAGACCGTGGCGGGTGGCCCGCGGTCAGGACGAGACGCCGCAGCCGGAGCGTCGCGGGGGGAGGAGAACCGTGGCCAAGGGCGTGGTCGAGCGGAGGCGGCTCAACGTGAGACCGCGCGCCCGGGCGGAACCAGTGGACCGCCGGTCCGGCGCGGGCGCCGACGCCCACCGTCCCATCTGCCCGAACCCGGCGCACCCAAGGGCTTCACCTCGACGATCCGGCCTTCCAGACGGCAAGCACGTCCGCGGAGCCCTGGCTCCGCAGGCCGTTGTCCCGGAGGACCTCGTCGGTGGCCGCCTCGACCTCGGCCCTCCGGAAGACCAGCGTCTCGGTTTGGCGACCTGCGAACTCGAAGGTGATGAACTCGTCCTTCGAATCGCGCAAGAGCTGGACCAGGTGCGCAAGGTTCTTCAGGGGAATGCCATTCAGAGACTTGACAACCCGCCCTATCGGGTTCCCGTAGCCCGAGGCCAGTTTTTGCGAGAACAACGGGGACGAGACAACGACGAGGCGCTCCTCCTCGAACGCCGGCTTGTCGCCCATTCGCCGGATCAGCGGGTTGCCCACCATGGAGAGGTATGCCATCCGATACCCTGCGTTCTCGGCTCGAGTGAAACCGCCGAGGAACTCCGCGGTCGAATTCGAGACGACCAGCGGCCCATATACGAAGTACGACGGATACGTGCCTTCCAAGCCCGGGATGACCGTCGCGCGAGACCGCGCCACCGGCAGGTCGATCGGAATCTCCTTGCCGGCGCGCACGATGGTGAGGGGGACCTTGCCGTCCTTCGCGATCTTCTGGACCAGGTAGTCGAAATGGACGCGCACGTTGTCGGCGATCTTGATCAACCCCTGGTCGTCCACCGGCACATCGCCGATCTTCGTGATGACGTCCCACGCTTTGAGGGGGTAGGCCGTGTCCGTGCTCCACGCCGCAGTCACCACCAGGCCGGAGACCGACTTGTCCAGCTTCAGGAACGCCCGCAGGGCAGGGTTCTCGAGCGACTGAAATTCGTCGAAAATCGCAGGCTTCCCCTCGTAGTGCCCGTGGGCGACGTCCCGGAGGAAGAGGTCGATCTCCTCGTTGGGGATGATGTAGCCGATGTTCTCCGCACCCCCAAGATGGCTGAAGGCGAGACCGATCATCTGGTCACCCACCACCGCCGGTCCGCCACTGTTGCCCGGGTTGATCGCGGCATCGATCTGGATCCTAAGGCCGGTCGCCGGATAGGTGTATGGCGCGAACTCGATCCGCGAGACGATGCCCTTCGTGATCGAAAGCGTGTCGCCCCCCTTGGGATACCCGTACGCCATCACCGCGTCCTTGATGCCGGGTAGCGCCGAAGCGCGCGCTAGCGCGTGGTGCGAGTCGAAGAAGCTCTCATCCTCAAGCTTCAGCACGGCGAGATCTATCCCGGGAGCGATCCCCTCGACCGCCGCCGAGATCTTGTCCCCCGCCTGGTTCGCCTGAACTTGGACCTGACTGGCGTACAACACGACGTGGGCGTTGGTGAGAATTCGCTTGCCCTCGATCACGATCCCGCTGCCGGTGAGCTCGGTCGGGGATTGCTTGGTCCACGGTTGGTAGAGATCGGGGTACCGCGCCGTGGTGAACACCTTGACGACGGAGTTTTCGACTGAGTCGACTTTAGCGTCGGGCCGCGCCGGCGTGACCGTCGCTTCCGGGACTTTCGCCGGTCCGGGGTCCGACTGCGCGACCACGTTGGCGGACAGAGCAACCGCGCAAGCCGCGAATAGGCAGAGCCCTGCGAGCGCGCTGCAACGTAAGTGGGCGGGCCGGATTTGCGGCATGAAGGGAGGTCCTTTCTCGATTCCGCTGATGGTAACGTGGCGAAGCGGGGTGTCAAGGCAGCCGGTTGAGAGACAGGCCGAGGGGCGGAGAGGAAACGACCGTTCGAAGGTTCGCAGGTTCGAGAGTCCGCAGGCTCGGAGGCGGCGAGATGACAGGGAAGAGGTTAGAAAGCAGAGGCTAGCAAGAAGTGGGAAGACAACGTCGGTGCTTCCTCGCCCGCCTTTCCTCTTCCCTCTCCCTTCTTCCCTCTTTCCGGTCCAATCTCAACCGAAGGCAGGACCTCGCACCACGGCGTACAGCCGCGCCGCCGCCGTTGGGCCTATCGCAAGGCGCGCGAGCCGGTCGCACCGGAGGCGTAGTCGGAGAGTCCGTTGAACATGCGATCCGCCGAGTGCAACGCAGCAGACGGTCCGCTATCGGCGGCGCCCCTAGCGAGCGTACTCCACCGCGCGAGTTTCGCGGATCACCGTCACCTTGATTTGCCCCGGGTACGTCAGCTCGCCCTCGATCCTCTTGGCGATGTCTCGCGAGAGCCAGACCGCATCCTCGTCGGAGAGCTTCTCCGATTCGACGACGATGCGCAGCTCGCGGCCGGCCTGGATGGCAAATGCCTTCTGCACGCCCTTGAACTCGTTCGCGATGCCCTCGAGCTTCTCGAGCCGCTTGAGGTAGCTCTCGAGGATCTCGCGCCGAGCGCCGGGCCGCGCCGCCGAGAGCGCATCCGCAGCCGTCACGAGGACAGCCTCGATCGAGCGCGGGTCCACGTCCCCGTGGTGGCACTCCATTGCGTGGATGACGTCCTCGGACTCGCCGTACTTGCGCAACATGTCGCGACCGATGGTGAGGTGGGTCCCCTCCATCTCCCGGTCGACCGCCTTGCCGATGTCGTGCACGAGGCCGGCCCGCTTGGCCACCCGGACGTTGACCCCGAGTTCGGACGCCATGTGCCCGGCGAGCCAGGCGACCTCCTTGGAGTGGGCCAGCACGTTCTGGCCATATGAAGTCCGGTACTGAAGGCGCCCCAAGAGCTTGAGGATTTCGGGGTGAAAGTCCGGCTGTCCCAGTTCGATCGCGGCAGCCTCGCCGTCGCGGAAGATCTTCTCCTCGAGTTCCTGCTGGACCTTGCCGACCACCTCCTCGATGCGGCCGGGGTGGATCCGCCCATCGAGCATCAGTCGCTCCAGCGAGAGCCGTGCGACCTCCCGCCGAATTGGGTCGAAGCAGGAGAGCAGCACGGCGCCGGGCGTGTCGTCCACGATCAGGTCCACGCCGGTGGCGGTCTCGAGGGCCCTGATGTTGCGCCCCTCGCGTCCGATGATGCGCCCCTTCATCTCGTCGTTGGGGAGGTCCACAACTGAGACCGTGCTCTCTACCACGTGTTCCGCGGCGATTCGCTGGATGGCGAGGGAGATGACCCGGCGCGCCCGGTTGGTCGATTCTTGATTTGCTTCCTCTTCGAGCCGGCGCACGGTCTTGGCCGCGTCCATCCGGGCTTCGTTCTCCATCGCCCGCATCAGCTCGGCCTTTGCCTGTTCGGAAGTGAGGCCGGCAATCCGCTCGAGGCGCGCCCTCTGCTCGGCGGCGGCAGCTGCGAGGGCGTCCTCCTGCAAGGCTAGGGCGATCTCGCGCTCCTCCGCCAGGCGCTTCCGGTCGTCGAGATCCTTGACAAGGCCGTCCAGTGTTCGCGACCGCTCGTCTAGAGAAGCCTCGCGCTGGTCCAGCCGTCGCTCGAGCCCGAGCAGTTCCTGCCTGTACTCGTGGGTTTCGCGCTCAAACTCTGAACGCGCGGCGAGGAGCCTCTCCCTCGCCTCCACACCGGCATCGCGGAGGCGCTGCTCGGCCTCCTGTTGCGCTACTGCAAGAACGCGACGGGCCTCTTGTTCCGCGTCACGATGCGTCTGTTCGAGCCTGGCCTTGGCCCTCCGACCAACAAACCAGACCGCCGCGAGTGCCGCCAGTACCGCTACGACCGCATCCGCAACAATCAACAGGGCGGTCACACATCCCCCCTTTCAATGAACCTGGTCGCATCCGCGCTTTCGGGGTGGATGGGGGAGGGGTAAAAGGCCCCCGCCTCGGCCGTGTGAGCAAACCTATTTGAACCTGCAAACCACAGGTGGGGCTCCTGCCCACTCTCCATCGCTCGCCGTGAGGCTGCTCAGGGGAGCGGGACTCGGAACCCATCAAATAGGTGTTGGTTCAAGAATAGTTTCGCTCATCACTAACCGCGCAGGGGCCTCCTTTTCAAGCACACCGCGACCCTCCCTCAGGAGGGCGTGAGGACTTCATCCAGCTTCCGTATCAACCCTTCCACCCGTTGTCGTGCTTGTTCTGCTCGCGTCCCAGGTTCTGTCTCTTGCTCCTTGAAAAGCTCGTCCGCAATGTTTAGCGCCGTCAGCACCGCGAGTTTGGACGTGTCCACGTGCGGAGAAACCTCGGCTAGCTCTCGCATTCGCCGATCCACGAAGCGGGCGAGCTCTTCGACGCGCTCGCTCCCCTCCGTGGCTCGCAACTCGAACCGTCGTCCGAAGATCTCTACCGTCGTTTGGCTGCTCACGGTCGGCGCACCCTTCCTGATTTGAGTATACACCGACCGTCAAATACAGACGGGACAGCCGCTTCAGCGACTCTTGAGGGTCTCGCCCACGGACGGCTTGTCGGTCTTCATGACGATCCGCCCGTCGAGTTTTGCGCCCAGGACGACGTGCAGCGCAGGAGCAGAGATGTCCCCCTTCACGACCGCGCTCGCCAGGAGCTCGACGAGCTGGCTTGCACTCACGTTGCCGGTCAGGGTGCCGGCGATGCGCACAACGGTCGCCTCGATGTCGGCCTCGACGGATGCGCCCTGGACGATCTCTAACGGAGCCTCCAGATGGACAGTGCCTTTGAGTCCTCCGTCTACCCGCACCGCGCCGCCGCCCGTGATCGCGCCCTCGATCCGGGTCTGCCGGGCGATCAGCGTGGTGTTGGCCGCCAGCCGAGGATCCTGCAACGTGCTCTCGGTGTCTTTCGCCAAGGCACCCTCCCGCCTCCAGGAGGTGGAGCGGGCAACGGGATTTGAACCCGCGACTTTCAGCTTGGGAAGCTGACACTCTACCAGCTGAGTTATGCCCGCTCGCGCCCGGATGGGCAAAAGGAAGGTAGCGTGGGGTCGCCGGACTGTCAAGGTGGCCTTGCGGCGAGGGCGATGCCGGCCTAGGATGCACGCAAAGGAGGGCACGATGAGGGTTGTCAGGATCTGGGCGGTCATTATTCTGCTTGCGTCCGCGGCGGTCGCCGCGGAGAAGAACGAAGTTGTCGAGAAGTCGTTCCCCTCGCATGCGGGGAAGGTCGTGCTCGTGGATGCCGGGCCCCTCGACCTGTCGGTCCGTGCCTCCGACATCCCCGACATCAGGCTCCGGATCCAGTTGATCGCCGACGCTGTCAGTGGGGCGACGGCCAGTGCCTGGATCGAGGCGCACCGGCCGACCGTGGAGGACACCGACGGCGAGCTTCGCATCACCGCCCCGAACCCCGCCGGCATCAACCTCTTCAAGGGGGTTCTCGTCACGAGGGCGCGGATCGAGCTCACCCTGCCCCCAAATGTCAGGCCCGACCTGTCCACAGGTTCGGGCTCCCTGCGGGTCGAGGGCGAGTTCCCCGACGTGCGGCCTTTCCGACTCCGCACAGCGTCCGGCGACAGCGAACTCGCTGGGTGGGCCCCCGAGATCGAGGCCCGATCCACGTCCGGCGACATCGTGCTCCGCGCGAGCCGCGCCTTCGAGAAACTGATGGCACGCTCCGCCTCGGGGTCCGTCGATCTCTCCGGAGGCGCCCGGAGCGCCCGATGCGACACGTCGAGCGGCGAAGTTCACCTGTCGGGCCTGCTGGGACCGGCGGGGATCGCCACGACCTCCGGCAATATCGTCGCGAGGTTTGACACCCTGGCGCCCACCGACGAGGTGCGCATCACGACCACGTCGGGCCGCGTGAGAGTTTCGCTTCCCCCGGGGAGCCAGCCCGGCGGCGAGCTTGTAAGCAGCAAGGGCGAGATTCGGTCGACGTTCCCCGGCCAGAGCGATCCCAAGACGATCAGGTTGACCCTCTCGGGCGCCGGGCCCAAGGTCTTCGTGACCACAAGTTCATCGCGGATCGACCTCTTCTAACGGGTTGCAGGTTCTTTCGCGGCGATACGGGTCTCCAGGTCGCGGCCGTTCGCCCCGTGTTCGGCGCCGTCTCGCGGGTGTGGAGATTGCCAGGGAAGCCGCGCTTCGGCAGGGTGTTGAGACCGCGCCATCCGGGGCAGATCGACGCTTTACCGCCGATGAAGCCCGTGTTAGACTTTCTGGCCCAAAGGGTGGGGCCGTAGCTCAGCTGGGAGAGCGCTAGAATCGCACTCTAGAGGTCGGGAGTTCGAACCTCCTCGGCTCCACCAAACAAATCAAGCACTTACGGGCCGCCGAGAGGCGGCCCAAGTCGTTTCCGGAGCCCGGCCGCCTTCGCGGCCTCCCTCTCCCCGCTGGTCACGCGCCCGAGGTCCTCTGTGGCGGCCGCGGCGAGGTTTCCACCTCGGTCTCTTTTGACAGGGGCGAACCTGTTAACTATGCTGCTGTGCAGGGAGAATCCCATGTTGCCGACCTTCAGTTCGTCGCATCGGTCCGGTGTGGTCAGCAGGTCCTCTTTCCTCCTGATGTCGCTCATGCTCTCGGCGCTGCTTGCGGGGTGCGCCACCGGCCGGATGGAGACCGCAAAAGCGGTCCCGAACGATCCCGAGTTCGCCAAGAGCCTGGACGACCTTGCTCATGCGTACGAAGCCCTGGACGTCAATCGGATCATGCCGCTGTATGCCTCGGGCGACTACGCGCTCTCCTNNGAAGAACGGTGAGAAGCTGGAATTCGTCGGCTGGCACAGCGCGATCTGGGATCAGAAGGACGGGAAATGGCTCATCTGGTACGAGCACTTTGGCGGAGGCCCGCAGCACGCCACCGTCGTCCCGCCTCCTCCACCCCCCACACCGGCCCCGATCGTCACCCCACCGCCTCCGCCGCCGCCTGTAGTGCTGCCTTTCGGCGACGTGTTCTTCGACTTCGACAAGTGGGCCATCCGCCACGACCAGCACGCGACCCTGGAGGCCAACATCGACTTGCTCAAGAAGAACCCCGGCCTTCGAGTGCTGATCGAAGGGCACTGCGACGAGCGCGGTGGCGAGACGTACAACTTCGGTCTGGGCGACCGCCGCGCCGCGGCGGTGAAGAAGTACCTGGTCGCCAAAGGCATCGACCCGGAGCGCCTGGCCACCGTCTCGTACGGCAAGAAGAAGCCTTTCGAGGC
>PMLC01000066.1 GCA_003158745.1 Acidobacteriota bacterium
ACTCTTCACTTTCAACTCTTCACTCTCAACTCTGAACTCTCAACTCGTCCCCGAATCCTTGAACCCTCCTGCCTCCCTGACCACGGCTCGTGCAGGGTGCAATCGGAGGGCATACAATCGCGGCACCGCGATCGCGGTTCGAGGTGCACGGTGGCTTTCGACTACAACTACTCGGAGCAAGCGATCAGGATGCGCCCTTCCCCCATCCGCGAGCTGTTCAAGCTGATCCAGCGCCCTGGCATGATCTCGTTCGCCGGAGGCCTCCCCGACCCGGCGATCTTCCCGGTCGAGGAATTTGCTGCGTGCGGCGACATCCTGCGCAGCAAGGGGCAGGAGGCGCTCCAGTACGGAGCCACGGAGGGGTACCGGCCGCTGGTTCTGGAGATCGCCAGGCGGATGGAGCCGCTGCTCGGGCGTCCCGTGACCCCCGAGGAGATCGTCATTTCGTCGGGCTCGCAGCAGGCGATGGACATGGTCTCGCGCGTCCTGATCGACCCAGGCGACGTGATCGTGGCCGAGGCGCCGACGTATCCCGGTGCGCTCCACACGTTTCGCGCGGCGGGCGCCCGTTTCGCCCTCGTCCCGTGCGACCACAATGGCATGCAGACCGAGCGGCTCGCGGAGATCATCGAGCGCTGCCGGCTCGCGACCGGCCACCTCCCCAAGCTCATCTACACGATCATCAACTTCTCGAACCCGTCGGGCGCCTGCTTGGCCGAGCCGCGGCGGAGGCAGCTGGCCGAAATCGCGGCCCGCTACTGCATCCCGGTGCTGGAGGACGACCCGTACGGCGAGCTGCGCTACAGCGGCGAGCGAATCCCGACGCTCTTCTCGATGGCCTCCGGCGGCGTGCTCTATGCCTCGTCGTTCTCCAAGATCCTGGCTCCGGGTGTTCGGGTCGCCTGGGCTGTCGGCGACGCCGAGCTCATCCGCAAGATGGTCATCGCCAAGCAGGGGATGGACCTCTGCACCTCCGTGGTCGCACAGGTCCTGGTCACGGAGTACTGTCGGCGCGGACACCTCGACGGTCACCTCACGAAGATCCGCGCCCACTACGCCACGAAAGCCGTGGCCATGGGAGCCGCTCTACGCGAATATTTGCCGGCCGACGAGTTCAGCTTCTCGGAGCCCGCAGGCGGTTTCTTCTTCTGGGTCCGGCTTGCCGGAGACGGCCAAGAACTCTTCCGACGTGGCGTGGAGAAAGGCGTCGCGTTTCTACCAGGAGAGACATGCTACCCAGAAGCGCGAGAAACCGTCGGCGAGCCTCAGGACGGCCGGCCGTACGCCCGCCTCTGCTTCACCTTTGCCCAGCCGGCAGAGATCGCAGAGGGGGCGAAGCGCCTCGCCGCTGCCCTGCGACGCTCCTGATCCGCTCTCAACCGTTCGCACGTTCACACGTTCGGAGGTTCAAAGGTTCGAAAGCGACAGAGGAGTAGAGGGGCATGGGAGCAGAGGAGCAAGAAGCAAATCAGGCCGAGGCTGCGTCTCTCTCCGCCGCCCCTCTGCTCCTGCGCTCCCCTGCTGTTGCTGAACCTCTGAACGTGCAAACGTGCGAACCTCCGAACGGTCCCCTGCTCCTCTGCCCCTCTGCCGCCGCCTCAGACCGTGCTCTGCGGGTCCACGTCGATGATGCGGCGCACGCTCCGCGGGAGGGTGAGCGCGGCGATGGCCGCAATGCCGGCCCTCAGCGGCGGCCTCGTCGGCGCCATCATGAGCAACTGCACACGCCACCGCCCTCGCAAGCGCTCGAGCGGCGCGGGAGCCGGCCCTATCACACGCAGGCCGGCCGGCGCGGGGTCGAGCGAGTGCGCCGCCGCCTGCGCCGCTGCCACGGCCGCGCTCTCGCTCGCCGCCTCGTAACGCACGAGCGCCAGCCGAGTGATGGGCGGGTAGCGAAACGCCTTTCGAAAGCGAAGCTCCTCCTCGACGAATCCATAGAGGTCATGGGCAAGTGCCGCACGGACCGCGTGGTGTTCGGGGTGGTAGGTCTGGATCACGACCAGACCGGGCCGCTCGCCGCGGCCGGCGCGGCCCGCCACCTGCGTCAGCATCTGAAACGTCCGCTCGGCGCCGCGAAAATCGGGAAACCCAAGGAGGTTGTCCGCGTTGACCACACCTGTCAGCGTGACGGCCGGGAAATGGTGCCCCTTCGAGACCATCTGCGTCCCCACGAGGACCGTGCTCTCGCCTGCGGCGAAGCGCTCGAGGGTCGCGAGGAGCTGCGCCGGCGAGCGCGCGGTGTCCCGGTCCAGGATGTCAATCACCGCCCCGGGGTGAAGTTGCCGCACTAGCGATGCGATTTTCTCGGTTCCGGCGCCGACGTGGTCGAGCACCTCGCCGCCGCAGCGCGGGCACGCCTGTGGGATATCACGGTGGAAGCCGCAGTAGTGGCAGACGAGAGCGGCCCTGCGGCGATGCACCGTGAGAGGGATCGAGCAGTCGCGGCACGCGACCTGGTGCCCGCAGTCCCGGCACAGCAACACCGGAGCCCAGCCCCGCCGGTTCACCAGCAGGATCGTCTGCTCGCCGCGCGCCAACGTCTCTGCGAGAGCCTCGCGGAGACGGCGGGACAGGAATCGCTGGCCGTGCTCACCCGGCTCGGGCGGCTCGCCTTTCAGGTCCACGACCTCCACGACGGGAAGACGGCCGCCGGCGACGCGCTCCGGAAGGTCGAGCACCGCCACCCTGCCCTGCGCCGCCAGGGCTAGCACCTCGAGCGAGGGGGTCGCCGAGGCCAGGACGACCGGGATCCCCAGGCGCTGGCCGATGGTGAGCGCCAGATCCCGTGCGTGGTAGCGCGGCTCCTCCTCCTGTTTGTACGACGTGTCCTGTTCCTCGTCCACGACCACGACGCCCAGGCGCGCAAGAGGCGCCCACAGAGCCGACCGCGGCCCGGCGATGACGTCCACCTGGCCTCGCCTCGCCCGCTCCCACGCGGCGAGCCGTTCGCTTTCCGACATCGAGGAGTGCAGCACAGCGACACGTTCGCCGAAGGTTCTGGAGAGCTGCCCAGCGAGCGCAGGTGTCAGGGCGATCTCGGGGACGAGGATCAGCGCTTGCATCCCCTGCTGGACCGCGGCGCCCGCGACTCGCAGGTACACCTCGGTCTTGCCTGAACCGGTCACACCCTGCAGCAGGAACGCCTTGAACTCCCCGCCCCCCAGAGCCATCGAAAGCGTCTCGACCGCCTGTTGCTGATGCGTCGTCAACGTTTCCGGAACCGGGCCCGGAGTCAGCTCCCAGCGCCGCACCTTGCGCTGCCGCGCCTGCTGAAACCGCCTGACGATTCCCTTGTGGACCAGCGCGTCGACAACGCTTGAAGAGCATTGGCACGCTGCCAGAAGCTCGCCCTCCAGCACCGGCCGGCCGGTCTCGACGAGCCATGCCGCGGCGCGAGCCTGGGCCGGTGCGGCTCCGACCAAGCGTGCCCGCTCCCCGGGCGCCACGTCGCACAGCACGACAGCCGAAACCGTCGAGCCTCCGGGGCCGGTCGCACCGCGCTCGACAACCTTGAGCGCGTGCTTCTCGGCAAGAGCCGGAAGCAGCTCGTCGAGCTCCCGCTTGGACCAGCCCTCAGCCCGCAAACGGGCAACGGAAATCCGCCGCGCCTCCAGCACCCGCTCGAGCAGGCGTCGCGCGGCGGGCTCGGCACCGGCAAGAAGCTCGCTCGTCCGAACGCCCGCTTGCACGATCGGCGGTGGCACACGCAACAGCGCGCCAGGGATCGCCGTGCGGACGACGCTGCCAACCGGCGCCGCGTAGTAGTCAGCGACGAAGCGGATCATCTCCAGGACGTGCGGCGGAAGGAGCGGCTCGGGGTCGAGCACCTCCTCGACGGGCAGCACCCGATCCGCCGGACAACCCGGGTCCTCGACCACCTCCACGACCACTCCTACCCGACTCTGGCCGCGGAGGCGCACCTTCACCCGAACTCCCGGGACCGCCAGGTCGGCGAGGTTCTCCGGGATCCGGTAGGAGAGGGCTTCGGGAAGCGCGGTAGGCAGAACTGTCCGGGCGAACACCGGCCGCGATGATACACTCGGAGGGTGACCGGCCGGGAGGAGATCGAGCGCTGGCGTGGCGTTCTCGCACGTCTGCAGCGCGGTCCCGCCCCACGCGGCGAGGAGTATGACCTGTGCCGAGAGGTCCTCGCGAGCGCACCGGCAACCCCACACGGCCGTCAGGCCGCCTGCAGGCTCCTCGAGGGTGCAATGGCCGATGCCGAAACGAGCATTGCCGACGCCCAGGACGTGATGGCTCTGCTCAAGGCCGTGGACCGGGGCGCCCTTGAGCTGGGCCACCTGCTCGAACCGCGATGACAGCTTGGCTCGCCACTCTGCTGGTGCCCGGCGCGTGGTGGTTCGTCGGCCGCCGGCTCGCCGTGCAGCGGCAGGGTGTTCCGTCGCTCGCCGTCCACGGCATCCTCGGGTTCCTGGGTCCGGCGGGCCTGATGTGCTGGCGCGGGCGTCCATTTGCCGAGCAGCTCGTGGCATGGGCCGTCGGGGTGATCGCCTGGGCAGGGATCTTCGTCATCCGCGACCCGCGGGTCTTCGTGGCATTCGGGCTGGTCGGGGCGACATGGGGAACGGCCCTGGGCTTGAAGACGCTCAAGGCGATCGTTCCCACGGTGGGACCGCCTGCCTCGCCCGCCCCACGCGACGCCCCGGCCGACGAGCACAAGAGCGGTTCCGCTGGCGGCACCGGCTTTGCGCTCGAGTTGCGCTGCCCGACGTGTGGTGCCGCACTCGCCGTGCCCGTCTACCACCGCATGGCGCGTTGCGATTTCTGTGCGAGCGAGCACGTCGTCATCGGCCGGACGGACATCCTCACCGTCGTCATCCCGGACGTCATTCCGAACGTGGGCGTCCTCACGCAAGCAGTCGTGAGGCACCTCCGCGACCGCCGCTACCTCGAGCTGTACGACACGAGGGTGCGGCCCCTCACCGCGGACTCACCGTTCGCCCGAGACGCCGAACAGGGCGAGCTGCCGCGCCTCATCGCCACACGCCCGTCGCCCCTGGTGGAGGCCGTCGAAGCCGAGGTAGGCAGGGCGGCGGACGAGTGGGCTGCCCGGATCGCTCCCAGGGTCCGTGTCCGCGCCTGGCATCGTTTCCTGAGCCCGTATTGGCATCGCCTTGGAACCCTCTACCAGGCCGCGTTCGGCCGCGATCGGGACGGCGCCAAACGGATAGAGTTCGCGGTCACCACGATCGAAGGATCGGTGTCGGCGACTGCCTTCCCCTTGCCGGAGATGGGCAAGCTCTCGTATCTGAAGGCGCTGCGGCCGTTCCTCGGGGCGCCCGAAGCTGCATGTCCGGCGTTGGCCGCGGACGTCGGGCCGGAGGAGATCGATCGGAAGGTCCAGCAGCTCTCGCGCCGATCGAGCGAGCTGACGATCACCCCGATCGCAATGCACTCGACGCTAGTGCCCGAGGTCGTCGCTCTCGTCTATCGCCCCTGGCACGTGGCGGTCGTCGACCTGGACGGCGACGAGCTTGCGATGCTGTTGGACGGTGGAAGCGCCCGCGTCGAGGGACAGGCTCCGACCCAGCAACTCCCGACCACGGCGGCTGAGGCTTCAGGGGGCGAGGCACCTGCGCTGGCGCCGAGCCGATGCCCGGATTGCGGAGCCGATCTGCCCTTCGGCCCCGATTCCGTCGCGTTCCTCTGCCGGTCCTGCTTCCACCTGGTCGAGCTTCGAGGGACCCGCTGGACGAGTGTCCCCTACCTCCGCGAGGAGCCGGCGGCGGGACACCGCCAGGTCCCCTTCTGGCGTTTTCCGCTCAGGCTTCGCACAGCTTCCGGCACACTGATCACCGACATCCCCCACCTCACCGACGGCATCGACGGCGCGTTCGACCAGATCGGCGACCGTCCACAGACTGCCCAGAGCTTCTTCGTCCCCGCCTTCCGGACACGGGTCAGCAAGGCGGGCGTGCAGCTGTACCGCCGTCTGTGGCCGGCGGTCCAGGGATGGCCCCGGGAGCTCAGCCCCGAGCGCTTCGGTCCGGCCAATCCTCCCGAGCGGACGGTCGAGGTCACCCTGAGTGCCACCGAAGCCAGGGTGTTCGCGCGCGTTTACCTGGCCCTTTCCTTCACTCAGCGCGACCTTGCCCGAGCGGAGGTGAAGGGGGTGCGCGAGCGCTTCCTGTCGGCCGAACTGGAGGGAGACGCGGAGCTCGTCTACCTGAGCCTCCCCGAAGAGCTCCTCGGACCACTGGACGGGCTCTTCGGCCGCGCGCGTATCATGGCACTTGCAAATCTTGAAGGATGAACAACATACCACGATACTGACGGGTGGGTTAGGTTCTACGCTGAGGTTTGGTATACCAAAGTACTGTTACGTTACCTTGACGTGTTGCGATTTGTTTCACCAAAGCGTAGAATGCGGGAAATGCCTGATCACTCTGCGCGTGAGGAGGCCATTGTCACCACGGCGATCGAGCTGGCGGAGGCCAACGGGGTCGCCGGTGTGACCACGGCTGCGCTTGCGCGCCGCCTCCAGTTCACGGAAGCGGCGTTATATCGTTACTTTCCGGGCAAGTCCGCGATCATCGCTGCAGCCCTCCGCCACCAGACCGAGCGTCTCTTTGCGACGATGCTGCTTGAGCTGATGCCCGAGGCCGTTCAGAACGGCCAGACGGTTCGGCCGCAGCTGGAGCGCCACCTCCATCGCTTCGTGAACCACAACGGGCTGCTGCTCGAGCTCCTCATCTCCGCCGCAGGAGGGCGGGACAAGGCACTCCAGGTGGCGGGCGGCGAGGTTCTCCACGAATACGACAGACGGATGACCGACTACTTCGGGCAGCTGCAGCGGTTCGGGCTGATAGGCACGCACATGCCGGCAGCCGAGATATCGCGTCTCTGGGTCTGTCAGCTCCTCGGTGGCTTCGTGAGGTGCCGCCTCGCCGGCGAAAGCTGGGACCCCGTCCATCAGCNNCCAGTTGACAGTTGACCGTCCCCCACCCACGCAAGAGACCACGGAGAGGGAGATTTTGTTGTCTTCTGACTGTCAACTGTCGACTGTCAACTGTTGACTGCTTCTACGCGGCGGAACGCTCCACCCAGACCTGCAGCAGGTGCAGCGTCACCTCGCAGGCCTTCGCCATCCAGCCAAGCGAGACCCACTCCTGCACCGAATGGAAGTTCTGGCCGCCGGCCCAGATGTTGGGCGTGAGCAGCCCCATGAATGACAACCTGGATCCGTCGGTGCCGCCGCGGATTGCGCGCCGGACCGGGTCCAACCCCAGACGCCGCACCGCCTCGAACGCGTACTCGAGAACCTTCGGGTCCTCGCTGATCTTGTAGGCCATGTTCCGGTAGGACTCCTTGACCTCGACGGAGATCCTCGCTTCGGGGAAAGCGCCCTGAACTTCTCGCACAACGGCTTTCAGGGAGTCCTCACGCCCCCTCAACTCGGCCTCCGTGAACGCACGCACCAGAAGCTTGATCTCGACGCGGGTGACGTCGCCGCGCAGGTCGTACGGGTGTAGGTAGGGCTGCCGGAGTTCGGTGGTCTCCGGCAGGAACTCGCGAGGAAGGCGTTCGACGATCGCCGCCGCGACGCGCACCGCGTTGACCAGCTTGCCCTTGGCGTACCCGGGGTGGACGTCGTGCCCCTCGATCACCACCAGCGCCGAGTCGGCGCAGAAGGTCTCGTCCTCGATCTCGGCGATGTCGGAGCCGTCCAGTGTGTACGCGTAGGCGGCGCCGAACGCCGCGACGTCGAAATGGTCCGTCCCGTGCCCGACCTCCTCGTCGGTCGTGAAGCCGACGCGCACGGCGCCATGGGCGAACTCGGGGTGCTTGCCGAGCCAGGCAACCGCAGTCATGATCTCCGCGATTCCGGCCTTGTCGTCGGCCCCTAGGAGCGTCGTTCCGTCCGAGGTCACGATGGTGTGGCCGACGCACTTGGCGAGGTTCGGGTTATCGGAGAACCGGATCACCTGGCGTGGATCCCCCGGAAGGGCGATGTCGCCGCCCTGGTAGCTCTCGATCACCTGGGGACTGACGCCGGCGCCCAGCGTTCCGTGGTAGGTGTCCATGTGAGCGACAAGTCCTATGACCGGCACCACCTTGCCGGCGGAAGAGTGGGCCGCAGGGAGGTTAGAAGGGACGGTCGCGAAAACGTAGCCCCATTCGTCGACTGTCGCGTCAGCGCAGCCCAGCTGTTTCAACTCCTCGACCAGGAGACGTGCGAGGTCCTTCTGTTTCTCGGTCGAAGGGCTAGCGGTCGAGTTCTCGTCCGACTGCGTGTCGATTCGGACGTACCTGAGGAACCGGCCCAGCAGATCCCTACGTTCGGCGGCATCAAGAGCGATCGTCGGCATTGCGGCCTCCTCGCGCGGCTCCCCGGTCGCGCCCGCCGAGTCTACCCGCTCCACGCCGCGGAAAAAAGCCGGACGACGCTTGACCTCGTCTCGGGAATAACGCTAGGATCATGTGAATTTGGGCACGAGGGGGGAAGGGATGATCACCCAGTACATCCCTGTTGTGTTGGCGTTTGCGCTCGCAGCGGTCGTAGCGGGCATGCTCGTCGGATTGTCCTCGTTCCTCGGGCGGGGCCGTCTTCGCGGCACGCGAACGCGGGATACCTACGAGAGCGGCATGCCGCTTCTCGGCAGCTCGCGCAAGCGCGTTTCGGTGAGGTTCTTCGTGGTCGCGATGGTTTTCATCGTGTTTGACGTCGAGGTGGCGTTTCTCTTCCCGTGGGCGGTTTCGGTACGAGGTCTGCTTGCCGAGGGCAACAGTGCGGTGCTGCTCGACGGCCTGATCTTCCTCGTTGTCCTAGTAATCGGCTACGCCTACCTGTGGCGCGAAGGCGCTTTCGACTGGTCGCGCCGCCGGAGTGAGTCGTGACCACGTGCCCGCTCGTGGTCGCACCGCCAGAAACCACCGCAAACGTGACATTCGACAAAACCATGGATGACCGGATCGGCGAGGTGATGCGGCGCTATCCGACGAGGCGCGCCGCCCTGCTGCCCGTCCTCTGGCTCTGCCAGGAACGTTTCGGCTGGATCTCCCCGGGCGTGATCTCGGCCGTGGCGGAGCGTCTGGGCGACAGCCCGGCTTTCGTGGACGGTGTGGTGAGCTTCTACACCATGTACCACACCTCCCCTCCCGCGAGGTACGTGCTGCAGGTCTGCACGACGCTCTCGTGTTCGGTCTGCGGTGGACGCGAACTCGTCGAACACCTCAAGGCCAAGCTCGGCGTCGGCTTCGGCGAGAAGACCCCCGACGGATCGTTCCAGCTGGTGGGCGTGCAGTGCCTGGGCGCCTGCGGCAACGCCCCGGTGATCCAGGTCAACGACGATTACTACGAGAACCTGACGCCCCAGAGACTCGACGCCATGTTGGACGAGTTGAGAGAGGGGCGCTGAATGGAATCGGTGCTCTTGCGGGCCCGCGGCGTCTCGGATTCACGGTCGATCGCGACCTACCTTGCAGCCGGCGGCTACGAAGGCTGGAAGAAGGCGCTCGGGGTCGGACCCGACGCCGTGGTCAAGGAGGTCCTCGATTCCGAGTTGCGCGGCCGGGGCGGCGCGGGGTTCCCCACCGGCCGCAAATGGAGCTTCGTCCCCAAGGACCACCCCGGGCCGCGCTACCTGATCTGCAACGCGGACGAGTCCGAGCCCGGAACCTTCAAGGACCGGGAGATCATCGAGCACGACCCGCACCAGGTAATCGAGGGCATCGCGATCGCGTCCTTCGCGATCAAGGCAAATACCGCCTACATCTATATCCGCGGCGAGTTCGTGCGGTGGGCAAAGATCCTCGAGAAGGCGATCGCAGAGGCGCGGGCGCAGGGTTTGCTGGGTACGAACGTGCTCAGCAGCGGCTTCGACCTCGACATCTGGGTCCACCGCGGAGCGGGGGCGTACATCTGCGGCGAGGAAACAGCGCTCATCGAGTCGCTTGAGGGGAAGCGCGGCTTCCCTCGGCTGAAGCCGCCATTCCCCGCCGTCGTGGGCGCGTTCGGCAAGCCGACCGTGGTGAACAACGTGGAGACACTCGCATGCGTGCCTCACATCATGACCCGCGGCGCAACCTGGTTTGCCTCGATAGGTCGGCCGCGAAATACCGGCCCGAAGCTGTTCTGCGTGTCCGGGCACGTGAACAGGCCCGGGGTGTACGAGCTGCCGCTCGGGGTGACGTTCCGCGAGATCATCGAGGAGCACTGCGGTGGAATTAAGGGCGGCCGGAAGCTCAAGGCGTTCTTCCCCGGCGGCTCCTCGGCGCCCATCATGACCGCCGAGGAAGTTGACGTGAGAGCCGACTTCGACGCCTGCGCCGAGGCTCACACCATGCTCGGCTCGGGCGGGGTGATCGTCCTGGACGATTCGGTGGACATGGTGAACGTCGCAGACAACATCGCGCACTTCTACGCGCACGAATCGTGCGGGCAATGCACGCCGTGTCGCGAGGGCTCGGACTGGTGCGCGGACATCCTCGACCGTATTGCGGCTGGGCACGGCCGCTCGGCGGACCCCGATACCCTCCTTCGGATCTGCCGTTTCTCCTCGGAGGGGATGACCATCTGCCCGCTCGGCGACGCCTACGCGTTGCCTATTTCCAGCATGGTGAACAAGTTCAGGGCGGATTTCGAGCGCCGAATCGCGGGTGCCTCTCCCCTTCCGCCCAAGAAGCTGCCGGTGCTGCCTTGGACCGGGCCCCGCCCCGGCTTCGGGATCTAGGAGGAACGAGGGCAATGCCGAAGCTCACCATCGACGGACGCGAGGTCGAGGTCGCCGCCAGAACCAATCTGATCGAAGCGGCGCGAGCGGCAGGCATCGCCATCCCGTACTTCTGCTACCACCCGTACATGACCGTCGTGGGCCAGTGCCGGATCTGCATGGTGGAGATCGAGGGCCAGCCTCGTCTCGCCCTCGGCTGCGCCACCTCGGCGACCGACGGCATGGTGGTGAAGGCCGAGACGTCGGAGCGCGCCAAGGAGGCGCGCGAGGCGGTCATGGAGTTCTTGCTCGCAAACCATCCCCTCGATTGCCCGGTCTGCGACCAGGCGGGAGAGTGCCTGCTCCAGGACCACTCGATGCGCGAACAGAGAGGAACGTTCACCAGCCATATGGCGGAGACGCGCCGCACCTTCCCCGGGTACGAGCGACGGCTGCTCGGGCCGCACATCGTTCAGAACCAGAACCGGTGTATCCACTGCTCGCGCTGCATCCGTTTCACCAGCGAGATCTCCGAGACGGCGGCGCTAACGTACAAGTCCCGCGGAAACTCCATGTTCATCGACACGTTCAGCGGCGAGGCGTTCGACGACCCGATGTCCGCATGCGCCGCCGACGTTTGCCCCGTCGGCGCCCTCACGGTACGGGAGTTCCGCTTCCGCAAGCGCGCGTGGAAGCTACGCTCGACGCCGTCGATCTGCCCCGGCTGCTCGATCGGCTGCAACATCTTCATCGACCATCACGAGCGCGAGGTGCACCGGTTCACTCCGCGGGAAAACCCCGCGATTAATGCGACGTGGCTGTGCGACTACGGCCGGTTTCTCGCAGATTCCCTCAACGAGCAGACGTATCTCTACCCGCAGCACCGCAAGGCCGGACGTCTGGTTCGCGCCGGCTGGAGCGAGGCGCTGGCCGCACTCGCCCTCGAGGTTCGCGCCGCCCGGCCCCTGCGCGTGGTCGCCTCGGCCAACCTCTCAAACGAGGCACTCTTCCTGGCCCGAGAGCTGTTCGGTCACCACCTCCGGGGCGACCTCGTGGTGCCGGTGACGACCGGCGAGCAGCGCCGTATGAAGAACGGCAGGGGCGAGTGGCTGCAGGCCACCGACCCATACCCGAACTCTCTCGGCGCCCGCCGGCTCGGGCTCAATGTCGTCGACGGCGATGGGCTGTCGCGCTTCCTCTACGGCGGCTCCGGACTGACCCTGATCCTCGACGCGGAGGCGCATCCGTTCCTGGCAGGCGCTGAGGCGCTCCAGCTCCTCCGCGTGGGTGCGACGGCGGTTTGGCTGCGCCGCGAGCACCCTCTGGCCGGCGTGGCGGGTTGGCTTCTGCCGGCGGCGTCGCTCGCCAGCGACGAGGGGACGTTCACGGCCTCGACCGGAGCCGTCCAGCACTTCGCGGCGGCGTTCTCGCCGCCCGGCACGGTGCGCCGCATGCCGACCGGCGCGATGTCGCCGGAATGCCCCACGATCGCGTCACCGTGGGGACCTCCGGGGGAGGCTCGCCCGCTTTGGCTGGTGCTCACCGCGCTGGCGCGCGAGCTGGGGGCCTCAAACCTCGACCTCGCTTCGCCCGCCGAGGTATTCACTCTTATGGCGCGGACCGAGCGGGCGTTCGCGGGCCTGGAGTGGGAACCGCTCGGCGGGTTGCAGCGGGACGAGTCGCTCCGGGAGCGCCAGCATGTGGGCTAGCCTCGCCGTAACTGCGTCCAAGCTCGTCGTCGTCGCGGGCTCGGTCCTCACCTCCGTTGCAGTCATGGAGTGGGTCGAGAGGCGCGGCGCCGCCTTCATCCAGGACCGGCTCGGACCCAACCGCGTCGGACCGCTGGGGCTTTTCCAACCCATCGTGGACGCGGTCAAGCTCCTCTTCAAGGAAGACATCACCCCCTCCTCGGTCAACAAGGGCCTGTACTACCTGGCTCCCGCGATCTCGGTTTTCGTGGCGCTCGTGACGTTCATCGTGATCCCCTTTGGCGCTGGCAAGGACGTGCAGGTTTTCGGCGTACCGCTCGGCGGGCTCATCGTGGCCCCGGACCTCGGCGTCGGCATCCTCTACCTCCTCGCGCTCTCCTCCCTCGGCGTCTACGGGATCGTGATTGCCGGCTGGTCCTCCAACAACAAGTACTCGCTGCTCGGAGGACTGCGCTCGTCGGCCCAGCTCATCTCGTACGAACTCTCGATGACCCTGGCGGTGCTCGGGGTTCTGCTCGCCACCGGCTCGCTCCGCCTCGACGACGTCGTGGCCTACCAGGCGACCCATCTGTGGAACGTCATCCCTCAGTTCATCGGATTCGTGGTGTTCACGACTGCGGTGTTCGCCGAGACCAACCGACTGCCGTTCGACCTTGCCGAGGCCGAGACGGAGCTGGTCGCGGGGTACCACGTCGAGTACTCCTCGATGAAGTTCGCGGCGTTCCTCATGAGCGAGTACATCAATATGACCACAGCCTCAGCGCTGATCGTGACGCTCTTCTTCGGCGGGTGGACGTTCCCCGGCATGCAGCACTTTTCGGGCTGGTGGCTGCTGATCGCATCCGTGGGCGCTTTCCTCGTGAAGCTCGCCTTCTTCCTGTGGCTCTTCGTATGGGTGCGCTGGTCGCTCCCTCGTTTCCGCTACGACCAGCTGATGCGCCTCGGTTGGAAGGGGCTCCTGCCGCTGGCGACGCTCAACCTCGTGTGGGTAGGGGCCGCGATGGCGATGAGGTGGATCTGATGAAGACAGTTGACAGTTCACAGTTAACAGTTGACAGTCCCCACCCCCGCCCGCAACTTGGTCCGTTGCTGTCAACTGTCGACTGTCAACTGTCAACTCGCCTCACTCCAGTTCACAGTTCACAGTTCACAGCTAACAGTCCCCACCCCCGCCCGCAACTTGGTCCGTTGCTGTCAACTGTCGACTGTCAACTGTCAACTCGCCTCTCAGGGAGTCAAACATGGTGACGGCAGCGTTCTACCTGGCGGCCGTGGTAGGGCTCGCGTCGGCTGTGGTGGCCGTATCGCACCGCAACCCCGTGATCAACGTGCTGTCCCTGGTGGTCACACTGTTCTGCGTCGCGGTGAACTACGCGTTGCTCGGGGCCGAGTTCCTTGCCGCCGCGCAAATCCTCGTCTACGCCGGCGCCATCCTGGTGCTGTTCCTGTTCGTCGTGATGCTGCTCAACGCTCCCGAAGAGCAGCCCGCCGCCGAGCCGCGCCCGTTCCAGCGCGCGGCAGGCCTGGCGCTAGTCACCGTCGCGGCGCTCGGCGGCATCGTGCTGATTACAGGGTTGCGCGGATCTTTGCCGGCAGAGGGACCTCAAGGGACCGCGCAGGCAATCGGGCGGCTCCTGGCGGGACCCTACCTGTTCGCGTTCGAGTTCATCTCGCTGCTGCTCCTGACAGCCATGGTCGGCGCGCTGATGCTCGTTAAAAGGAAGCACTGACATGACGGTGCCCACAGGCCACTTCGTGATCCTCGCCGCACTGCTGTTCGCAGTCGGCGCCGCAGGCGTCCTCCTTCGCCGTAGCGGCATCTCGATCCTGCTGGGGATCGAGCTGATGCTCAACGCGGCGAACCTCGCGCTCGTCGCCTTCGGGCGCCAGCACGGCCAGCTTGACGCCCAGGTGTTCGTTTTCTTCGTCATGGCGGTTGCGGCCTCGGAGGTCGCGGTCGGTCTCGCCCTGCTCGTGGCCATCTTCCGCAAGAACCAATCCATCGACGTGGACCGTCTCAACGTGCTGCGCTGGTAGGAGACGCGATGCTCGACCTGCTCTGGCTCCTCCCCGCCCTGCCGCTCGCCGGCGCGGCGATCCTGCTCGCGGGCGCGATGCGCTTCTCCCGCCGCGCGACCTCGATCGTGGGCGTCGGCTCGGTCGGTCTGACCCTCGTGAGCTCGCTCGCCGCCCTCCTCCAGTACTCGGGTATGCACGGAGAGACCGTCATCCGGCCTCTGTTCCGCTGGATCGCCGCCGGCGACATCGCCATCGATTTCTCGTTCCGTCTGGA
>PMLC01000026.1 GCA_003158745.1 Acidobacteriota bacterium
ACCCTACCGCTGTCAGATTAGTAAGAGTTCAGAGTGAAGAGTTGAAAAACGGTGGTGAATGCCACTTGGCGGGACTCTCTCGCCTAGGAGCGAGATCCCACCCGCGGGCGTCTTGTCTTGAACTCTTAACTCTTCACTCTTAACTCTCAACTGGCGTTGGGACCTTCGAACGGTCTACCCCGCGGCGGGTGGGAAGCCGGGGGCGGCCATGATCGCCCTGATCTGGGCCAGGTGTCGGTGCTCGTGCGCCCCGGTGATGTCCACCCAGTGGTAGAGATTCAGCTCGAACCCCAGGGGGTGCGGCATGCGCAACGCCTCGAGGTCGAGGCCGGCAAGGGCCGGGATCTGCTCCTGGACCGCCGCATGGCTGGCCGCGAGGTCCTGTCGCAACTGCTCGATCGGCAGCCCGTGAGTGGGCGTCACCCGGTCGGGGTTCTTCACCGGCCCAGAAACCGCCGCGTCGGCGATCGACCGCAGCCGTGACCACGACCTCCGGCTGTCCGGGCCCGGGGTCAGGGCCTCGCGCCGACCGCGCTGGATCAGCTTCTTCGCGACGATCACAAATGTGCGGTTGGAGAGTGCGAGGTGATGAAGTGTCTCGCCGACCGACCAGCTTTCGGGCGTGGGACGCCAGTCCGCCTGCGCCTGGGTGAGGCCGGCGATCGCGGCCGCCACCGCCTCGAGGTCGGCGCTGAGTCGGGCCCGCAGTTCCTCAAGCGCAGGCTCGAGGAGCGGCCCGGCGCCTGCGCTGACGCGTCCGTCGTCGTCGGCGTTCATATGGGCAGATTGTACCCATCCTCGCTGGCGGTCTGCCTCGTGTGAGGGTTGGACAGTCGCGAAGCAGAGGGGCCGAGGAGCAGAGGAGCAACGCGACGGTTTGAAGCTCTGCACTAGGTTCCAACACAAGAAGGGAGCGCGGAAGCGCAGGAGCACGGGCGAAGCAGGAGATTGTCGGCTTCTGGCCCCTCCGCTCCCCCGCTCCTCGGCTCCTCTGCTGCCGTTGAGCGTGCAGACCTCCGAACAGGCTTGTTCAGGTGCTCAGGAACTCGATGACCTCGTTCAGGAGGGCGCTGCCTCCCTCTGCGAGTACCGAATGGGCGGCACCCGGGACCTCGCGGTAGCGAGCCCCCGGGATCGCGGCGGCGAGCTCCCGGGTGGCGGCCGCCGGCACGATCGGGTCGAGTTCGCCCGCGAGCACCAGGGCCGGGCATCCTATGGCGCCGAGCCTCGGGCGCAGGTCCCACCCTCCCTTCAGGTGCTCGATCTGCGCCAGGGCGCCGGGCCGGTCCTCGGGGTCCATGGCCCAGAGCTTGGCCGCCTGGTCTACGAAGCCCGGGAACTTGTCGGCGAACGCGCTGCCGAAGGCGAACGCCATGAACGCATCGGCGGCTTCGGCCGGCTCCAGGCGGGTGAAGGCGATCTCGAAGAAGCGCATGACGCGGCGGTGTGACGGCGTGAGGCGAGCGGCGCACGACGCAGCCACGAGGCGCTCGACCGCCTCCGGGTGGCGCGCAGCCGTCTCGCACGCGATCAGCCCGCCCATCGAGACGCCGACGACGCTGGCCGCGCCGAAGCCCGAGTCGGCCAGCACGAGCGCCGCGTCGTCGGCCGCGCCCTCGAGGGTGAAAGGAGCGCCTTCCCGGGAGCCTCCGACGCCGCGGTTGTCGGGGGCGAGCACGGTGAAGCGGTCCGAGAGGAGGCGCGGCAGCTCCCCCCAGAGGCGCGCCCGCGAGCCGAGGCCCGCAATGAGCAGGAGGGGAGCCCCGTCGCCCCACCGTTCGTAGGCGACCGGTCCCCGCGGACCCCGGACGATCTTGTTCGCAGCTGCGCTCACGTCGCCTGGCTCCCGCAGCGGACCGAACCAGTCGGGGCGCAGTCGGCGGCCGTCACGAAGGCCGTTCTCGCGATCGCGCGTTGCGTCGGTTGCATCAGAGGAGCGCGCTCAGCTTCTCCTTGAGGACCTTCTTGTCCGCCGCGCCGACGACCCGGTCCACCAGCTTTCCGTCCTTGAAGAACAGCACTGTGGGGATCGACTGGATGCCAAACTTGATGGCCGTCTGGCGGTTGGAATCGACGTCCAGCTTGGCTACGACCGCCTTGCCGGCAAACTCGGCGGCGAGCGCTTCCACGTGTGGCGCGATCATCTTGCACGGCCCGCACCAGGTGGCCCAGAAGTCCACCATCGCCGGCTTGCCGCTGTTGACCACGCTGGATTCGAACGTGGCGTCGGTGACCTGACTGACGTTTTCGGACATCGCTGCCTTCCTCTCTTCGGGGACGGACCCCACCATCCCCGTGCCCGCAAAGGTGAAATCGCGGCGCCCGGCGAGCAAATTCCTCCCAGCTGCCCTGGACCGGCACGAAGGACTCCGGATGCCGGTCCCGAACCGCCCGGATGAAGGTATTGTAGAGACGACGCGACGGGGGTGGCAACCGTGCGGACGCGGCGGCAGAGGCTCGGGCAGCACTTCCTGTGCGATGTCGGCACCGCGCGCGCAATCGCCGCGGCGCTCGCGGGCGAGCCAAAGAGGGTTCTTGAGATCGGGCCGGGGCGGGGCGCTCTCACGCGGCCGCTGCTGGAACGTCTCGGCACGGTGCGCTGCATCGAGCTCGACGACCGGCTCGCGGCGGCGCTGCCTTCTCTGCTCGGGAATCCTCCCGGCCTCGAAGTCCGCTGCGGCGACGCCCTGGCGGAAGACCTGGACACGCTCGCCGGAGGCGGCCCATGGCAGGTCGCAGGCAACCTGCCGTATAGCGTGGCCACGCCGGTCGTGCGTCGGTTGCTGCCGCGGCGGGACCTTTTCACACGCCTGGTGGTGATGGTCCAGCTCGAGGTGGCGCAACGCTTGGTGGCTCTTCCCGGCGGCGGTGAGCGGGGACTGCTGACGCTAGAGGCAGAGGCGTACGCCCGGGGCGAGCTGCTCTTCACGGTGCCCCCGGGTCGCTTCTCGCCGCCTCCGAAGGTGATGTCGGGCGTGGTCCGCCTGGAGCTTCGCGCGCCGGCAGTCGCGCCTGAGGTGCTGGACAGGGCGCTCGCTCTCGCCTCGGCGGCGTTCTCGCACCGGCGGAAGAAGCTCGCCAACGCTCTCGGCGGGCGCGTCGGCGGCGAGGCGGCGACCGCGTGCGCCGCAGCCGGCGTGGATCCCGGGGCACGGCCGCAGGACCTCGATCTCACCTCGTGGCTGGCTCTGGCACAGAAGCTGCCTGGAGGGGCGCTCTCGCCGGTGGGCGGGCGTCACCGCCGAGTCGGGGGGCGCTGATGGCGAAGCTCGTGGCGATCGGCGGACTCGGGGAGTTCGGGGCCAACTCGCTGCTCCTCGAGGACGACGCCGGGGGGCGTGTCCTGGTGGACGCGGGCGCCGCATTCTCCGACCTCGCCGCGTTCGGTGTCGGGTACGAGGTGCCGGACTTCGGCGCGCTTGGGCGGGTCGTGCCGTCTGCGGCCATCGTGACGCACGCCCATGACGACCACATCAAGGGGCTCGCGTTCCTCTGTGAGGCGCACAAGGGTGTGGAGGTGCTCGCGAGCCGGACCACCCTGGCGTGGGCGCGCCGCGACGTAAGGAATGGAGTGCATCTCTCGACTCGTGAACTGAAGGAGGACACCACCGCACGTGCGGGAGCGTTCCAGGTCAGCACGCTCGGCGTCTCCCATTCGATCCCCGGCACGGTTGCCCTGCGGATCGAGGGCGAAGAGGGCGTGCTGGTACTCGCGACCGACCTGCGGTTGGCACCGTCCGCTCTGGGTGAGAAGACTTCGGAAGAGGTTCTGGCTCGGTGGGGGGACGGCCGCACCGATGTGCTGCTGCTGGACTCGACCAACGCCCTGGTCGAGACGGAGCCGCCGTCGGAAGAGGTCGTTGCAGACGCAATCGAGGAACAGGTGCGCGGGGCGCGCGGTGCGGTGGTTGCGGTTTCGTTCGCCTCGCAGCTCGGCCGCTTCCGCCAGCTGGCGCGTGCCGCGGCTCAGGCCGGACGGCTCGTCGTGCCGGTGGGCCGTGGCCTAGTCGAGTCGCTCGAAGTGCAGGGTCAACTCGGCGGGCTCGGTCTTCCTCCCGGGCTTGTCCGTCCGGCCCGCGAGCTGCCCAAGCTCCCGCGCGACCGCGTGGTCGTGATCGCCACCGGATCCCAGGGCGAACCGGGCTCGGCGTTCTCGCGGTTGGCGGTCGATCTCCTGCCGGGGTTGCGTTTGCGAGCGGGCGACACGGTGCTGCACGCGGCGCGGATGATTCCGGGCAACGAGCGCCGGTTGGCGCAGCTCTTCGACCATTGCGTGCGCCGGGGGGCTCGGGTCGTCACCGCCTTGGAGGCGCCGATCCACGCGTCGGGCCACCCGCACCGCGCGGAGCTGGGGCGTTTGATCGATCTCGTCCGCCCACGCTTCGTGATCCCGGTGCACGGGCGCCGGCGTCACCTCGAAGCGACCGCGGAACTCGCTCGGAGCCGAGGCGCCGGCACGCTGGTGGTCGAGAACGGCGAGGAAATCGCCTGGACACGCGCCGGGGTCTCCAGGACTGGGGAGTTGCGCCAGGTCGGCCGTATCCTGCTCGACGATGTCGGCGAAGAGGTGCTCGACCCGGCGATCCTCCGGCACCGCCGCTCGCTCGCCCGCGAGGGCCTCGTGGTGGCGGTGCTCCCGAGCGCACGCACCGGGCAAACCCCGGAAGCCGGCGTACAGCTCCACGTCTCCGGGATGCCTCTCTCGGGCGCCCTCCACGATCAACTGATCGCCGGCCTCGCGGCCGAGCTCGCGAACGCCGGGCCGTTGGCGCGCCGAGATCCGGATTGGCTGCGCAGTACAATGACCCGGTGGCTCCAGAGTGAGCTGCGCCGGCGAACGCGCCGCCGTCCGGTGGTGGTCGTGCTGGTGGTGGAGCTGTAGATGACCCTGTGGGACGCAGTAGTGCTGGGGATCGTGCAGGGACTGACCGAGTTTCTGCCGGTGTCCTCACGCGGGCACCTCGCTCTGGCGCAGGCGCTGATGCCGGGCTTCTCTCAGCCCGGTCTGGTCTTCGACGTCGCGCTCCACCTCGGGACCGTGCTGGCGATCGTGGCGCTCGAATGGCGCCGCGTCGTCGAGGTCGTGCGGCACCGGTACCTCGTTCGCCTGACTGCCCAGCTCGCACTCGCGATGGTGGGGACTTCGCTCATCGCGCTGCCGCTGCGTCACTGGGCGGAGGAGGCAATCCGCTACCCGCTGCTCATTGCGGCAGGGTTCGTGATCACGGCTGTGCTCCTGCTGGCGGTGCGCAACCGCGCCGGGCGCATCGAGGGGCCAGGCATGACCTGGGGTGCCTCGGCGGTCGTCGGCGTTGCGCAAGGAGTCGTGGTGCTGCTCCCCGGAATGTCCCGTTCAGGGACGACGATCTGCGCCGGTCTGGCATGTGGCCTGGAGCGGAAGTGGGCGGCCGACTTCTCGTTCCTGCTCTCAATTCCGGCGATCCTCGGCGCCGCCGTGGTGGAAGGGTGGACGCACCGCACGGAGATCGCGGCGGCGCGCGGACTGCTGACACCGGCAGTGGTTGGAGCGCTGACGGCCGCAGTCGTCGGCATCGGGTCGTTGGTTCTGGTGCGCCGGCTCGTGCAACGGGGCCGGCTGTACCTGTTCGCGTGGTACCTCCTACCCTTGGCTGTACTGACGGTGGTCCTCTCCGCACTGGGCGTCTGGTGATGGCGCGCACTCGCGAGGAGATCAGCCGCGAGATCGCCGGGTACCTCCTCGGAGTCATGGGAATCCTCGTGCTGCTCGCGGTGCTGACGTACCACCCGCTCGACCCGTCGCTCTTCTCGGCGGGCAGCGACGTCGTCCACAACCTCCTCTCATACGGGGGCGCGGCGATTGCGGGGATTCTGGTCGGCCTCCTCGGCCTGCCTGCGCTGGTTGTGCCGGCGACGATGGTGGTGGTCGGCTGGCACTGGCTGCGGGGACGGAAGCTCGAGTCTCCGCGCATCCAGGGGACCGCCTGGGCAGTCGCGGTGGTGGGCGGGGACGGTCTTCTGGCGACCGTGATCGGGCGCACGCCGTACCGGGGCGGTGAGCTCGATTGGGGCGGCGAGATGGGGCGGTTGGTCGCCAGGGGCCTCAACGAATCGCTCGGGCCGGTCGCCGCGATCGTGTTGTGCGCCGCGGCGCTCCTCGCCGGTGTCGTCTTTGGTTTCCGCGGTTCGCTGGTGTTGGTCTTCTCGGGAGTCGGCGAGTGGATCGCCCGCAAGCGCTCGGAGATGGCGGCACGCTGGGCTCGCGGGCGCGAGGATCGTCGACGCGGAGAAATGCGCCGCCAGCTCCTGCGCCGTCACCAGGAACGGCACCCGGGGGCTCCGCTTCCGCCTCTCGTGGCGCGCGAGCGGTTCGGCGACGCTCGCTTCCGCATTCGTCGCCTCCACCAGGTGACGATCTGGGAAGACCCGAAACCGCGGCGGGCCGCGCCGGTGGAACGGCCGGTGGGCCCGGACCGTCAAGCGGCTCCGGAGGAACCGGTACCGCGCCCGCAGCGCGCGGCGCGGCGCGTTGAACCGATGCCGGTTCAGGAGAAGTTCGATTTCCCGGAGGCGCCAATTTCGCCGCTGCCCGAAAAGACGATGTTGCTCCCGCCGCCGCCCGCTCCCGATCTCGATCCCAGACAGCTTTCCGAGATGCGCGAGCGCGTCGAGGCCAAGTGCCAGGAGTTCCGCGTGGACGGCAGGGTGGAGGACGTGCTGCCAGGGCCGATCATCACCACCTACGAGTTTCGTCCCGCGGCGGGCGTGAAGTACGCACAAGTGGTGCGCCTCGAGGAGGACCTCGCCCTGGGTCTCCAGGTCGAGGCGGTGCGTATCGAGCGCATCCCGGGCAAGGCGACGGTGGGGATCGAGGTTCCGAACCCGGAGCGCCAGACGATCGTGCTACGGGAGATCATCGAGTCCTCCAAGTTCATCCACTCCGCTTCCCCGCTCACGCTGGCGCTCGGCAAGGACATCCACGGCCGGCCCTTCGTGGCCGACATGCAGCGCATGCCTCACCTGCTCATCGGAGGGTTCACGGGCTCGGGCAAGAGCGTCGGCATCAACGCCATGATCATGTCGATCCTGTTCAAGGCGACGCCGGAGCAGGTGCGCTTCATCCTCATCGACCCGAAGCAGGTCGAGCTCGGAATTTACGAGAAGCTGCCTCACCTGCTGACACCCATCATCTCGGATCCCAAGGAGGCGGCGAAGGCCCTGCGCTGGGCCGTGCGCCAGATGCGCGAACGCTACTCGTTGCTGGCCGCATGCAAGGTGCGGAACCTCACGCAATACAACGCGCTGCTGGGCGACTCCGAGATGCGGCGCATCGCCGCCGAGAGCGCTGGAACCGAGGAGCTCAAGCCCCTGCCGTTCATCGTGGTCATCATCGACGAGTTGGCCGACCTGATGATGACGTGCGCGAACGAGGTCGAGGATTCGATCGGGCACCTGTCCCAGATGGCGCGCGCGGTCGGGATCCACCTGTTGTTCGCCACCCAACGCCCGAGCGTTGACATCGTGACCGGCGTGATCAAGGCCAACTTCCCGTGCCGGATCGCCTACAAGGTGCGTACGCGCTTCGACTCCCGCACCATCCTCGACACGGAAGGGGCGGAGTGTCTTCTCGGCATGGGCGACATGCTTTACCTGCCCGCGGGCACCTCGAGGCCGATCCGTTTGCACGGGTGTCTTGTGCGCGAGGAGGAGATCCTCACGGTACTCAAGCACCAGCGCCGCCTAGGGAAGCCGGAGTTCGACCCCGGCGTGCTCGCCGAGCCGGAGCCGGGAACGGGGTTCAACGGCGAGGCGGAGTGGGACGATCCGATGTACGAGCAGGCCGCGCGCCTGGTTGTCAGCTCCCGCAAGGCGTCGGCGTCCTACATCCAGCGCAAGCTGCGGCTCGGGTACGCGCGCTCAGCCCGGCTGCTCGACATGATGGAGCAGGAGAGGCTCGTTGGTCCGTCGCAGGGCTCCCGCGGGCGGGAGGTTCTGGTGGCGCCCGATTTCTTCGGCGAAGTGGACGCAACACGGCAGGACGACAGCGAGGAGAACCCGACCGATGATTGAGCTTTCCTGGCAGGCGACGACATACCTTGTGACGGCCGTAGGTGTCTTGCTCTTCCTGCTGATCGTGAGCTTCCTCTCGCGACCGCGGGTGTTCACCCAGTACCTCCAGGCCATGACCGGGATCAGGCTCTCAGCCCGCGATGTTGCCCGCGTCTACAAGCAGCGCGGTAAGGCCGGAGTGCGCGACATGTTCCTCGAGTTGATCATTCGCGAGGACCTCAAGAGTAGCCCGAGGATCACCCCAGACTCGGCCCCGGACTTCGAGATTCTAGCGCCGGAACCGAAGAAGTGAGCGGCTCGCGGCGCCTCGACGGCTTGCTCGCGGCCGGAGTGGATTTCGTTGCCGGCGTGCCGTGCTCGTATCTGAAGAGGTTCTTCGCGGGGTGTCGGGAGCTCCCGGTGTCGGCGTTTCTGCCGGCCGTCCGGGAGGACCACGCGGTGGCCGCGTGCGTGGGCGCCTGGCTCGGCGGACGGCGAAGCATCGCCGCGATGCAGAACTCCGGCCTTGGCTACTGCCTCGAGGTGCTCACGTCGCTGCACCTGATGTACGGCGTGCCGCTGCCGATGCTGGTCTCGGACCGCGGCGATCCCAGCGACTACGAAGAGCACCGCATCCTGGGTCAACGCACCCGGCAGCTCCTCGATCTGTTTGAGATCCCCTGGCTCGAAGCCCGGCCCGGCATGGAGGGCGACGAGGCGAGATGGCTGGTCGACGCCTCCGAGCGCGAGCGCAAGCCCGCCGTGCTGCTGGTAGGCAGGGAGGCGGACGTATGACGCGCGCCGAGGCGGTCGCCATGGCGCTCGCGCTGCTCTCCGACAACGACATCGTGGTCGCGGCGGACGGAGCGATCGCCCGTGAGGCGTACCGGGCCCGCGATCGCGCCCGCACCTTCTATATGCTCGGCTCGATGGGTCAGGTGGCCTCGATCGCGCTCGGACTCGCGATGACCCGGATGGAGAGGGTCGTCGCCCTCGACGGGGACGGGAATCTGCTGATGGGTTTCGGCGGCCTCGCGCTGGTAGGCGGCCTGAAGCCGCCGAACCTGTACCACCTGGTGCTCGACAACGGGTGCTACGCGACAACCGGGGGCCAGCCGGCGCTCTCGCAGCAGGTCGATCTGGCCGCCGCCGCGGCTGGCTCCGGGTACCCTTGGGCGCGGCGCTGTTTTGCGGGCGATCACGAGCGCGAGGCCATGGATGCCTGGCTCGCGGCGTCGGGCCCTGCGCTCCTCGATCTCGCCGTGGAGGCCGCAGACCCGGACCCTGCGCCGCGCATCCCGATGACGCCAGTGCAGATGGCCGATAGGGTGCGAGTTGCCCTCGCGCGCTCCTGAGCGACGGCAAGATGGCCCTGGCTGCCCCGTCGGTCTCCGCTCCTTTGCACTGACCTACACCCAAAGCTGGAGATCTCGCGGGTCGCCGCGGTCAGGGTGGTGTTCCTGACGGGTTATGTCGGCTCGGCTGAGGTGCATGCGCGCATCGACCGGGCGATCGCCGACGGCGCGTGCGGCTGCCGGCCGAAACCCGCGACTTCCGCCGACATCAGGAGCCTGCTGGAAGCCCGCATCTTTGCAGTCTGACGGGCTAGCCGCGCGGGTTCTTCTGCCGGTGCATGTAGGCGAAGAGCTTCTCGTACAGCGCCATGGCGTGTCTGACCGCCTTCTTCGCGTCGTCCGGGCCGAGGAAGTCCTGCACGAGCACCTCCTTGGCCTCGAGCTTCTTGTAGTCTTCGAAGAAGCGGCGCACCTCGTTCATGCGATGAGGGGGAAGCTGCGAGATGTCGGAGTACTCGCGGTACTCGGGGTCGTCGAGGTGGATGGAGATGATCTTCTCGTCGTTCTCGCCCTGGTCGAGCATGGTCATCATCCCGATCGGGCGAACGCGCAGGATCGAGAGCGGCACGACCGGCTCCTGCATCAGCACGAGGACGTCGAGGGGGTCGTGGTCGTCGCCCAGCGTCTGCGGGATGAAGCCGTAGCTCGCCGGGTAGATCACCGAAGAGTACAGGATCCGGTCCACGCGGAGGAGGCCCGTCTCCTTGTCCAGTTCGTACTTGACCTTGCTCCCCTTCGGGATTTCGATGACGGCCTGGAACTCGTCGGGCGCTTTAGGTCCGATCTGGACGTCGTGCCACGGGTGGCTCATGGTCGCTCCCTCGGGGAGAGGATACCTCGGGAGATCTGATACGGTAGTCAACAGTCAACAGTCAACAGTTCACAGTCAACAGTTCAAAGACCCCGCCTACCCACATCGCTGATAGCGTCCCACCATCCTCCCTCCCAGCTCACAGCCAACAGCCACCAGCGACCTTTTCCCGGGGCACGTAGTCCGGGTGGGTGGGGGAGCTGTGAGCTGTCGGCTGGCGGGTTGGGCGGTGGAGAGCTTCCAGCTGGCTGGGTGGGTGCAAACTGTTGGCTGGGGGGCTGGGTGGGGGAACCCCGAGGGTTGACACGCCAAACGGACCTGGGATAGCGTCGCAACGATGCATCAGGCGATCGCGCGTCACCACTTCGGCTGCTGGTACTGGCCCGTGAGGCGGTAGGCGGGTTTCGCAACCCCGCTTGGCCGCCGGGCTCGAGCGGGGAGACAAGGTGCTACGAACCGACCCCTCCCCGCACCCGGCGGGGAGGTTTGGGTTCATGGAGATCGTAGCCACCTACGTTCCGTCCACGAGAGGTCACGCCGAGGAACTGTCCGACCCGCCGGCGGGCGCAACGATGATCGAGCTGCGAGCGGACCTCCTCGACGCCGGCTGCGACCTCGCCGCGCTGGTCGCCGTTTCGCCGCGGCCGGTTATCGTGACGCTGCGCTCCCGCGCGGAGGGGGGAAACGGCCCCGAAGACCCTGCGGAGCGACGCCGCTTCTTCAAGCGGGCGTCGGTGCTGCCGGCCGTGCTGTTCGACCTGGAGGCGGAGCGCGATCGCGATCTTGTGGACGCCGTGATCCCCCGCGACCGGGTTGTTCTGTCGGCGCACTTCACGGGCGGCGTTCCAACCGACCTCGAGGAGCGGGCGGCGGCGATGCTGACGGCGGGGACGCGATTCGTGAAGGTCGTCCCGACAGCCGCACGGCTCGCGGATGTCAGGGCGGTACTTCACCTTGCACAGGCGCTCGACCGCGGGAGCCGACGGGAACGGCGCGCCGTGGTGTTCGCGGCCGGTGAGGTCGGCCGCGCGACGCGGCTGCTCGGGCCGCTGCTCGGGGCGCCGCTCGGGTACGC
>PMLC01000112.1 GCA_003158745.1 Acidobacteriota bacterium
TCGATTGCCGGCAGGTACTTCCCATCGTCGGCCAGACGCCACGCGTCCTGCATCCGCCTGAGGTACTGCAGGTTGTCGATCGGGTTCGGCAGGTTCGTCGCCCCGCTGGTGTCCCGGAGGCCGCCGATGTAGCCGAGCGCGGCGAGGCGCTTCAGGGTCTCCTGGTCCGCAGCCGCGGGTTTCTGGTTCCCCTGCGGGAACCGCTGCAGCTCCTTCGAGAGGCGCGCGGCGACGGTTGCTTCGGTCCTGATGAGGTCGTGCAGCTCGCCGGGATCGGCGGTCATGTCGTAGAGCTCAGGGCGCGGACCGTGGATGTAGTGATAGCGGGCGTCCAGCACGCTCGTGAGATCGGCCCACCCGAGCTGGAGACGCGGGAAGAGCGTCTCCCCATAGATGACGCGGTCGGGTTTCCGCTTTCCGTCCAAGGTGAGGAGCGACGAGCCGCTCACCTCCTTCGGCGTCTCCACGCCGAGGGCCGATGTGACAGTCGGGAGGATATCCGAGTGCTGCACCGGGGCGGCGATCCGCCGCCCCGCTCCGAACGCGCCGGGCAGTCTGACCATCAGGGGTACCCGAATTGCCTCGCGGTAGAGCAGGATCGAGTGCTGCTCCTCCCCGTGGTCGCCGAGCCCTTCGCCGTGGTCCCCGGTGATGATCACGATCGCCCGATCGTAGACGCCGAGTCGCTTGAGGTCCCCGAGGAACGCGCCGACGATGGCGTCCGCGGTTGCCACCTCCGCGTCGTAGCCGACGCCGTATTCTGTCTTGAACGGCTCCGGCGGCTCGTACGGCCGGTGCGGTTCGTAGATGTGGAAAAAGAAGAAGAACGGCTCGGAGACGTGCTTGGCGATCCAGTCCCTGGCGAACGCGGCCGTCTTGTCGCCCGAGCGACGGTAGTGGATGGACTCCACGCCGGGCGTCGGCCCGGTCGAGTCCTCGTAGAAGTCGAAGATCCGCCCCAGCCCGGTCTCGTAGCGCAGAACGTAGGACGAAACCGCTGCGCCAGTCGCGTACCCCTTCGCCTTGAGCAGGGCCGGAAGACTGGGGTGGCTGCCCCCGTCGAACACGAACCCGACGTTGTTGCGAACCCCGTGCTCGAACGGGAGCTGCCCGGTGAGCATCGAGGTGTGCGCCGGGAGCGTCATCGGGCACGGGCTGTAGGGGTTCTCGAAGAACCACGCCTCGTGCTGGAAACGATCCAGGTACGGCGTGCGCACCTTGGCGTAGCCGTACGCAGGCAGGCGGTCCGCGCGCATCGTGTCGATCGAGATGAGGACGACAGGCGCCTTCGGAAAGGTGGGGACGTCGCGGCCGCAGGCAGCGGCAGCCAGAACGAGACACAGCACCGCACCGAGATGAAGGAATCGCGACCCCCGTGCGGCACCGCACGTTCTTGCCGTCAGGTCGAACCTGTCGACGGCCGGCGGCCGCTTCGACGATCGACGGTCGGTCACGTTTGATGGACCCGCCACGTCTTTTCCCCCTCGCTCGGAACGCCCGGAACCCGACCCCGGGCACGCGCCGATTCTACGACATGGACCAAGGAACGGTCACAGGGAGCATTGCCGGCGCCAACGCGGTAAAATGCACCCATGCCAGAGTTGAGGTGGACAGAGGCTGACGTTCCGCGCCGCCTGCAGCTGGTGATCTCGCCCAGCGGGATCGGCAGGGCCTCCGACAACCAGCTGGTCCTGAAGGACTTCTCGGTCTCCCGCCACCACGCCCGGCTGGAAAGGCGGGGCGACACGTGGTGCGTGGTGGATCTTGGCTCCACCAACGGGATCAAGGTCAACGACCGCTACGTCACCGATGTGATCCTCTCCGAAGGCGACCAGATCCAGGTGGGCAACTTCGCCCTGTCGTTCCACAGGGGTGAGTCCTCGGGCGGCCTCTCCGTCAGCTCCTCGACGTTCCTCCGCTCGATCGAGGAGTTCCGGGAGGACTTCCGCATCGAGCCAGGTCAGCCGAGGTCGCTGGCCCAGACGACGGCCGCGACCCCGCGCGAGCGCGTGCTCGAGGCGCTCGCCCAGGTCGCGCGGACGCTCCTCGAGGTCGAGGAACTCGAGCCGGTCCTCGACAAGGTCATGGCGGCGGTGTTCGAACAGCTTCCGGCAGAACGCGCCTACATCCTGCTCTTCACCACCGAAGGCCAGGTCGAGCTCCGCATCGCGCGTTCCAGGGGCGGCACGCCGCTCGCGGACGCTCCGGTCTCCCAGACCATTCTCGATCTCGTCAGCCGCCAAAAGGTCGCCGTGCTCACCTCCGACGCTCAGGCCGACGAGCGTTTCGCCGCAGGGCTCTCGGTGCGCCTCCACCAGATCCGGTCAGCGATGTGCGCCCCGCTGTGGCACCGCGACAGCGTGATCGGCGTGCTCTTCGTGGACACGCCGCTCGCCACCGGGTGCTTCACCCCGGAGCACCTCGATCTCCTCACTGCTCTGGCCAACTACGCCGCCGTCGCCATCGACCGTGCCCGTCTCAACGACCACATCCGCGAGGCCCGCCGCGTCCGCGAGCGTTTGGAGCGTTACCACTCGCCGGCCGTGATCGAGGCGATCGTCGGGCGTCAGCGATCGGGCAGCGATGCAGAGCGCCACGAGACACGCGATGTCACGGTGCTCTTCGCGGACATGGTCGGGTTCACGGCGCGCTGCGAGGGGTTGGAGCCGCCCGACGTCGCCCGGTTCCTGGGCGAGTTCTTCACGCTGGCCTCCGACTCGGTGTTCGAGTTCGGCGGCACGCTCGACAAGTTCATCGGTGACGCGGCAATGGCCTTCTTCGGCGCCCCCCTCGAACAGCCCGATCACGCCGAGCGCGCGGTCCTGGCTGCGCTGGCGATGCGCCGGCGCCTGAAGGCCTGGAACCACGAGCGCGAGGTTGCCGGACTCGACGTCGTCGAGGTGCGCATGGCCGTGAACTCCGGCCTGGTGGTCGTCGGCGACATCGGTTCGGCGACGCGCGTGGACTACACGATCCTCGGCAACGCGGTGAACGTCGCTTCCCGACTCGAGGATGCCGTCGCGCAGCCCGGGCAGATCGTGCTCGGCGCCGCCACCCAACGGGCGGTCGCCCACCTCTTCCCCACCGAGCACCTGGGCAACGTCCAGCTGCGCGGCCTGCAGGGCAAGCTCCCGGTCTTCCGTCTGATGACCGAGGAGATCACCGGCGTCGGGGACTGATGGTCCCCGCTGGCCTGGCCTTCGTCACGTCCAGTCCGCATAAGCACCGCGAAGCGGAGGCGATTCTGGCGGTGCAGCTGGAGCGCGTGTCGCTCGATCTCCCGGAGCTTCAGGGCCTCGATGTCGTCGTCGTCGCGAGGGACAAGGCGCGCACCGCTCACACCCTGCTCCACCGACCCGTCTTGGTCGAGGACACCTCGCTCGAGCTCCTCGCGCTGGGTGGGTTCCCCGGCGCCCTGGTGCGCTGGCTTCTCGAAGCGGCGGGCCCGACCGCGATCCCCCGGATGCTCGACGGATTCCACGACCGCTCGGCGCGCGCCCGCTGCGCCGCAGTCGTGTGGGACGGAACCCGCGAATGGCTCGGAGTCGGCGAGGTTGCCGGCACCATCTCACCCGAGCCGCGGGGTCAGAGCGGCTTCGGTTGGGACGTCGTCTTCGCACCGGAATGGGCTGGCGGCCGCACATACGCGGAGCTTCTGCCCGACGAGAAGAACGCTCGCTCGCACCGCCGTTTGGCGCTGGAAGCCCTGAAAAGACAGTTGACAGTCAACAGTTGACAGTTGACAGTCAGAGGCGAACAGCTCACGACCTTTTCTCCCCTGCGTAGTTTTCTCGGGTGGGAGGGGACTGTCGACTGTCAACTGGGTGGGAGGGCGGGCGGAAACCGTCAGCTGTCTTTGAGCTTCTTACTGTCAACTGTTGACTGTCAACTGTGAGCTGTCTCTCAGGGGAGATCGACCCGGCGCTCGAGCAGCGGCAGGCCTTCGGTAAGACGCGCAGCGTCCTCGGTGAGGAACACCCACAGCGTCGCCGCGGCGAGCGCGAGGTCGCCTCGATCCCGGTCGTTGCACACCACGTAGTGGCCGACCGCAGCCCGCTCTGCGTCGCTCAGTTGCGCGGCGATGACCGCATCGAGCCTCCCCGGCGCCCACCCCGCGGCGAGCGCGCGCGCGCGCCGGACGCTCTCCGGCCCGGTCACGACCACCAGCCGATCGTACTCCTCGAACAACCCGGTCTCGACAAGCAGGGCCGCCTCCACGAGGGCAACCTCCGGAGGGCGCCCCCCCCTGCGGAGCCCTTCAAACCAACCGGCGACCCGCGCCCGCACCTGGGGGTGGATCGCAACCTCCAGGCGCCGCCTGGCGGTCGCGTCCGCGAGCACGAGCCCTGCAAGCGCCTTGCGGTCCACTCCGCCGTCGGAAGAGAGCACCTCTGTGCCAAAGAGGTCCCGCACCGCCTTGGCCCCTGACCCGCCGCGACGGTACAGCTCCTCAACAAGGTCGTCCGCGTCGCACACTGCCGCGCCGAGCTCCGCGAGCACCCCCGCTAGCGTGCTCTTTCCGCTCGCCACGCCGCCCGTGAGGCCCACGCGCAGCACGTCAGAGCCCCCGGCGGCGGCGGGCGGCCGTCACCGTGTTCTGCAGGAGCCCGGCGATGGTCAAAGGCCCGACGCCCCCCGGCACGGGGGTGATCGCGCCGGCCACCTCGCGCACCTGGGTGAAGTCGACGTCACCGACGAGCGTGTAGCCGCGCTTGGCGAGTTGCGCCTGCCGTTCCGCGTCGCCTGGGTAGAGCCGGGCGACGAGCGCCGGGTCCTCCACGCGGTTGACGCCCACGTCGACGACGACGGCGCCCGACTGGACGTGCTCCGCGGTCACGAGCGCCGCCTTCCCGGCCGCGGCAACGAGGAGGTCGGCCTCGCGGCACACGGCCGCGAGGCCGCGGGTGTGCGAGTGACAGACCGTGACCGTGGCATGCCGCGCGAGCAGGAGGGCGGCCATCGGCTTGCCCACGATCTCCGAACGGCCCAGCACGACCGCCCGGCACCCGGCCAGGCGCACACCGGCGCCTTCGATCAGCTCGATCACCCCCGCCGGCGTGCACGGCACGAACGCGGGCCGGCCCTGGTGGAGCAGTCCGACGTTGAGCGGATGGAGCCCGTCAACGTCCTTCGACGGGTCGACGAGGTCCAAGAACGCGCGCCCGTCGAGCGGCTTGGGGAGCGGCAGCTGGAGCAGGATGCCGTCCACGTCGGCGTCGGTGTTGAGCCGGCCGATAAGTGCGGACAGTTCTTCCGCGCCCGTTTCGGCAGGGAGGTGATGCGTCGCGGAGCGGATCCCGACCTGCTGGCACGCCTTCGCCTTGGAGCCGACGTACGAGCGCGAGGCCGGGTCGTCCCCCACCAGGATCACCTCGAGCCGGGGCTCCACGCCGCGCGCCGCCAGCTCGCGAACCTGCCCCGCCACGCGCTCACGAATCGCGGCCGCGACTGCCGCACCGTCGAGGATCCTCGCGCTCATGCGCCCTCCCATCGCGCCACGGTCAGCGCGGCGATCCCGCCCGAGAGGTCCCGGCTCTCGAGCACCGTATACCCCTGTCCGACGAGGACCTCCGCCATCCCGACGCGGTCCGGGAAGGTGTCCACTGAGGCAGGAAGGTAGTCGTACGCATCGCCGTCGTGCGAGATCATGCGCCCGACCGGGGTTACGACAAGGCCGTTCCAGACTCTCACTATTCCGGCCATGAGCCGATGTCTGGGCCGCTGCAGCTCCAGAGCGGCAAGGACCCCGCCCGGCGCCAGGACCCGGCCGATCTCGCGCAAGCCAGCAGAGAGGTCCACGAAGTTCCGCACGCCGAAAGCGATTGTGACACCGGCGAAACTCGCATCCGAGAACGGCAGCTCCAGGGCGTCGGCGGCCACCCACGCCACTCGCCGGCCCAACCGCCGGGCCTTGCGCCCGGCCAGTGCCAACATCGCCAGGCTGAAGTCTCCCCCGATCACCACGCGGTCCCGCACCGCCAGCGCGACGTCCCCGGTCCCCGCCGCCAGATCCAGCACCGGCCCCGCGGGCGCCTCGCCGAGCGCCCCGACGAGTCGACGCCGCCACCTGACGTCCTGCCGCAGCGACAGCACCCTGTTCAGAATGTCGTAGCGGGGAGCGACCTCGGAGAACATGGCGCGGATGGCCGCCGGGTCGCGGGCGAGGCGCTCGTCCATGGCGGGGACGGTAGCATGCAGCCGGCTCCGCCCTCAAGGCAAAGGTCTGCCTGCAATCATCGCGGCACGGTCATGGAGCACTACGAAGCGCGAAGCCCCAAGCTCTTCGGCACCATAGCGATCGAGGTCGGCACAGTCCGCGAAAGGTCGCGGCGCACCGGATGGCCAGGTGAAACACGCGCCTCCGTCCGGGATCGCCGGCCCTCCGGCGACGTAGAGGCGGTCATCCGCCACCGCCGAGCCGTCGTTGAGAACGACCGGTGTCTGTGCGCGGCCGTCGAGAATGTGCCCGACGAAGCAGACCGGCGGGGCAACGCCAAGCAACGACAGGAGGGTCGGCGCGAGGTCCACCTGGCCCCCGAGCAAGGAAACCTGGCCGGAAAGCGTCGCGCTTGGGAGCAGCATGAAGACGGGCACGCGGCGCAGGCGGACGGGGACCGAGGGCTCCCAGCGAGTCTCGCCGGCCAGCTTGAGCAACGGCTCGTCGACGAGCAGCCCCGATTCGTGGTCTCCGTACAGCGCCACGACCGTGTTCGAGAGCACGCCCGTCCGCTCGAGCTCCGCCACGAAGGCAGCCAGCGAAGCGTCGAAGTAATGCATGGCGTGGATGTAGTTGCCGAGCGGCGTGTCCTTCAGCGGCCCGACCTCGAGTGCCTTGTGCCGGTCCGGGAAGAGGTCGAAGGGATGGTGCAATCCCAAAGTGATGAGGAAGGCGAAGTACGGTGCCCGTTGCTGCTGGAGCGCCTTTACCATGCGGTCGAAGAACACCCCGTCTGCGAGCCCCCAGCCTATCGTCTCGCCGGGGCCGAGTTCATCCCTGAAGAGCATGCGCTCGAATCCGTAGCGCGGGTGCAGGACCCCGCGGTTCCAGAACCCCTTCTCGAAGGGGTGAGCCGAGAACGTCGCATACCCTTGCTGGCGGAGCGTCGACGCGAGGGTCACGAAACGGTTGCCCGGCCGCCTGAACGCCACGGCGCCGCGGTCGAGGGGGTGCTGCGAATTGAGAACGGCGAACTCCCCGTCCGAGCTGCGGCCCTGGCCGGTCTGGTCGAACACGAACGGAAAGTAGAGCGCCCGGTTCCGGAGCCCGTTGAGGAACGGCGTGATCTCGGCACCTCCAACGCGCGCGCCAATCACCCACTGCTGGAGCGATTCCACCTGAATCAGCACGAGGTTCGCGCCCTTCGCGATGCCGAACGCCGGGCCGTGAGCGGCCGATTCCGACGCGCGAGCGCCGAGGAGCGACCGCACTCTGGCCTCCTCGCCGGGCTCGGGGGCGTTCCTGGTGGCCCACTCACGGTACGTCGTCAGGACATCGAATGCGTGGACATTCACCACGCCCCAGCGACCCAGCAACGCTCCCTTGGAGAAGAGCTGGTCCACGGTTGCGGGGTCCCGCATACCCGCGCGCAGCGCCCGGACCGCCGGTATGCCTGCCACGACACACGCAAGGAGCGCGACGCACCAGCCGACCGTGCAAGCCCGCGCGGGCGCAGCCTCCCCGCTCTTTCGTCGAGGCCAGAGCAATCCGAACGCCACCGCGCCGGCCGCACCGAATGCGATCCAGCCGTCATTCGGCCGCAGGAGAGTGCGAACGCTCTCACTGACCTGCCCGAGCTGGCCGACTGCGCCCAGGGCGACCAACGGCACCACGTTGTCGAAGAAGCGCAGGTAGAGCACGTCTGCAAGCGCCACGAGGTTAGTCACGACGACCGTGGAGGCCGCAACCCAGCCCCGCCACCGTCCGGGCACCAGGGCGACGGGCAGCGCGACAAGCGCGGCGGCCGAGGCCGCCAGGACGCCCCCCCCCCGCCAGAGCTGGTGGTGCGCCACCTCGGAGAACGTGACGGTGGCGAGGCCGACACCGAGCCAGGTCCAGAACACCGGCACCGACTCCACCAGCGCCCATTTCCAGGAAACCGGTGAAAGGCGACGGCGGCGCAGGCCGAGCGCGAGCGCGATCCCACCCACGGCAAAACCGATCTCCAGCAACGCGCACCGCCAAACGACCAACACGTTGACCCTCAGGGGCCCGCCGCCCTCGGGCGGGCCGTACCACGCGACCTGCTCGCGCACCATCTCCCACTCGAGGACCCACCGCCCCGATGTGTCGGGAGCGTGCACCCTCGCGGTGACCGCGACGGTCGCCCCGGGCCGCACGGATTCGGGAAGGTGCGCCCGCATCCCGTCCAAGTCGACTACCGTTCCGTCCGGCCGCCGCCAGTGGTACGAGAGGTGGTCGCCCGCCGCCTCGGACCAGGCCTCGCTGCCGAGATTCGTGAGCCGCAGGTTGACGTCGCAGTTGCGGTCGGCCCAGAACACCCGAGGTGTAGCGTTCGCATCCGCCTTCCACGCGAGGGGCGGCGGCGCAGCCCGGGTAGCAGCCGCGAGAGCGGTGAAGGCTAGCGCGAGAAGATGTCCGACACGCCAGGAGCGGCTGTTCGCCTTCACCCGCTGCATCCCGGGCTGCCGACGTGTGCGCCTGCCGCCGGCGCCGTCNNGGCGCCGTCCCCAGCCCGTGCTCGAAGACCATCCTGCCGCCGAGATACCCGTTGTAGGAGACCATCCCCGCGACGAGCACCGCGCCCGCCAGGTAGACCCAGGGCACGGCGCCCGTGAACCAGCCGCTGCGGGTCAGCACCAGCCGCGCCGCGGCAAGCGCCAGCAGGAGCCACATCGCGATCTCGCCGACCTCTTCGTGGCGCGTGACCATGGACGCCGCAGCAGGCGCCACCACCGCTTCATCGTGCGCCGCGTTCCCCGACACGACCGCTGCGACGCTCCCGAGCGCGGCCAGCGATATCACCACGGCAGCGGCGCCCTCCAGCGACCGAGCGCGGCGATGACGGGCCACGAGCTCGAGCAGGACCGCCACCAGGCTGAGGGCGATCGGGAAGTGCACGAGCGCAGGGTGTAGAGGATCGGGTAGCCAGGCCATCGCACCCCCGGGACTGGAACAGCGTTCAGTGTACCCTCGACGTGCGTTACCATGCCAGTAATGGACCTCTTCGTCATCCTGGTGGTCGGCGGATGTGCCGTCCTTGGCATGATCTGGGGGGCCGTGCGCCTCGCGACCCTCGTCGCGGCGGTCGTCGCCGGGGTCCTGGCCGGTCGCTGGGCCGGGCCTGCGGCGGCTCAACTCTTGGCCGGCGCCCCCGCCCAGGAAGGCGCCGGCCGCGTGCTGACGATCGCGGTGGTCGCGCTGACAGCGGCGATCGTGGTCTGGCTGGCGGGGAAGGGCCTCCGGCGCGCGCTCAAGGCGCTCCACCTCGGGTGGGCGGACCGGCTGGCAGGCTTTGCGATCGGTGCAGGGGCGGCCGTGCTCGTCCTCGCCTTGCTGCTCGGGCTTGCCGCGATGGGGAGGCACAGCCCCTCGTCGCCGTATGCGGTACGGTTGGCCCAGGCAGGCCAGGCGTTCCTCGCGATTCAGAGCTTCTCGGCGAGCAAGGCGATCCCGAGCAGCACGCCGAGGACCCCAACGAGCAGCGGCCAGCACCCTCGCTGAGTCTTCAGCCGGCGATCCAGCTCGGCCTCCAGCATGCGGCGCAGAGCGTCGACCTCCGCCTTCGGCTCGTCCATTCGGCCAGCATACCTTGACTGGAACGCGGTCGGGGATCAGACTGTATGGGACCGTCCAAGCACCTCCCGAGCGGAGGTGACCAATGTTCGCAAGGGTTCATTCGGCAGTGCCGCGTGGTGTGGAGGCTCTGCGCGTCCAGGTCGAGGTCGATGCGCGTCCGGGGCTGCCGGCCCTGGCGGTCGTCGGCCTACCCGATCCGGCGGTGCGCGAGGCCCGCGAGCGGGTCCTGGCTGCGATCCGCCACCTGGGCTGCCAGATCGAGACCAAGAGCATCGTCGTCAACTTGTCGCCGGCCGAGGAGCGGAAGGAGGGCGCCCTCCTCGACCTCGCGATCGCTGCGGGGGTGCTGATGGCGGCGGGGCTGGTGCCCGCCGACACGCCGCAGGCATGGCTTCTCGGGGAGCTATCTCTCGACGGCGCGCTGCGTCCCGTCCGGGGGGTCCTCCCCATCGTCGAGGCCGCCGCCCAAACCGGAGCCCCCGTGATACTCCCTGCGGACAACCTCCCGGAGGCGGCCGTGGTGCGCGGCGCGCGCCTGTTTCCAGCCTCCTCACTCGGAGACGTCGTCTGCCATCTCCGCGGCGAGCGGCCCCTGGCGGAATGCGCCGGCGGAGAGGGCTGGGTGCCTCCACCGGGCAACGGTGACGCCGCCGACCTCGCCGACGTTGCAGGCCAGGAACACGCCAAGCGAGCCATCGAGATCGCGGCTGCCGGCGGCCACCACCTCCTTTTCCTGGGCCCGCCGGGCGCCGGCAAGACGATGCTCGCGCAGAGGCTTCCCGGGATCCTTCCGCCCCTTGACGAGGCGGAGGCGCTCGCGACGACGAAGGTCTACTCCGTCGCGCCCGGAGTTCCTCGTCCCCAGGGACTCATCGCCCTACGCCCGTTCCGCGCCCCTCACCACACCATCTCGGCCGCCGGCCTGGTGGGCGGCGGTGCGATCCCCCGGCCCGGCGAGGTCTCGCTTGCCCACAACGGCGTTCTGTTCCTCGACGAGATCACGGAATTCCGCCGCGACGTACTGGAGGTGCTCCGCCAGCCGATCGAGTCGGGTACGGTGGTGATCGCACGCGCGGCGGGTTCTCTCACCTATCCCGCTCGCTTCCAGCTTGTCGCCGCCGCCAACCCCTGTCCGTGCGGCCACCTCGGGGACCCGCGCAGGGAGTGCCGCTGCACCCCGGTCGAGGTGCGTAGGTACCGCGCGCGTCTCTCCGGTCCGCTGCTCGACCGCATCGACATCCAGCTCGAAGTGCCCGCAGTGCCGTATCGTGATCTCTCCCGCGTCGGTACAGGCGAGCGTTCCGAAGCCGTGCGCGCTCGGGTGATGGCCGCCCGTACCCGTCAGGCCAAACGCCTCGCAGGCACCGGCAGACATGCCAACGCCGAGCTCTCCCCCGTCGAGGTGAAGCACTGGTGCGCGCCGGACAGCGAGGGCGAACGCCTGCTGGAGCTCGCGATGAGCAAGCTGGCGCTGTCGGCACGCGCAGTGCACAGGATCCTGCGGGTGGCCAGGACCATCGCCGACCTCGATGCAGCCGATGGCCTGGCGGCCCGCCATGTGGCGGAGGCCATCGCGTACCGCACGCTCGATCGCGTAACGTCGGTCTGAGCGGCTGCCCGGCGTTCTCTGCCACGGGAGACCGAGGCGCACGCCGCGTCATCCAGCGTCGTGCGGCGACTGTCGCCGCGTGAAGATGGTGCCGTCCAAAGAAAGTAGAATAGTGGGGATGCTGGAAATTCCGGGCGGTACGATCGAGGAGACGCTGCAGCAGGAAGCGCCTCGGCTCGTGTTCATGACCGCAGGAGAGCGCGCCGGCGGCTGGCGCGCGCTCTTCGGGGAAGCAGCGGCGCGCGTGCCGAACCCGTATTGGCTCTACTCGGATACTGACCAAAACCCACTCGTGCTCGGGTTTCCGCTGCGCAGTTCGGCGCAATGGGAAGCGTTCTGCCGCGACCTCGGCCGCCTGATAGACGCGGAGATCTCCTACCGACGAGCGCTTGCCCAACAACAGGAGGTGAGCAAGACGTCGCTGGTGGACCTCCGCCGGCTCATGGTCGGCAAGCTCACGGAGGTCCTCGAGAACGCCTACCAGTACGACTATGGCCAGCGGCTTCCCGAAGTGCTCCTTCTCGTCCTGACTCGCGAGACGGCCGTGCGGCTGCACTCAGCCGTCCGAGCGCTGGCGACGTCCGCGCCGCAGCTGCGGCCGCAGGTTCTCGACGAGATCAGGTATGCGACCGCGCAGCGGGTCGCCGACGTGACTCACCGCGCCCGCACGCAGGCGCTCGACCGCCTTCGCCAAACCGAGACGCTCCAGCCGACACCGGCCTCGCGGGCGTTCTACGATCTCCTGCGGGACGACGTTTTGCCATTTGCAGAAGTCCGCCTCGGACCGGACCTGCGGGAACTGACATCCTACCTTCAGGGGCACCTCAAGCTCGACGCGAACCGTTTCAGGACCATGTTCCGAACGACCACCGAACAGGTCCAGAGGCTCCGCGCCGAGGACCCTTCTTTCGACAACGTCCTGAAGGTTGTGGATCTCGAAGCGCCAAGTCTGCCTGAGGACCAACTGCTCTTCTCCAGGGCGGTCCTGGACCTGTTGGAGGCCTGGAGCCATCCCAGCACACCCCGTCTGTCGGGCGACCTGCGCCGCCTACTGGCGGACCTCGCGCAGCGCTGCAAGCGGTTCGAGGTCATCGGCGCGCTCCGCGACAGAATCGTCCCGATGGCCGAGCGCGGGTTCACGACCGTGGCTCAGGTGCAGGGCCGGGTCGTGCAGCTCTCCGGCTCGACGCGCCCGTTCGACTTCACGTCCCCAGGTGTGCTGTCCTCGGTGGTCCGGCGCTACGGGCTCCTCTACGACCTGGTTGAGTTCACGCAGCTCATCGAGGAGCTGCGGCGAAGGGGCCGGAGCTCCGAGGAACAGGCCATGCGCCAGATGGTGCGCTTCTTGGCGAATGTGGACGAGATCCGGGAACGCCACCGTCTCAAGTTCGAGAAGTTCCTAGGTGATGGGTCGTTCTACTCGGCGCGAAGCGCGCGAGCCGTGTTCCTCGCGGCCGCCCAGCTGCGCCTCCTCTACGAGAGCATGCGAAAGGAGGGCTTCGCCTTCGACCGGGGCCTCCGCATCGCTGCGAACGTCGGCACTTACCACCTGCTGCCCATGCTCTCCGCCGCAGTGGACCGGCCTCACTTCGAGTTCTTCGGCCACGGTCTCGTCGAACTCGCCCGTCTGACCACCGGCAAGACCACGCACGAGGTCGAGGACATCACCGACTTCCTCATCGCGTCCGGCTACGACCTGAACCGTGTGCTCGAGTTCCTCGAGCCGGTGCGACACGCTACCCGCTTTGCGGACCTCGTGAAGGACCGGCCATACGCTGCATTCATCGCGGAAAACGGTGAGCTCGTCAACCTGGGTGGCGTGGTGTCGGAGGGCTTCCTGCGCGACCTCGAGGCCGAGTGGGGCGAGCTGCCGATGGCCGAGGGTGAGGCGTTCGGGACGCGCTGGCTCCTCCTTGCCACGGCGCCGGCCAGTGAGCTCGCACCCTGGATCGGGCTGCGTTTCCTGGGGACGGCGCTGCTGAAGGGACTCGAGCCGACACCGCTCGCGGAGATGGTCGTATTCGAGCAGCCACCTCCTGAGATCGTGCTTCTGCCGCAGGGGTCGCCGCTACAGCAGACGCTGCAGCGCCTGTCGGGAACCGAACGGGACGCGGCGCAACCCGAGCCACCCACGCCCATTGAGGTTGACCCGAGACTCTGCGTCGTGAGCGTGCTCGAGGACGAGTCCGTACGGACCTGGTACATCGGCCGGTACCAGGAGGAGGTCGCGGCGCTCCTCAACGCCTTCAGGATCAAGCTCTCTCCCATCGGTCTGAAGGACGGGGAACCCTTCGAAGCGTGGCTCTTCCAGCGGCGCTCGGACCTCGCGAAGCTGTACCAGGGGTTGCGGAGGACCTCCTCCGGCGCCACGGTTCCCCTGGAAGACCTCCGTCGGCGGGACGGCTACTTCACCTGCCTCCTCGCCACTCCCCACCGGTCGCCCCGCTGACGCACAGCAGTCAAGAGTTCAGAGTGAAGAGTTGAGAGATAAGGCACCGGGACAGCGCCGCCAGGACGCAAGCGCAAGACCGGAACTTCTTGTTGTCAACTCTTGACTCTTCACTCTCAACTCTCAACTGCCTTTCACAGCGTTCGAATCCGGGAAGCCGGCTCACCCGGCGCCTTGTGTGCTACCCTTCAATCTCGAGATGAAGCCCATCGACGTCTACATCCCCGACACAAGCGCCCTGGTCGAGAACCCCGAAGCGCTCGACCGCCTTCTCCAACCCGGCAACCTGGTCGTGCTGCTTCATCAGGTGCTCGACGAGCTCGGCCGGTTGCAGGGGAGCCGTACCAAGTCCGAAGGGGTTCGAGCCGCGGCCCGAGCCGCGACGCGGAAGATCCTCGGCTACCGCAACGGTGCGTTGATCCATCACAGCTCTGAGCGCTTTCTGCGCGGAGAGATGGATCTGGACGCGTTCGCGGCGACCCCGACCGGCGGCGTCCTGGCCTGGGAGCCTGCCGGGCCCGTGACCTCAGGCAACGGCAACGAGCACGGCGACAACCTCATCATCCATGCGGCCCGGCGTATCCAGGCGATGAACAACGGCAACGGGCGCTTTCGGGTCGTGTTGATCTCCGAGGACTCCAACATGCTCCTCCGGTGCGACGCGCTCGGACTCGCCGCCGAGCCCCTCCGCTTCGGCAAGCTGGACCTCAACCGCCCCGAGGAGATCTTCGACGGCGTCGTCCAGCTCGAGGTGGGCAAGGAAGTCGTCAGTGCGTTCTTCGCGAGCGGTCCGGTAAGGGAACGTTCGATTCCCCTCGACCTCCTCACCGGCCAGCTTCCGCAGCCGGTGTGGAACCAGGGCCTCGTGCTGCGGTGCGAGGAGCGGGAGCTGCTCCTGCGCGTGGACGCGAGCCGCGGCGTCGCCTGCGAGCTCCGTTTCGCTCAGTACTGGGACAGCAGGCGGGAGTGCTGGACCGGACGGACCGTGCTCGGTTTCACGCCGGCGGACCCCCGCCAGGTCTTCGCCCTCGAGTTCCTCCTCGACCCGGAGGTCCAGCTCGTCGTTCTCGACGGCCCGGCCGGCTCGGGCAAGACCCGCCTGATGGTGATCGCGGCGCTCTACCTCCTGTTCGGCCAACCCACCACCTTCAAGGTCCACCAGCGATCTCAACCCATCTCAGGCGCCGACCCCGGCTTCGAGAACGGCCTCATCCTGCTGCGTCCCGAGCACTCGTCGAGTCGGTTCGAAATGGGGTACCTACCCGGCGATCACAACGAGAAGATGTCGCCCTGGCTGGAGCCGTTCTTCCAGGCGATCCGCTCGGTGGCGCTCTCGAACGGCCACGACTTCCTCCGCGAGCTGGAGGCATCGGGGCGGCTCACCCTCCTCTCGACCTCGCTCCTGCGAGGCCTCGACATCGAGAACTCGCTGGTGCTGGTGGACGAGCTCCAGAACGGCGACCGTCACCTCGCCAAGACACTGATGAGCCGTTTCTGCTCGTCCTCGAAGGTGGTGCTTGCAGGGTGCCTCGACCCGATTCAGATCGACAACCCCTATGTGGACTGGCGGTCCAACGCGTTGACGCGGATCAAGCAGGCATACCGCGGTTTCGGTCCCTTCGTGGCCCAGGTCAGGCTCGTGCACAACTACCGGGGCCCGATCTCCACCAAGGCGGACGAACTGTGAAGCAAGTTGACAGCTTCCGCTCGCCCTCCAACCCAGTTGACAGTTGACAGTTGACAGTTGACAGTTCCCCCCCCGCCCAAACGGCATACCCAGGGGAGAAAAGACTGTGAGCTGTGAGCTNNTGACTGTCAACTGTTGACTTCCTGCCCGGGGGGGCTTGCAATGTCGGGCCGGTGAATCGAGACTTCCACAAAGAGCGTTGCCCACGCTCGGAGGGTACGATGAAACGACCCGTCTCGGTGGCTCTGTTTCTGATGTTGCTGCCTGCTTCAGCGGGTGCGGCGGATCCGGTCGCGAAGCTGCACTGGTACGGGCAGAGTGCATTCAGGATCGACGGCCCTCCGGTCGTCTACATCGACCCGTTCAAGCTGCCCGACGGCCTGCCCAAGGCCGACATCATCCTGATCACCCACGACCACTTCGACCACTGCTCTCCCGCGGATGTGGCCAAGATCCGCAGCGCGAAGACCGTCGTGATCGGCCCAGCGGAGGTCGCCGTGAAGCTGCCGGCGCCGGTCGAAACGATCATGCCCGGCCAGGTGCAGGACCTTCAAGGCGTCACCATCAGGGCGGTGCCGGCCTACAACATCGGAAAGCCGTATCACCCCCGCAAGGACGGCAAGGTCGGCTATGTCGTCACAGTGGGTGGTGTCACCTACTACCACGCCGGCGACACGGATCTGATCCCGGAGATGGCCGGTCTCGCACCGGACGTGGCGCTGCTGCCGATCGGGGGCACCTATACGATGACGGCCGAGGAGGCCGCCCGGGCGGCACGCTCGATCAAGCCCAAGGTGGCCGTCCCGATGCACTACGGCTCGGTGGTGGGATCGGACGCGGACGGTGACCGATTCGCCAAGCTCCTCGACGGCTCGGGCATCAGCGTCGTGGTCATGCGCAGAGAGTAGACCGGGCGGCCGGCTCCGGCGCCGCTCGACTTTGGGGAGGCGAACGATATGCCAACGACAGAGAACCTGCACTGGCTGGGTCACGACGCGTTCCGGATCGACGGCCCGCCGGTCGTCTACATCGATCCGTACCAACTCGGCGAGGGACTCCCGCCGGCGGATGTCATCCTGATCACCCACGACCACTTCGACCACCTGTCCCTTCCCGACTTCGCCAAGATCTACGTCGCCGGCACGACGGTGGTCGCGCCGAAGGAGGTGGCGGCCAAGCTCAAGGAGCCGGTCCGGACCATTGCGCCCGGCGAGACGGTGACCGCCAAGGGCGTCAAGGTGCGCGCCGTCCCCGCGTACAACACGAACAAGACCTTCCACCCGAAGGCGGACGGCAAGGTGGGTTTCGTGCTCACGCTCGGCGGCGTGACCTACTACCACGCAGGCGACACCGACGTGATCCCCGAGATGAGCGGCCTTGCGCCCGACGTGGCGCTCCTGCCGGTGTCCGGCACCTACGTGATGACCGCCGATGAGGCGGCCGAAGCGGCGCGAGCGATCCGGCCCAAGGTCGCCGTTCCGATGCACTACGGAGCGATCGTCGGCTCCGAGGGGGATGCGCGGCGCTTCGCGAAGCTCCTCGAGGGCAGCGGCATCGAGGTTGTCATCAAACAGAAAGAGTAGTTGCCGAGGGGCACGCCGGCCGAACTGCATCCTCCGATCCCGAGGCAGTTCCGAGGGGCCGGCAAGCTCGATCCGCCTTTTCGCGCGGAAGCGTCAGAGCGAGGCTTCGTGCCGCCCCTGTCGTGGTCCGAGCAGCCTCCGAACGAAGAACCGGGGTGGGCGCGCGACGCCCACCCCGGTGCGCTTGGAAAGGGGCCGTGCCTGCTACTGAAGCTCGACCCACCACTCGATCGCGGCGCCGGTGCCGCCTGGAAGCGAGACCGCTATACCTGGAATCGCCTTGAAGAAAGCCGCTCCGCCCGTACCGGCGAACGAGTGGGCGGCGAGCGGTGTGGCCCCGCTCTGGCCCAGGCCTGACGATGCTCCGGCCCCCGCGTCCGCCACCCTGACTGCGAACTTGCCGTTGCCCGAGCCGCCGTCGTCCCCGCCAGCCCCGACGTCCGTCGAGTCGAAAACCAGGCTGCCGTTCGCGAGACTGGTGGCGTCGAAATAGATCACCACCACGTACGACTCACCCGCGCAGCTCGCGTCGGGGTCGAACAGCAGATACACGGCGGCGACCTTCCCGGTTGCCCCGGGGTTCGGCACATAGATATCAGGCGCTGCCGTGGCCTGCGTTCGATGTCCCAGATGCGTCTTCGAGCCGTCGGCATTCGTGAGCACGAGGTCGCGGATGTTCAGTTTCCGGACCACGGTCTGCGGGCTTGTCGCGATGGTCCTGGCCGCGACGAACAGGCCCGGGATGAAGTTCGGAGGATCGTTGCCAACCGGGTCGAGGCCGACGTTCGTCCCCATGATGTACTGGCTCACCTCGTAGAACGAACCCGACGAGAAGGCGTACAAGTTGTAGGACGGGTTTTGCGACGGGTAGTTCGCGATCGCCGCGGAGTAGTAGAGCGGATCGCCTGCAACGACAGAGTCGACATCGGGCATCGCTTGAGGTGACGCCCAGGTGCTGGCGGACAAACTCGTGCGCTGCAGGAGCCACACATGGCCCTGCAGGTCGAGCTGGACACCCTGACTGACGTCGTTGTCCGGCTGGTAGTAACCGGCGGCAATGCTCCAGATTGCCGAGTCGGGGAAGCCCTGGTTGCGCACCCACGGGCCTCCCGCCGGCTGGTTGGTGTTGATGTCGGTGAGGACGTCGTCAGCCCGAGGAGACCCGGCGGTGAGCCCCTTCAAAGGGTCGAGGCGCAGGTAGTGCGGCGTCGGGTTCCAGGTCGTGACGTCGGTCGAACTGTAGTTGAGGTACCCGCTGCCCACGACCAGCTCCCAGTTGTTGCCGCCGTTGGTCGCGCCAATTGCCGGGATGCTCCACGTATTGGCGAGATCCGCGAGCACTCCGGTACCGGCCTTGCCGGTCCTGTTCACGTTCCACAGCGGCATGACCGGTGGCGCCTTTTCCGGATCACCCGGGAGGTAGTCGGAGATCCCGTAGCCGTAGTGCGGATCGCCCGCGTAGGTACCGATGATGTTGCCATTCTTGTCCTTGTAGACCCTGGGACAGCTGGGGTGGGTCACGTCGATTGCCTGCAGGCCTGCGCCACCCGGTCCCTCGACCATGAAGAGGATGGTCCGGTAGTTGGTTGTGTCCTGAGCGGTCGGGTCGTAGATGTCTGCCAAGCGCGGGGAGTTCGCCACGCCGAAGATGTGTTGCCACGGCAGCTTCAGCTCGCCCATGTTGAACCTGACGGGGTCGACCGTGTAGTTGTGGTAGAGCTGTACCTGGAGGTCGAGCAGGTCGGGGGGAATAATCGCCACGAGCTCGGCGCCGTCGTTGATGTCGATCCCGTGGATCGCGCCGTCGGAGGCGCCGGCCCAGACTACCGTGTTCCGGTTCTTGTACATGTTCTCGAACGCGCTGTGCCCCGAGAACTGTTTCCACTGCTGAGGGCCGCCGATGATCGCCGGCGTGGAGTTGATGATCGCGCCCAGAGCCCATCTCCTCGGGTTGCCGTTCCCGTCGTTGCCGCGGATGAAGTCCACGACCTGGGCGGTGACGCCGCAGTTGCCGCAGATCGTGTTGAGGACTCCGAGGTTCGCCGTCTCGATCGGCACCAGGACGCTTGCCGGGTTCCCGAGCTGGCTGGGGTCCCACGTGTAGATCTTGCGCGGCAAGCCGTTGTTCGGTGTCTGGGCTTGCCCCAGCGAGTTGAAAGCGCTGACAACCGCACCGGCGTCCCATCCCAGGCGGTACGTGTCCGGGTCCTTGCAGGCGCCGGTTGTGACGTTGCACCGCCCGATCCCGTTCGAGATGGTCGGGCAGTCACCGTCGCTGTGGCAGACGAGCGGGCTCGACAAGTCGTAGGCGTACATGTGCCCGTGCCATCCGGGGTACTCCGCGCTCGTGATCAATCCGACGGTGGAAAAGACCTGAGAACTGGCGATCGACGGCGCCGACGTCGTGTAGTTCCCGACGCCGTAGGCGCCGAGCACGTCGGACAGGGCGTTGTAGAGCGTCGTGGCGGAGCCGGCGAAGAAGGCGTAGTTGCCGTGGGCCGGGGTGTGCGACATGCCGAGGGTGCACGGGGTGGTGGAGATGGGCCCGTCGTAGTTGCCGGGGGTGCCCTCGGGCAGGTAGATGTCGGCCGCCGTGTTGAACCCGGCATCGCCGTTCGGCGAGGAGGCATCCGTGCGCCCCCGGTAGGCCGTGTAGTTCAGCTCGCAGGG
>PMLC01000080.1 GCA_003158745.1 Acidobacteriota bacterium
GTGCGTAGAAACTACCCCTCCAGCCACCACCCTCGATCGCGTGCGCTCCTCGAAAAGCGACGGAGTTCAGACGGAGGCTGCGTAGTTCCTACCTAATCTGCAGCACTGATCTCGGGGACAAATACACTATCCGGGACAGCACGAAGGAACTAGATTCGCAGCTGGCCTAGAAAGAAGGCGCGCTCCGAGAAGTGTGAGATTTGATCTCTTCCTTGGAAATGTCGGCTCATTTTCGAAGGCGCACATCTCGGGGTACGGAGGTGAACGGTGAAGACGAACCTGATGGCACCGGTGAGCCTCCTCGACGCGTTTGGCCTCGTTGAAGGCCTTGGGTCAGGCCGACCGGTGGCACCGCGGGCGCCGGAGGCCAGAGCTACGGTGCGGGACAACGACGTTCCACAAGGGAGGACGCAATGCTCCGGAGCATGAAGGATCTCCATGGGTTTAGGATCGGCGCGACCGATGGGGACATCGGCACGGTCCAAGAGTGCTATTTCGACGACGTCAGTCACACGGTCCGCTACCTCGTGGTCGACACGGGGGGCTGGCTTTCGGAACGTAGGGTGCTCCTCTCGCCGATCGCTTTCCGCTCGATGGACTGGGAGCACAAGCGCATCACAGCCGCGCTGACGAAGGCCCAGGTGGAGAAGAGTCCGGATATCGACACGGAAAAGCCGGTCTCGCGGCAGCACGAGATCGTCTACTACGGCTACTATGGTTACACTCCGTACTGGGCGGGGTCCTATCTTTGGGGCGCGTTTCCCTATCCGTACTCCGGGTCCGGGCCAGCCATGACTGCTGCGGACCTCGAGCGCGAGCGGCGCTGGAACTGGGACGCTAACGATTGGAACGATCCGCACCTGCGAAGCTCGCGCGAGGTGACCGGCTATCACATTCAGGCGACCGACGGCGACATAGGCCACGTGGAAGACCTTCTCGTGGACGACCAATCCTGGAAGATCCGCTACATGATCGTGGACACAACCAACTGGTGGCCAGGCAAGAAGGTACTGGTGGCGCCCGACTGGATCAGCGAAGTGAACTGGGCGGAGTCGAAGGTGCACGTCCAGCTGGGGCGCGAGAAGATCCGGACCAGTCCTGAGTACGATCCGTCGCGGCCGGTCGAGCGCTCGTACGAGGCGCGGCTGTACGGCCACTATGCCCGACCACGCTACTGGGACGAGTAGCGCGCCAAGGGCTTCTGAGCGTTCCACCCTGGCCGGACCGGGCGGGCGCGCAAGGCGGGGGGGAGCGGTTTCGCGCCCGTTGGACGTGGGCCAATCAATACGGCGCCCTATTGGCCTTCATCCGGCCTGGCCGGGGCCGGATGAAGGCGCGCAATTTCTGACGCGCTCGCCATAGGGCTACGCGACCGCCCTGAGCACGCGCCACTTGATCATCGCGACCTTCAAGGCATCGTTCACGCCGAGGCACATGACCATGGCATAGCCAAATAGCGCGAGCGTCTGCCACCCAGGCAAGGGCATGAGTCCTGGAAGGCCCACGAACGTCAGGACGGTGCCCGCGAGTACCTCCGCCGCGAGGGTTGACAGGAATATCGTGCTGGGCATCGTCGACCAGAACCAGCGGCGTTCCCGCACGGAAACGATGGAGAACACGGCGAAGTAGAGTAGGATAAGAAAACTGAAGGTGTTGAGGGCATTGTCGTTGGTCGCCAAACCGAAACGCGACCAGCCGATCCACAAGAGGAGGAGCGTTTCAGCCAGCATCGCGATACCAAGCGTCACGGATACCGCGACGAAACCTCCGATGTTCCATGTTTCCGGTTTCTTGGATGGCCGGACGCGGTCGGTGGCAAGGGTGATGACCGCGAAGTCCGTCACGAAGACCAGCAACAGCATCACGAAAGCGGAGATGACGAACTGACCGGTCACCACGAAGGCGATGGCCACGAAGCCGGCCTTTAGGATTGTCCGGCTGATCTTGTTGNNGGTGCTGACGGCGATGCCCACTTCAGCCTGGCGCAGCGCGGGCGCATCGTTGACACCGTCGCCCGTCATGCCGGTCACGTGCCCCGCGGCCTGAAGGTGCTTTACGACGAGATATTTGTCCTCCGGATATACTTCGGCAAGACCATCGGCGCCCGCCAACAGGTCCGCCGCCTCGTTGCCGGCCTGAGCGTCCGCAGCCTTCAGATCGGCCATGCGCCGGATGTTGGGCAATCCGACTCCTTGACCGATCTCACGCGCCACCGGCAGCGCGTCTCCGGTGAGGATCTTCACCGGAACGCCCAGGCTCCGGAGATCGGCGATCAACTGCTTGGCGTCCGGCCGAGGCGGATCATAAAGCGTCACCAATCCGAGCAACGTGGGGATACCCGTCTCGGGACCTCGCGCCACCGCAAGCGTGCGGTATCCCTTGAAGGTCGATTCGCCTACCCGCGCCTCCAGCGCCTCGATTTCAGGTAGGGTTAGTCCGCACGCTTGGGCGACGGCCTCCACGGCGCCTTTCATCACCCGGTGGGTCTGCCCGTTCTGTTCCACTAAGGCTTCCGTCCGCCGGTTCTTCGCGTCGAACGGCACAAAGGAGCCTGCCGTGACCTTGGGCGGGTTGTCGAAGATGTGTCGCTCCTTCGCCGCAGCCAGGAACGCAAGGTCAATCGGATCCTGGTTGGCTTCCTTCGACGCCAGGGCGCCGGTGAACAACACGTCGGCTTCTGTCGAGTGCTCCCACGGGATCACGCCTGTGACGGCCAGCTGGTTCATCGTAATCGTGCCCGTCNNCCCGTCTTGTCCACGCAGAGCACATCCATCGTCGCGGCATCCTCCACCGCGCTGAGGCGGGTCACCAGCACGCCGCGCTTCGCCAGATCCTTCGATCCGAGGGCCGTGCTGACCGTGAACATGACCGGGAGGGCGACCGGCACGGCGCTCATCAGCAAGACAAGCAGAAGCGGAACCATCTGAAGGAGCGGCGAGCCGCGAACCAGGGACAGCACGATCACCACCACCAGCAGCGCGCCGACGATGACGAAGAGCCAGCGGACGACCTTGGCCACCACCACTTCGATGTGGAGTTTCGGCATTGCTTGCTGTACCAGTTCGGTGGTGCGGCCAAAGTAGGTCTTCGCCCCGGTCAGCAGAACTACGCCGTCGCCTTCCCCCCGGCGCACGACGGACCCCGACGAGAGCACACCTCCGGGCGCCTTGTCCGCGTCCTTGGACTCGCCGGTGAGCGCTGACTGGTCGATGCTCAGCGCTCCGGTCAGGAGCTTGACATCCGCGGGGATGATGTCGCCTGGCCGCAGGCGGACGATATCGCCCGGGACCAGGTCCCGGGCGGCAATGACCTTCCAGACCGCTTCGCGCCGGACGCGCGCGCTGACCCGCAACCTCCGGCGCAGTGCCTCGACGACGCCGGCGGCCCGGCGCTCCTGCGTATAGCTCAACACGGCATTGACGACCAGCAGAACGCTCACCACGGCGAGATCGGGGATGTTCCGGAGCACCGCCGACAGCACCATGATGAGCTCGAGCATCCACGCCGAGATTCCCCAGAATTTCCGCAGGAGGTTGAGGACAGGGTGGCCCTTCTGTTCCGCCACTTCGTTGTAGCCGTGCTCCTTCCTCCGGACGTCCACCTCCGTGTCTGTGAGCCCGGTGTCGGGGTTGACGTGGAGCGCGGCGAGCGTGTCGGGAACCGACGCGGAGGCGATGTCAGGCGCCTTCGCCGGTGCCGGCTTCGAGGGCGCCGGCTCGGCGCCGGGTCCATGTAGGGTCGTTCGCATGGTGAACATCCTCTCTGGTGCCTGCCCAGTTTAGGCCGGCGTTCCTGCCTTGCTCGTACTCCACTTTCAACGGCGGATTTCGGGCCTGTCCTCGCCATGTGACGCAACGTGTACCCCGCGGTCGAGCAGGTTATCGCGGATTGCCTGCTTGGCGGAGGCCGCTCGCGCCGCCAACTGCGGGAGACGGTCAACCATGCCACCAACCAGATGAAACCGATCCAAGTCGTTCAGCGTCACCCTCTAGAACGGGGTCATGGGTGGATAGGTATTCCCTTTGGCAATTAGGCCTGGCTTGCCGCCAAGTCACAGAGAGGGCGAGTGACGACGGAGAACGGTGTTGCCGCCTGCACCCGCTTCACGGTTAATATGGCCCTTGGGCGCGGGAAGACACCTGTCGACCTCCTCTCCAACCATCACGATCGTGCGCCGGCCCTGCTCACCGAGCACGAACCGGTGGAAATGCGATCAAGCCGAAGCGTTTCTCGGGCGCAGTCGGATGCACTGGACCTTCCCCGTTTCTGATTCCCACGACGCCGGTGCTCGTCCCGCGAGCGGAGCATTGGGGGCAATGCCTCCACGACACGATGGAGTAGAGTTCGCAGCGTGAGGCAGACGCTGACCGAGGGGTCCGTGCTTTTCGCGAGCGTTGTGAAGTGGTTCGTGCTCGCCACGCTGACAGGCGCCATCGTCGGGGTCTCGACGACCGTCTTCTTGAAGGTGCTCGCGTGGAGCCTCACGCTGGCCGGCCGCCACCCGTACTCCTTCGTGCTCCTGCCGGTGGCGCTCTTGATCAGCGTGGTCCTGATCAAGAAGCTGGCGCCCGATGCCGAGGGGCACGGGACGGAGAAGGTGATCGAGGCGGTGCACGTCGCCTCGGGCCGGATCAGGGCCGCGGTCGTCCCGGTGAAGCTCGTCGCGACCGTCGTGACCCTGGCGTGCGGCGGCTCTGCGGGCAAGGAAGGCCCGTGCGCGCAGATCGGTGCCGGGCTGGCGTCGTCGTTTGCGGATCTGCTCAAGGTCTCCGACCACGATCGTAAGAAGCTCGTCATCTGCGGCATCAGTGCGGGCTTCGCTTCGGTCTTCGGCACTCCGATCGCGGGCTCCATCTTCGGTGTCGAGGTGCTTTTCGTCGGCAGCATCCTCTACGAGGTGCTGCTGCCTTCCTTCATCGCCGGCGTGACCGCCTACCAGGTATCCTCGGCCCTCGGCATCACGTATTTCGGCCACCCAGTTCCCTTCGTCCCCGTCTTCTCCGAGGCGTTTTTCATCACGGTTGCGGCTGCTGGTCTGTTCTTCGGGATCTGTTCGTTCGTCCTGGTGGAAGCGATGAATTTCGGGAAGAAGGTCGCCACCACCCTCCCGCTGTCGCCGGCTATCAAGGCTCTCACCGGCGGCTCGATTCTCGTGGGCCTGACCTTCCTGACCGGACCGCGTTTTCTTGGACTTGGCCTCGAAACCATCGAGTCCGCGCTGGGCGGTGGTGCCGTCCCCTGGTACGCTTTTGCCGTCAAGTCGGTCTTCACCTCGGTCACGCTCAACTTCGGCGGCAGCGGCGGCATCGTGACGCCGATCTTCTTCGTCGGGGCGACCTCGGGGACGCTGTTCGCCCAGATCTTCGGGCTGCACGCCCCGACGTTCGCCGCTCTCGGGCTGGTTGCCGTTCTGGCGGGCGCGGCCAACACCCCCATCGCCGCGGCGATCATGGCGCTCGAGATGTTCGGGCCAGCGCTCGGACCGTACGCCGCCGTGGCGTGCGTGATCAGCTACCTCATGACCGGGCACAGAAGCGTCTACCCCTCGCAGGTGCTCGCCATCGCGAAGTCCTCCTCGATCGACGTGGAACTCGGCAAGGAGATCGACGGCGCCCGACCGGAATATCATCCAGAAGGCAAGCGGTGGATCGTCAGGGGGTCGCGACTTGCGAGTTCGGTACGCGAGCGTTTCCGCCACGGGCAGCCCCGGTCGTGACGGCAGCCCGCGACAATCTCGGACGTTCGGCGTGGATGCACCAAGACACTCGCCGCCCGGACTTCACGATGATCAACGAAGGATCTCTCTGCGGCCTCGGCGACGACGCCTAGGCAAAGGAGATCACCACGAGGACTACTGCCACAACGGCAATCACGATCCAGATGATGCGCATGGTGCGGCCTGTGGTCTTCTTCTCCGTGTTGCCAAGGGGTTCGAACATGTATGCCCTCCGGACAATCGCCGCAGGGGAGCGCTCCCCTTGCGGTTCCGGCCCTGCGGTATGACCGCGTCGCCGGCGATCAGCCGGATGGCGGCCCGACCATCCGAGGTTGTCCTCCGGCGGCACAATGCCGACGGACCCTTTGTGAAGCCCGCACTCGCCATCTTGTGAAGGCGAAACCCCAACTCTCGACTATATTTTACCTCGTTACCCTTGACTTCTCAACGTGAGGCCACCCGCAAAAGGCTCAGCGCGGTTCCTTCTGCAACAGGAAGTGATCGCAGCAGGACGGTTGTCTTCCGATTGCCGGGGGCGGGCGCGCCTGCGCCTCACCCGACCTTGGTGAGGAAGGGGACAATGGCGATGTGGCGGGAAAATCAAGAATGCGGGTGTGTCAAGTATATTGGTACCCTATTCTTGGGGTCGCGGCGATCCGGCAAGTGCCCGCGCGCCAGAAGCCCGCCTCGTTCCTCAACGGGCACTCCCCGTGGGACCTTCGGTTTCGCCGTGGCGGCGTGACTCTTCCCCCCCCTTGGGCGCCTTGTTTGCGATCGATCCCGTTAGTCCTCCCGAGGCTATAGGCCCGATGCCATTGCCGCGCGTCCCCCGGGCCGGAGGAACCGCCGGCGGCACGCGGTGACTACCAGATCGGCGAGCAGGTCAAGCGGCATCCAGGAGGAGTTGACGATGAGGTCGTACAACTGAGGATCCGCGACGTCGCGGTCGAACGTTCGCGAGACAAGATGCGCGCGGGCCCGGTCGGCTTTTTCGATTTCGGACCGCGCTCCGGCTTCATCCACGCTGCTTCGCGCGCGGACACGGGCGACCCGGTCCTCCAGCGAGGCCACGACCTCCACGCTGAGCCCTCGCCCGTGGGGCAGGAAGAGATGGACCGCATGGCCCAGAAGAACCACGTCACCCTGTAGCGCGAGCAATTGGATGACGCACCGCAACTGGCGGGTGTAGGTATCGCGGGTGATCACCTTGACCGGCATGAGCTCGCTGAGGACATCCGACACCCAGCTGGCCGCGCCCTCGTCCACAAGGTCGACCATTTGGGGATCTACGTGCAAGTGCGCGGCCACAAGGTCGACCAGCGCGTGGTCGAGCACTGGCCAACCAAGGGCGGTGCCAACGCGCTGCGCGAGCTCGGCGCCGCTAGCACCGTGAAGCCGTGACACGGCCACGTAGGGGCCGATGTGGCGCTCGGGGTCGTGGGCCGGCCGGTCGCTGGCGACGGCGACCGCGATTCGATCTCGCATGCGGTCCAGCTTGATGTTTTGCTCCGCGAGCTTGCCGATAATCGCGCTGACCTTGGGTCCGATGGGATGTTGCATGCCTCAACCCTCCCGCTTTTCGGATCGCCCAGACAGTCTCCCCCGGGCTGCAAATCGAATCAATGCTAGGAACCACAGTCGCTAACGTCTTCCGGTCTCCGTACCATCCGGAGTAGAGCGAGATGGTTTCCTGTGGGGTCCCCCGCCGCCCTGATGCGGAGCCGCTCCCCGGGGGGGAGAGGTATCCCCTCGTCCGCGATTCCGCCGCGCGTGCCCGCCCGATTTGACCGGCCTAGTGATCGCTCCGCGAGGCCCTCTTTCCAAGAAGCCACGCGACGAGAACCACCACGAGGACCGAAATCAGGACAGGATATAGCCAAAAGAGCCCTGCCCCGCTCATCCCAAACCATCCGCCGTGCATCATGGCCACCTTTCTCGTTGGATCTTCTTCCCGGCAAGGACCGCGCAGCGTTGAGGCACCGTGTCGAAAGTCGTCTTGCGGCTTGAGCCGCAGAAGACGGAGATCTGCTCCGCATACGTGCTCTTGCACCGGGATTTGTTGTCGAGGGTCGAGCCACAAGCCGGATCCTCGGTCATTTCGAGTGCCTCCTTTCAGCCTGCGACAGCTGGCTTCATGCAATACCTGGGAACGATCTGGAAGGCGGGGTCTCCAATCGAGATGTCCCGCCGCCCTGCGGGCCCCTAAAAGCATGGTCCGCGGCGAGAATGCTCCCCGGCTGCGGCGGGTACGCCGAGCGCAGGCGGGTATCGGGTCGTGATCCGGCTGCCGCGCGAGTCCATCGTGGCCGACGTGATCTCGCGAGAACGGTCAGGGTTTGGGACTACCCAGATCCTTCTGGATGCGGGCCTTTCGCTCTTCGTACTCTTCCGTCGTGATCTCACCGGCTGCGTAGCGTCGTCGGAGGATCGCAAGCGGGTCCTCGCGGTACAGCCGCACCGTCCTGCGCGGGACAGGGGTCATCCATCCGAAGATGATGATGATGAACACGATCCACAACATCCACCAGAAGAAATGCATCCCGAAGAACTGCGACTGGTACCAGTACATACTTTCCTCCTTAGTCCGTGATGCACATTCTTAGAGCA
>PMLC01000094.1 GCA_003158745.1 Acidobacteriota bacterium
TGCACCTCTGCACCTCTGCTCTCTTGCCCCTCTGCCGCCCGAATCCGCACAGCCGTTCTTGGCCGCCAGCGCGGCGCGAACTATCATCCAAGGCAGTCATGCTGCGTCCCGGCCTCCTTCTCGCCCGCTTCGAGCTCGTATCCGTCCTCGGCAGGGGCGGAATGGGCGAGGTTTGGCGCGCCCGCGACCTCAGGCTGGGGCGGGACGTGGCACTCAAGGTGCTCCCCGAGGGCATGGCGGCCGACCCCGATCGGGTTGCGCGCTTCGAACGCGAGGCGCGCGCGCTGGCGGCGCTCAACCATCCGAACGTGGCGCAGATCTACGAACTCGGCGAGGCCGTGCCGGACCCCGGGCCGGGCGGGTTCATCGGGGATGAGCCGAGGACGCCGGTCCGGTTCCTGGTCATGGAGTTGGTCGAGGGCGAATCGCTGTCGCGGCGGCTGCGTTCCGGCCCACTTCCGCTCGGCGAGGCGCTGGCGGTCGCTCGCCAGGTCGTGCGCGGGCTCGAGGCGGCGCACGCGCGCGGAGTGATCCACCGCGACCTCAAACCCGGCAACATCATGCTCACCGGCGCCGGCGAGGCGAAGGTCCTCGACTTCGGGCTGGCGCGCTTCCGCCCCGACCGTAGGCCGCCGGACGACGTGGACGTCACCGCCAACCAGGCGGACTCCGGATCGGTCGTCGGGACGGCCGCCTACATGTCGCCGGAGCAGGTGCGGGGCGAGGAGTGCGACGAGCGCTGCGACATCTGGGCGTTCGGTTGCTGCGTGGCGGAGATGCTCTCTGGCAAGCGGACGTTCGACGGACCGACGGTACCGGACATCATGACCAGGGTGCTCTCGGGCCACGCCGATCTCGACCTGCTCCCCTCTGAGACGCCGTCCGGTGTGCGTTCGCTCCTGGCTTCGTGCCTCGAGACCAGCCGCTCGCGGCGGCCGACGCTCGACGAAATCAGCCGCGCGCTCGACGTCTCGACATCCGTCACACGCATGATCCCGCGTCGAGTCCCGCGGCGCGATGCCGCAGCCGCAGCGGTGGTCGTGACAGCGGCGGTGGCGGCGCTGCTGGTGTGGTGGGCGCACCCGGCGGCACGCCCTCGACCCGTGGCGGCGCCCGTGTTGCTGGTCGTGCTGGAGCCCGTGCACCGAGGCTCTTCGGCGCCCGCTGGCGATCTCGAGTTGCGTTTGGATGCCGAGCTTGAGCGGGCAGCCGCGGCGCGCAAGGCGTTGAAGGTGGTGCAGACGGGCGACGCCGATCTGCGTGTCCGCAGCGTCATCGAAGGCAGGGCGGGCGGCAGCGAGGCTCGGTTCACACTTCTCGATTCGGCGACCGGCGCCGTGCTCGAGATCCGGGAGGCGCCGCTCGGCGGCGCGGGCGGCAACGATCAGGTGGCCGAGGCGGCCGGAGTTCTCGCTTCGGCGCTCGAACGCGAGCAGGTATGCCGGGAGCTGGAGGCGGTGGACCCGCTGCACGGCTTCCTGGCGCGAAGGACGAAGAGCCTGTCTGCCGCCGACGCTTTCCGCGACGGGCTTCAGTTCGCGGCGCGGACCCGTCAGCCCGAGGCCAGGCAGGCTTTCGAGCGGGCGCTCACAGCTGATCCGGGGTTCTGGCCGGCGCACCTCTACCTCGCGCTCAACGCCAAGGCGACCGGCCGGTTCACCGATTGGGCGGGCGAACTGGAGGCCGCACGCAAGCTCGTGCCGCACCCGGACGAGGCCGAGGCCGTGGTGATCGAGGAGGTGTCGGCGATGCTCTCGGAGGACAGCCAGCGCCGTCTCGAGGCGCTCGAACGCGCCCGCGCGTTCTTCCCACAGAGCGGCGAACTCACGTACCGGGCCGGGCAGGCGTACCGCTTCGAGGATCGGCCGGCGGAGGCGATCCCGCTCTTCGAGAAGCTGCTGCGATCCGGCTGGCGGCCGGACTGGAGCCCGACCCGGGAGGAGCTGGCGTTCAGTCAGCTCCTCGCCGGGAAGCCGAACGACGTGCTGAAGACGGCGGTGGAGGGCGAAGCGCGCTTTCCGACGCGCTACAAGTACCCGCTCTACGCGGCGATGGCGCTCCAGCAGTCCGGGCAGCAGGCGATGGCGCGTGAGGCGCTCCAGCGCGCGATCCGGAAGTACCTCGACTTCGCGAGCACCGACCCGCTGCTGGTCCACCAGAAGGCGCAGTACTGGGCTTCGCTGCTGCGGTGGGGAGACGAGCAAGGGCGGCAGTGGCTGGCGGCGCTGGCTGAAGCCGAACGTGGGCTCACCAAGAAGCCGGCCGACGCGGGCCTCAAACTGGCCCACGCCGAGGCTCTGACAGGACTCGGGCGCTTCGCCGAGGCCCGCACTGCCCTCGGCACGCTTGCGGCCGCCGAGTGCAGCGATCCCGAGGTGTTCCTGGCCCTCGCGCATGCCTGTGGCGGTCTCGGTGATGTTGGCTGTGCGCGCGATGCCCTCGAGCGTGCGGCGAGCCTGTGGCGCGCGGGAGGTGTCCCGGCGGTGGGCACCCTCGCCTACAACATCGCCGCAAGCTGGGCCCTGCTCGGCGACACGCGGCAAGCGTACGAGTGGCTGCTGCGGGCTCGCGACCAGTACGGCGCCGATCGGTTGGACCTCGCGTTGGACCCGGATCTGGACTCGCTGCGGCGCGCCGGCCTGCTGCAAAAGCTGCCCCCTCACCGCTGAGACTGCGACGACGGCAGAGGAGCGGGGGAGCAGAGGGGCAGAGGAGCAAGAAAGCCGTTCGAAGGTTCACGCGTTCGAACGTTCGCAAGTTCAACGACAGGAGAAAGGCGGAGGAACAGAGGGGTGGGGGAGGTAGAGACTGCGCCCTTTGTGTCGTCGCTCCTCTGCTCCTCAGCACGTCTGCCCCTCTGCTGCCCCTGAACCTCTGAACGTTCAAATCTCCGGACTTTCGAACGGCTTCGGGTGGCGATTCTGCTACTTTGGGGCGCGATGGGGCAGCTTGCTTCGCGCCTAAGTCACGCATTCCGTGCGCTGCGGCACCGGCACTTCCGGATGTTCTGGATCGGGCAGTGGCTCTCGGTCAACGGCACCTGGATGCAGACCACCGCTCAGGCATGGCTGATCTATCGCCTCACGAACTCGCCGTTGATGCTGGGTTATCTCTCGGTGGCCCGGTTCGGGCCGGCGCTCGTCGGCGCGCCGATCGCGGGCGTGCTGACGGATCGACTCCCACGGCGCCTGCTCGTGCTCGCGACCCAGTCGGTCTCCCTCGTCCAGGCCAGCCTGCTGGCGACGCTTACGCTGACCGGTGTCATCAGGGTGTGGCACGTCCTGATGCTCGCTCTCTTTCAGGGTATCGTCGACACGCTGGATTCCCCGGCACGCCAGACCCTTCAGGTGGACATCGTCGGCGTCGAGGACCTGCAGAGCGCCGTCTCGTTGAACTCCTCAGCGTTCAACGCGGCGCGAATGGTCGGGCCGGCGCTGGCCGGGGTGCTGGTGGCGGTTTGGGGCGAGGGGGTGTGCTTCGCGGTCAACGCCGTCAGTTACCTAGCGGTTCTGGTGGCGTTGCTGACGATTCGGATCCCGGAGTCGCCCCGACCGGCGAAGGGCTCGCTGCGGGCCGAGTTGGCCGAGGGCCTGGGCTATGCGTGGGGCAACCGACAGGTTTGCATGATGCTCGCCGCGATCGCCGTTACCTCCGCTTTTGGGCTGGCGTACACCACACTCCTGCCGGTGTTCGCCCGCGACGTGCTGCACGGCGGCGTACGGGGTTTCGGTCTGCTGATGTCGAGCGGTGGGTTCGGTGCGGTGTTCGGCGCACTGGGTACTGCTGTCCGACGCGGAGGTCGCCACACCACCGTGATCATGGCGGCGGGGCAGGGCGCACTCGGTATCGGCCTGATGGCCCTGTCAGGCACGCGCTGGCTGCCGCTCGCGTCCGCGTGGATGGTAGTGATCGGGTTCGGTATCGCGATCCAGCTCTCGACCACCAACGGCTTCCTGCAGACGACCGCGCCGCCCCACATGCGCGGCCGGGTGGTGTCCCTATACATCTGGCTGTTCAGCGGGCTCTCGCCTATCGGCGGCTTCGTTGCGGGATGGGTGGCAGAGCAGGTGGGCGCACCATGGACCGCGGCCGGAGCCGGACTCGCGTGCCTCGTTTCGGCGGCTCTTATGGGTTTTGAAATGTCCGTGCTTGGGCGATCGTTCGGAAGAACGCAGGCTCCTAGGGCGGGCGGGAGGATGCAATGAAAATCGAGATCACCTACTGCGTTGTTTGAAATTACGAGCCACGGGCCGCCGGTCTGGCGGCCGAGCTGAAACGGTCTTTCAAGGCCGAGACCGCGCTGATCAGGGGTTCTGGCGGGGTCTTTGACGTGGCGGTCGATGGTCGGAAGGTCTTCTCCAAACACGAGACCGGGCGATTTCCCGAACCCGGGGAAGTCACGCGTCTCCTTTCCGCTTCCAAAGAGTGACGGCGAGGCCAGCCCACCACATGCGAGCACGCAGCGCGACGCGCGCGAACAGTCCAGGCTAGAATGAGCTGATGCGGGTTGGCGATGCTCAAGTTGCTCCCCGGCGGGTGGGTCTGGCAGTCAAGCTGTCGAGCCCCGATGCTATCGCTCTAGGAAGGAGGATGCTCGCCGAGATCGCCCGCTGCGGCGTGGAGGGCGTTGCCGACGTCGAGTCGGCCGGTGTTCTCGGGGTCGTTGCAGGGCCGGTGCGGGCCGAGCTCGGGCGGCACGTGGACGCGGTCGTGGTGCTCGGCGGCGACGGCACGTTTCTCTCGGTCGCACGGGGGTGCCCCGCTTCGACGCCGGTAGCCGGTATCAACATGGGAACTCTCGGCTTCCTGACCGAGCACAACCAGGAACAGGCGTTCGCCTTCCTCGATCAGCTGCTCGCTGGGAACGTGGCGGTCGAGCGGCGCGATCGCCTCGAGGTGGTTGTGGGCGACGGAGCCGGGCGGCAGCAGTTCCTGGTCCTCAACGACGTGGTCATCAACAAGGCGGCACTGGCGCGCATCCTGACGATCAACGTCGAGGTTAACGGCGAGTTCCTCTCGCGGTACCACGCCGACGGGCTGATCATCGCCACACCGACCGGCTCGACCGCCTACAACCTCTCGGCAGGAGGGCCCATCGTCCACCCCGCGCTGTCCGCGATGCTGATCACGCCGATCTGCTCGCACACACTGACCAACCGGCCGCTGGTCGTCCCCCTCGAGTGGCGCCTCCGGGTCTGGGTAGGCGCCGGCGACGAGGAGGTTTACCTCACCCTCGACGGCCAGCACGGCCTGCCGATCGGGGCCGGGGACCGCGTCGAGGTCGGGAAGGCCGCCGAGCCTCTGTCGCTGATCCGCGGTCCGATGGCCGGCTTCTTTTCGATCCTGCACCAGAAGCTGAAGTGGGGCGAACGGGAAGGGTGAGTTGCCCCACCGCCGCCCTCACCTGACCCGAACCACCATCGGGCTGTTGCTCGCTGTTGCACTCTGGGTGGCTGCAGTGGCGGCTGCGCTGTGGGTGATGGACCTGCCGAGCTCGCGCGCGTGGCTCGCCCGCAAGGTCGCGGAGAAGATCACTGCTGCTGCCGGACTGCCCGTCCAGGTCGCGGACGTCCAGGTCTCTCTCGTCCCCATCCGCCTGGTCGTTCGAGGGCTTGTGGTCGGCCCGCCGAAGGCTCCACTGGTCCAGGTGGCCGTGGCCGAGGTGCTTGTCGGCGACGTCTTTCTCGTCAACCGGGAGATCGGGATCGACCAGCTTCGGCTCAGGGGCGTCGTGGTGGACCTCGAGGGGCCGCCCGCCTCGCAGGGAAGCACCGGAGGCGGTTGGATCCGGATTCTCGTGCGGCAGCTCGAAGTTCAGGACCTCGAGGTCAGGAAAATCGCACTGCCGGGTGGAGTCGTGCTCAGGGCAGCCAACGTGGAGGCGCGCTGGAATGGCACCCGGCGCCAGCCGATCAGCTCTGCAGTGGTCAGCATCGGCTCGCTGACGGTCGAGGTCCCGGAACTCGAACCGATCTCGGGTTCGCTGATGGCGTGGGGCCGGAAGACCGACCAGGGGTGGGAGATCGGGCGGCTGCGCGGCCGCGGGACAGGCTGGACCGTGGACGCGCACGGCAGCTCGACCGTGAACGGAGTGACCGGAGAAGGCGCCACGAGTGTCGAGCTCGGCGACCTCGACCGGACCTTGAAGATCGGTACCGGCCTTGCCGGCCCTGTGGATCTCCGCTGGAAGGGGAGTGTGAGGACAGGGGTGAAGGTGGTCGACTTCCGCGTCGACGCGGTCGTATCGAGCCCCAAGCTCGAAATCGCAGGACTCCATTTCGGGGACCTCGTCGGAGATGCTCACCTCTCCCCGGAGGGGCTCGAGGGATCGATTTCGCAGGCGACGTTCGCCGGCGGCGACCTCGAAGGCTCGTACAGCCTCGGGAGCTTCGGCCCGCCGTGGAGACACCGGGTTGCAGTCCGCGGCCAGGGTGTCGACCTCGGCCGGTTCCTGGGCGAACTCGGCTCGCCGGACGCCGGCCTCTCGGCGCGTTCGCGGGTGAGCGCCGAGGTGACCTGGGAAGGTGGCGCGTTCAAGGCCGGGTACGGTACCGGCATCGCGGACTTGCAGCCGGGCAGCGGCGACGTTCCCGTTGCCGGCAGGGTCGTTCTCTCGCTTTCGCACGATGGTGCGCTCCAGATCTCCGCGAAGAACACCACGCTGGCCGGCGCGCCAGTGCGCTGGGACGGGAAGCTCGCGCTCGGGAGCTGGATGCCGAGGTGGAAGATCCAGGGCGAGAAGCTCCCTGTGACCGGCATCGCCAGGCTCCTGCGCGGGTGGGTCGGAACCGAGGTCATTCCCCCCCAGCTGACCGGCGAAGCCGCGATCGACATCGGGCTCTCAGGGCCGTTTCGTGACCTGACGGTGGAGGGCAACGTCGCCCTCGCGCCAGTGGCGTTCGGTCCCATCAACGCCGATGGCATCGAGGCTACCTTCCGGGTGGGACAGGGTGTCCTGACCGTCGACCCCGGCGTGATCTACGTCGGTGCCGGCCGCGTCACCGGCCGCGGGGAGTTGCGCTACGGGGAAGGCGGCGAGCTCGAGGTTGAGCTTTCCGGCCAGGGTGTGCCCCTGGCACGGATGGTCGCGTGGGGAGGCGTGCACGCACCGTTGGCAGGTCGGGTCACGTTCAACGGGAAGGTCGGCGGCAGCCTCGATGCCCCAAGCGCCGAGGCGGAGCTGCGCCTCGTCGGCGTGGCAGTGGCCGGCGTGCCGTTCGGCGACGGGACCGGCCACGTCCGGCTCGCCGACAGGATCGTGAGCGTCTCCAAGATCGCCGTCGGCCCCTTCGTCGCGTCCGCCGAGGTGGACCTGGCCAAGCGGGAGGCGGTGGTCGACGCGTCGCTCTCGGGGTTCGGCCTGGATGCAATCTCTCCGCCGCTTGCCCGAATGGCCGGAGGCTCCCTCGACTGTACGCTCCATGGCGCCTTCCCCTTCGATAGCCCGGCCGGCAGGCTAGAGGTTGCAAGCGCCAAGGGCGCCCGTGGCCTGGTGGAGTTGGACGCCCAGGGCGTCCGCCTCGAGGTGGAGCGACCCCATGTGTGGAGGCTCGCCGGCGACCTTCGCCGCGAGAAGGGCGAGTTCCGAGGGAAACTCGACTACGAGGTCGAGTCCTGGCGACTCCTGGCTCAAGATCTTGCCGGTGCCGAGCTGCCGGTCGATGGGCGGATGTCGGGGGAGGCAGAGGTCCGACTGGCTCCTCCCCGGCCCGCGCACATCGACGGCGTGGTGAACGAGCTCATCGTCTCCGTGGAGGGTGAGCAGGCGACGCTTGCGGAGCCGGCGCACTTCGTGGTCGACGGCGGGGCCATTAAGCTCGACGGATTGATGGTGACGGGAAAGAGGTCGAACCTGTTTGCCAGGGCGGCCCGGAGCAGCGACGGGGCGCTTTCCGGCAACGTGTCGGGCGAGTTGCCGGCGGCGCTGCTCGGGTTGGTATGGCGCGACTCCAGGCCCTCTGGCCGGGTCGAGTTGATGGGCGAGATCTCCGGGACTGATTCCGCTCCGAGGTTCGAGGGCACGGCGCGCGTGTCCGACGGCTCCCTCCGCGTGCCGGGTTTGGCCGAGGCGGTGACTAGGATCAGCGGAACCCTCGAGTTCATCCCGGAGGCCATCAAGTTCGATGGCCTCACCTTCTCGATTCTGGGCGGCTCGGGGGTTTGCGACGGCCGGATCTACCTGAGTCCCCAGTTCAGTCTCGACCTGGAGATGCGTCTCGACGCCGTCCACTGGCCGCTCATCACCGGCCTGACGCCGATCCTGACCGGGGACGTGCGATTGGTGGGAGGGCTGCAGAGCCTGTCACTTTCCGGGAAGGCATCGCTGAAGCACACGATGTTTCGCCGGAACCTCGACCTCCAGAAGCTGGTACTCGAGCAGATCCGAACACCGGAACGCTTGCGCGCCGCGGACGGCACGCCGATGGTTCTCAACCTAATGGTCGACGTCCCGAGCACGCTCGAGGTCGACACGCCGCTCGCCAGGCTGACGGCCAAAGGTGAGCTTCGGGTCGTAGGCACGACCGCGCGGTACGGTGTCCTGGGACGCCTCGAAGCCCTGCCCGGGGGCGAGCTCGAGTTCGCCGGCAACCGCTACGAGCTTGACCGGGGCACGGTCACGTTCACGAACCCGGATCGCGTCGAGCCGCGTCTGAACATCCTTGCCCGCACCATCGTGCAGACCTTCGAGGTGACAGTGGGGCTCAGCGGCACGTTGGACCGTTTGACGCCGACCTTTACATCGAACCCGCCGCTGCCCGAGATGGACGTGATCTCCCTGATCTCGACGGGTCGAAAAGCGGACGCCGCCGGCCAGGGAGGTGCGGGCGCCGTCGCCTCGTCGTTCCTGACCGACCAGCTCACTGGTGTCGTGACCAACCGCGCCCGGACGCTTCTCGACGTGGACCAGATGCGGGTCGACCCATTTGCGGCCACACAGACGGGCAACCCGGCGGCCCGTCTCACGGTCGTCAAACAGATGAACAGGGACTGGAACGTGACAATGTCCACGAACCTGGCGGCGAACAGCGAAGAGGTCGTCACCAGTCGTTGGCGCCTCGCGCAAGGTGTCTATCTGGAGGCCAACCGTGAGCAGGACGGCTCGTACTCGCTGGAGGTGAAGTGGCAACACCGCTACTGAGCGTGATCGCGGCCGCCGTGCTCGGCTGGGGGACGGTACCGATCGCCCAGGTTGTGATTGACGCTCCCGGTATGGCGGACGCGGATCGCCTTCGCGGCGTCTTCGGGGTCACCGAAGGAAACGTGTTGTCGCGCGCCGAGATTCGAGCGGGCGTGGAAGCACTTCTCGCAACGGGCGAAGTCGAGGACGCTGTGGTGGACGTCGACAGCACTGCGGCCGGTGCGCTCATCCATGTGCGCGTCCAACCAGCCTCGCGCGTCCGCGCGGTGGAGATCCTCGGAGTCTCCAAGGGCGAGGCAAAGAAGGTGTTGGCCGCGCTTGCGCTGTCGAAGAACGTGCCGCTAAGCATGGGTTCCTTCGAGGCGGCCCTCGAACGTGCCCGACAGCTACTGCGCGAGCGCGGCTATCCTCGCGCCACGCTCGAGCCCGACCTCGAGTTCGAACGGGAGAATGCATCCGTGGCGGTGCTCCTGCATGTGCACCTGGGTGCCCCTCTCACGATTCGGGAGCTTTCAGCCCCGGGTGCGGACGTGGCGACTGAGAAGCTCTGGGAGGTCTGCAAGCTGAAACCTGGGCGGAACCTGACTGCACAGGACCTGGAAGGGGCAACGCGTGGCCTGACCGAGTTCTTGAGGCGGCGTGGGTTCTGGGGGGTCGAAGTCGATTCGCCGGAGGTGCGCGAGGGTCCCGCGGGCGCGTCGGTCGGTTTCGCGGTGCAGCGGGGCCCGCACTGGACTCTCCGCCTCCAAGGTCTCAAACGGACCAAATCCGTCGAGGTCGAGGCGCTGCCGTTCGTGCGCGGCGAAGAGACTTTCAGCGAGGCTGCCCTTGACTCGGTTGTGACACACCTGAGGATCTACCTTCAGCAGCAGGGCAGATTGCTCGCCAAGGTCGATGGCAGCGTGACGGACGACGGCGATGGCAGGGTACTGACCCTGACGGTCAATCCGGGACCGCTCACACCCATCCTGGGAGTCCGGTTTCCCGGCGCGCACACGCTCCCCGAGAGGCAGATGCGAGAAAAGATCGGTGCGCGTCCGGGCCACTACTGGCGCTGGGGCGGCGAGTCGATGGACGAGGAGACGCTGGCCGCCGACGCCTCGTCGCTTCTCGGAATCCTGCGCGATGCCGGCCTCGCCGATGCAAAGGTCGCGGACGCCCGGATCGTCCCTGGGCCAGGTGGGGTCGAGATCGAGTTCGCGATCGAAGAGGGGACTCGGCGCACCGTCGACCGGCTCGAGATCGAGGGAGTCCCCCCGAGCTTGAAGCAGCCTCGAAGGTCGTTGGTCCTCGGCGGGCCATGGAGCGATCGCGCCGAAGAACAGGCGCGACTCGCCCTCGAGTCCGCCATCCAGGAGACGGGGTACGCGGATGCGACGGTCACGGCGTCACACGATTGCGGGCCGGAGCGCTGCTCGGTCAAGCTGGTCGCCGAGCCGGGCGCCCCGTCGGTTATCGGGCGGGTTGTCGTCGCGGGTCTCGTCAAGACCCGTCGGGGGGTTGTCGACACGGTCGCCGGCATCAAGGCGGGGCAGATCGCAGGGCCCGAGGCCCAGCTAGCGGCTCAGAGAAGGCTGCTCGGGCTCGGGATCTTCGAGAGGGTCGACCTGCACCCGATCCCCGGCCAGGACTCGGGCCCACGTCGAGGTCTCGTCCTCGACCTCAAAGAGGGGCCGAGCCAGGCGCTGTCGTACGGTGTCGGCTACGACACCGAGCAGAAGACGCGGGTGTCCGTGACATGGTCCGAGCTCAGCCTATTCGGAACAGCCCGCAGCCTCTCGCTCGATCTGCGCCTCTCGAGCCTCGAGAGGAGGATCCAAGCAACGTACCGAGAGCCCGAACGGCTCAGCTTACTGGGCATTCCAACCTGGGTGTCGGTGTACCGCAGCCAGGACTATTATACGGGCTACGACGTGCTCCAACGCGGGATGTGGATCGAGTTCGGCGACCATTTCAGGAGGCCTTTCCGCACCATCCTTCGCTACGAGTACCTGATCGTCAACCCCACGGCACCTCCCGACATCCTCAGCCAGCTCGAGAGGGAGCAGCAGCGTGACGAGATCGCCTCGATCACCCCGAGCATTGAGTGGGATACGAGGGACGACATCTTCTCCCCCCATCGCGGCGTCTACCTGTCGTTTTCGTGGCAGAGCGCCTTCAAGATGCTCCAGGCCGACGCGGCGTTCAACAAAGTCATGGCGTCGGCGTCGGCGTTTGCTCCGGCGCAAGGCGGGGTACTGGCCGTGACGGTCCGCGGGGGGGCGATTCAGCCTCGCACCAGCGTGACCGGGGTTCCCGACAACCTGGAGATCCCGATCAACGAGAGGTTCTTCGCTGGTGGTCGCGTCTCTCAGCGGGCTTTCTCTACCGACCTGCTCGGGATACCGGGCCAGACGCTTGAATGCCAGCAGTCGTCGAATAGCTCGACTCCAGGGTGCACCCTGGTGGCAACAGGTGGAGCGGGGCTGCTGCTCGCCAGCACCGAGTGGCGATTCCCGGTCTACGGGCCCGTTGGAGGGGACCTCTTCGTGGACGGGGGAAACGTCTGGCAGGCCTGGCGCGACGTGAACGTCGGTGCGATGCGCTGGGGAGCCGGTCTGGGCTTGCGCGTCGACACCCCTATCGGGCCGTTGCGTCTCGAGTACGGGTGGAAGCTTGACAGAAAGAGCTTTGTAGCGTGGGACGGGACAATCGTGAAGGAACCACCCGGCGAACTCTTCCTCTCCTTCGGGAACCCGTTCTGAACTACAGCCGACAGCAAACAGCTCACAGTTGAGAGTTGACAGTCAGACGCACCTGGCCAACAGCCAAGCTCTCGCCCTGGGATGGCGTTTGGGCGGGCAGGTGGACTGTTGGCTGTCAGCTGTGAGCTGTGCGGTTGGGTGGGGGAGAACTGTCAGCTGCTTCCTTCCCAAGTTCCTCCGCTGCACAAGGGGTGTAATATATGGCGCCCGGCGGCGCGACCCGCGGGGTGGAAAAGAGGAAAAAGTCATGCGCCGTGCTTTTGTCCCCTTTGCGTTGGCGGCTGGATTGTTAGCCTCCGTCGCAGGTGCGCAGCTCTCGCAGACATTCAAGGACTTTCCGAACGGGCCCGCCGGGTTCGTGATGACCGACAACGAGAAGAAGGCCTTCGCCCAGCTCAAGAGCGACTCCGAGGCGCAGGCGTGGATCGAGCTGTTCTGGGCCAAGCGCGACCCGGACCTCAATACGGTTGAGAACGAGTTCAAGCAGGACTTCGACCTCCGAGTGACCGCTGCGGACAAGATGTTCTCGGCGGAGAAGCTCAAGGGCAGCATGTCGGACCGGGGCAAGGTCCTCATCCTCATGGGCAAGCCCTTGAGCCTACAGAACGTCGCAGCTGGCGCGGCGGACGAGGAAGGGAACCGGCCCTCGCTCGTCGAGCGCGGCGCGACCCAGATCTGGATTTACACGAAGGACGGGAAGCCGCCGGCGAAGAAGACCGACGCGATCCTCTTCGTCTTCACCGAGACCAGGACGGGAACGGGCGACTTTCTGCTCGACCGCATCGACATGCGCAACAAGCAGTCGCTGAAACTGCTCGCCGCCCGGGTCGACGAACTGCTCAAGAACCCCAAGCTTACGGAAGTCCCGCGCATGGGTCTGCTGCCGGGGACCAAGGCCGCGACAACGGCGCAGCAGGCCGTCTTCGACACGCAACCGCGCCCGTGGCCGCAACAGGGCGCCGCGATCCTGACCGCTTCGGGCGTGCGCGGCGAGTCCTCGCACCCGATCTGGGTCTGGCTGCAGCTTCCCGACTCCGTCACGCCCGCAACCCAGGCGATCGGTCGCGTGCGTAAGACGGAAGGGGGCGACGTGGTCGGCAGCTTCGCGGCTCCCGTGACCCCGTTGAGCGTCCCGGGCGGCCGGGCGTACGAGTTCTCCCTCCCGGTCGAAGCAGGCGACTGGAAGGTGGACCTGGCGCTGTCCAACGATGTCGGTCCGATCGCCATCACTACCGCAGAGGCGAAGAATGAGCCGGCGCCGGCGGATGGCCCCTACATCTCGCCGATCATCTGGAGCGCGGACATCCGGCAGTCGGGACAGGCCCACCTGGGCGATGCCTTCCACCTCGGCGCAATGCAGATGATCCCGCGCCTGGACAACAAGTACAAGCAGGAAGACAACATTACCTATGGGGCATATGTGGTGAGGCCGAGCCTGGACGAAAAGGGCGAGCCGGCGGTCGAACTGAAGGTTGCGCTTTACTCCGGAGGGAAGAAGCACGACGAACAGGCGTTCCAGGGGGTGCCCGGCATCAAGATCACCGGCGAAATCTGGGCATTCGGCCAGCAGCTTCCGCTCTCGGGGTTCCACCGAGGGATGGACTTCGAGCTCGAGGTGACGTTGCGGGATGCCAAGACCGGCGTCCAGCGCACGCAGAAGATTCCGTTCACGGTGGTGAAGGACGAGCCGGTAGCGGCCGCGCCGGCGCCTGCCGCGCCGCCGAAGTAAGATGGCGGACGTGACCAGAGACGGATTCGCGAGCATCGAGGAGGCCGCGGCGGATTTCCGCCGCGGCCGCTTCGTCATCATCGTGGACGACGAGGACCGCGAGAACGAGGGCGATCTGACGCTGCCTGCGGAGATGGTGACGGCGGAAACCGTCAACTTCATGGTGACCCACGCTCGCGGGCTGGTCTGTCTCGCGCTCACGGAGCAACGATGCGAGGAGCTGCAGCTTCCACCCATGGTCGAGCACAACACCTCGCCACATCAGACAGCCTTCTGCGTGTCGATCGAAGCCCGTGGCCGAGTCACCACCGGGATCTCGGCAGCCGACCGGGCCGCCACCGTTCAGGCAGCCATCGACCCCGCCACCAAGCCGCAAGACCTGCTCCGGCCAGGGCACACCTTTCCGCTCAGGGCGAGAAACGGAGGAGTGCTGAAGCGCACCGGGCACACCGAGGCCTCTGTGGACCTCGCCCGCCTTGCGGGTCTTTACCCTGCGGCCGCGATCTGCGAGATTATGGACACGGACGGGTCGATGGCCCGTCTTCCACGCCTTCTGGGGTTCGCACGCGAGCACTCGCTGAAGATCGTCACGGTACGCGACCTGATCGCCTACCGCATGCACAACGAGCGGATCGTCGAGAGGGTCGCGGCGCCGTCGCTGCCGACCCGCTACGGCGAGTTCCGAGCGTATGCGTACCACTCTCCGGTCACGGGCGAGGAGCACGTCGCGCTCGTGATGGGCGAGATTGACCCGAAGGAGCCTGTCCTTGTGCGGGTGCACTCGCAGTGCCTCACGGGTGACGTGTTCGCGTCGGCCCGCTGCGACTGCGGCGCTCAGCTCGAGACGGCGCTCGAGCGGATCGCCGCCGCGCACCACGGGGTGCTGCTCTACTTGCTCCAGGAGGGCCGGGGGATCGGCCTCGCGAACAAGCTCCGCGCCTACGAGCTCCAGGACCAGGGGGCGGACACGGTGGAAGCGAACGAGAAGCTGGGGTTCCCTGCCGACCAGCGCGACTACGGCGTCGGCGCCCAGATTCTGCGCGATCTCGGCGTGCGTCGCATGCGGCTGATGACCAACAACCCGTCCAAGTACGTCGCGCTCGAGGGCTACGGCCTCGAGATCGTGGAGAGAGTTCCGCTCGAGGTCCCACCCACAGAACACACCCGTAAGTACCTCGAGGCCAAAAAGAACAAGATGGGGCACCTGCTCCGCATGGTCTGAGGCCGTTCGAACGTTCCCGGGTTCGCAGATTCGGACGTTCCCGATGTGACAAGCAAGGTCAAACGTAAAATGGGAAAGGCCAAACGGGAGGCAATGCCCTGCGATGGCCCTCGGTTCTTGGTGTTGTGTCCTCCAGGCGACCTTTGACATTTGACCCTGAGGTGTCGCACTGCGACGGCGAGCACCCTCTTGCTTCGCGTGCACTGGGTTACGTCATTCCTTCAATGATGGCTACTCGGGACGCACCAGGGGGCGATCGGGCACGACCACTTGGACGACGACCTCAACGAATTCACGGTCAAATTCAACCGACGCACCTCAACGTCCCATGGCAAGCTCTTCTACCGTCTGGCGCAGCACGCGGTGCGGCTAGGACCGGTTCCTCGGACATAACTCGCGAGGCCACAATCGCTGGAGGGTGGATGAGTGAAGGGATTAGACATGAAGGGATTAGACCTCTTTGCCTTTGACCTCCTGCGACGTACCCTTTGACGACTGGACTGAGTTTCGCTAGTGTTGCGTGCATGGGACGTACGTCTGCAGCGGGCCAGCTGGCTCTGTGGGTCGGGAGGAAGAGCAAGGGTTCGGCGCATCTGCGCTGGGGCCAGGGTGAGCTGGTGCTCGTCGTCACGGGTCTGCAGATCGTCGCCGTTGAGGGCGATGACAACGAGCGACTCGCTGCGGCGTTCGGCCTGACGAGCGGAGGCGAGTGGTTCACCGAGGCGGCATCGGCGGTGAACTCCGGTCAGGTCTCTCAGGCCGAAGCAAATGCCGTCGTTAAACGTGCTGTCGCCGAGAAGCTGAGGGAGTTCTTCACCGCGCCGGATGCCGAGGTGAGCTTCGAGACGGCTCTCCGGTACGAACCTCATGGTCTCACGATCTCGTACCCGCACCTCGTCATGGAGTTGGTGCTGGGACAAGGCGGCGAACAGATCGCGAGTGCTTTCCTGGCGAATCCCGCGCTGATCCTCCGTCGGTTGCCGGACTTCCCGAAGCGTGTCGGCGCACTCGGCCTCACGGACGAGGGGATGGCGATCCTGGCGAAGGTCAACGATCAGCGCACGGCCCAGGAGATAGCCGACCCGTCACCTCACGGCAGGGAGGTGGCCCTCCGGCTGCTCGCGGCCGCGACGGCGGCGGGGCTCGTCGAAGCGGTCGTAAGAATCGCCGAGATCCCGCTGAACACGGCGCAGGCCCCGCGCTTCGGCGTGGCGCCGCGCCGAAGGCTCTGGCCGTGGGTCCTGCTGGTCTTGGTCCTGGTTGGAGCAATCGTTGCCGTCGTCGTGATCCGTCCGTGGGAGAGCGCCCCGCTGGTCGGCGGCGGCGGGCCATGGGCCGTCGCTGTGGACGGCGGGTGCCAGCCCGCGGAGATGGAGCGCCTCTACCGTCGTCAGGAACAGGACAAGCTGAACTTCCGCGTGGTCCCGTTCGGCCGCGGTGAGTCGCAATGCTACCGCCTTATCTGGGGCCATTTCCCCAGCAAGGAGACGGCCGAGGATGTCATCTCGCACCTGCCCCCAACCGTGACCTCGCGGGGGTTCCCACCCCACGTTGTCCGGGTCGAGGGCAGTACGCCTTGAGCACCTGCTGAGAAACAGTTAGAATCGCACGAGATGCCAGCAGAGCTACAACGTGAGGGCCGGTTCGAAGGCGGCGGTTTGCCGCCACTCCTACGGGGATACGTCCGCCGCCTCGCGGTCGGGCGTCTGGATGCCATCATCGGGGACGGCATCCGCCACCTTTGGTTCGAGGCGGGCCAGGCACGCGCGGTGGCTTCCGAGGTCGAGGACGAAAAACTGGGGAAGTGGCTTGTCAGCAGAGGCGTCCTCGAGGAGCATCGCATGGCGATCACGTTGCTGCGCCAGCCCGACGGCATCCGCTTCGGTACGTTTCTAGGGCAGGAAGGCCTGCTCACCGCAGAGGCTCTGACGAAGGAGCTGGAGGCGCTCTCCGTCACTATCGTCTCCCGCATGTTGCTGGAGTCCGGCGACTTCGTGTTCTTCGAGGGCGAGAAGCTGCCGATGGACGCCGTTTCGCTGGGGATGACCACCGGTTCGCTGCTCGCCGCCGCCGTGCGGGCCGTTCCGGATGGAGATCTGCTCTGGAGGCTGATCGGCGGAGACGGTTTCGTGTGGACGGCGCAGGACGCCCTGCTGCTGTACCAGCAGCTTCACCTGACGCCCCAGGAGGGGTACCTGCTTTCCCGCGTGGACGGCACCAGCACGGTCGCGAGCCTGCAGCGTCTCGCACCAATGTCGCGCGGTGAGTTTACGCGCGCACTGGCCGCGCTGGCGGCGGCGGGTCTCGTCGAGATCCGATCGATTTCGGCCGCCAAGCCCCTCGCTAAGACAAAGGTCGAGCAGCCACCCGAGCCGGCGCCGGAGGCCGAGGAAGAGCTGCAGTACTCGCCGCAGCAGCAGCGTGAATACGCGGACGTGATCAAGCTGGCGTCCGAGATCAGCCACCGCGACTACTACCGCCGCTTCGGGCTCGCCCCAGGTGCAACGCAGGACCAAGTCCACTCGCGCTACCTCGAGTTCGTCAAGTTGTACCACCCGGACCGTGCCCGCGAGCCCCACCTGCTCTCGCTGCGCAACGAGCTTGCCCAGATCTACTCTGCGCTTCAGGAGGCGTACGAGACGCTCGGACACCCGGAGAGCCGGGCGCGCTACGAGCAGACGCTCTCGACGTCGCAGCGCGTGGACGCCTACAAGGACGAGGAGCGGCGCCGAGGCGCCAGGAACGCCGTTGTGGACGCGAATCTCAAGCGCGCCAGGGAGCTCATCCGCGCGGGCGACGTCGGGATGGCCGTCCAGCTGCTCGACCAGGCTGCGCGTCTCAATCCGACGGCCGAGACGCTTCTCTTGCTTGCTCGCGCGGAGTTCAAGAACCCGATGTGGGGCCAGCGAGCCCTCGATCACCTGAAGCACGCAGTGGCTTTGGCCCCCGAGTTCACCGAGGCGTGGCTGGAGCTCGCCAACTTCTGGGCGATCCGGAACATGACCGATCGCCAGCAGCAGTGTCTCGAGAAGATCCTGGAGTATGACCCCCAAAACGTCGATGTGAAGGCTGCGCTGGGCCACGTAAAGCGGCCAAAGCTGCTCAGGAAGCGTTCGTAGCGCCCGGTCGCCGCCATGCCGTGGCTCCTGGATGGCAACAACCTTGCGGGCGGGAGTCACCGTGAGTCTGTTCGGACCGCGGCCCTCGCGTTGGCGCGGAACGAGCGGGTTCGCATCCTGGTCTTCTTCGACGGCGCGCCGCCGGCCGGCTCCGCCCCCATCGAGAGGCTCGGTGCAGTCGAGGTGCGGTACGTCGGTCACGCCGATGGGGCGATCGTGGCCTTCCTGCGGGGAAAGGGACGAGGCTGGAGGGTGGCCACCGACGACCGCGACCTGGGTGGGCTGGTACGGGCTCAGGGCGCCGAGGTCGTCTCCGGCGCGGCCTTCTGGCAGAAGGTGGCTTCGTCCGGCGCTGGATTCGTGGAGGCGGGTACCGACAGAGGCTGTGGAGTGGTGGAATCCCTCAGCGGACTCCGAGACACGACCCAGCGTCTTCCCGATGGGCCGGTCCGGATACCGCGGGGTATCCGACGCCACAGGCGCCGATGAGGCGTAAAATAGTCGTGGCACCGGAGGCGGCAGGCGCTCGCGATCCCGCATCGGGCGGGACCGAGGAAAGTCCGAACTCCTGATGGGAGCACGCTGGGTAACGCCCAGCCGCGGCAACGCGAGGGAAAGTGCCACAGAAAACACACCGCCCCGCCTCGGGCGGGGTAAGGGTGAAAAGGTGGGGTAAGAGCCCACCGCTTGGCCGGCGACGGTCGGGGCACGGCAAACCCCGTGCGGTGCAAGGCCAAATAGGGGGATCGACGGGACCCATCACCGGATCCGCCGCGAGGCGGGCGATTCCCGGGTAGGCCGCTCGAACCGGCCGGCAACGGTCCGGTCAGAGGAATGAGCGCCCCCTGCCGCAAGGCGGGGACAGAACTCGGCTTATAGCCGCCTCCGTGCCACGTGGAGGGCCCAACCGGGCCCTCTGCGTCTTTTTGAGTCTTCGCGTGCATGTTCCCGACCATAGGGGAAGGGTGGACGTGTCAGGTCCACTGGGTCTAGAGCTTCAACAACCACGTGTACGCTGCTGCGACGGCAAGACACGGGAGCGCTAGGCACCGGAGCCCCTTGGTTGCATGCGCAAGGAACGCCAAATATCGGTCGTTGAGTTCGGCCAGGCCTTTGCCCCGAAGGAGGCGACGGATGGGAGCCATGCGCCGCCCGAACGCTGAGTGGAAGAACGGATTCGGTGAACCCATGGCCTCCCATTCAGCCTTGTGTCGTTTGCGCAATCTCACGTAGAAGAGGACAAACGTCAGCCCATAGAGGACCGCCAAGATCACGAAAGCCCCGGCTGCCACGTG
>PMLC01000123.1 GCA_003158745.1 Acidobacteriota bacterium
GCGTCAGCGTGTCCGCCTCCCCCAGCGGCACGCCTTCCACCAGCTTCGCGAGACCGAAATCCAGGATCTTCACTGCACCGTGGTTGGTCAGGAAAACGTTCGCCGGCTTGAGGTCCCGGTGCACGATTCCCTTCTCGTGCGCAACCGCGAGCCCCCGCGCGATCTGCATCGCGATCGAAAGCGCCTCCGGCGCCGCCAGCGCGCCGCGCTCGATCCTCTCCTTGAGCGACTCCCCTTCGAGCAGCTCCTCGACCAGGTAGGGCACACCCTCGAACGTGCCGACGTCGTGGACTTCCAGGATGTTGGGGTGCGAGAGCGCCGCTGTTGCCTTCGCTTCGCGCTCGAATCGACGAAGTCTCTCCGCGTCCTCCGCGAACCCCGCCGGCAGCACCTTGATCGCCACGTCGCGACCGAGGCGCGTGTCGCGGGCCTTGTAGACTTCGCCCATCCCGCCCGCGCCGATCGCGGCGACGATCTCGTANNGCGCCGGGCTGACGAACGGAACGCGGTCCGGGAGCTACCGCCCGAGCGCGACCACGAGGCCGCTCACAACGAAGGCAATGACCCACCACGAGTAGGCGGCGCACAGGAGCAGGTGCAGCCTGCGGGGGACCTCCGCGTCCCCCGCGCGGAGGCGGTGACGCCCCGCGAGCGCGCCGAGGGTGGCGCTCCGGGCCCGGTGCTCGGTCACGGTGCCGGCCGTGTAGGTCGCGGGCGCCAGCACGACCATCGTCACCCCGGTCCGCAGCGCCGGCGTCATGCTTCCCCTCCGTTTCACCTCAGTCTGTCACACCCCGGCCGCGGCAATGAACCGAGGCTCGGGGTTCGGGGTCGTAGAGGTCGTTGTCAGTGGCCGGCGGCCGGCCGAACCGGGGGCTCACTCAACAACACCGCCGCGCAACTCAGGGGTTTCGTGGAGCTGGTGAGCCGATGCGGCGGAGCAAATCCTGGAAGCGCGGGTCGGAGCGCAGGGGCGCATACGCGGAATTGTCCTTCATCCAGGGCATGAAGCTGTGGCGTTCCCGGTACGCCGCCTCCAGCCAGCGGAACGCCTCGTCCTTGTCCCCGAGGGCGGCGTAGTCCTCGGCCAGGAACCACCCCGCCCAGCCGCCCGTCGGCTCGGGCTTCTCCTTCAGGATCCTGGCTAGGGTCCTGAGCGACTCGTCCCTGCGTCCTGCCTGCGCGTAGGTCCGGGGCAGCGACCATCTCCAATCGGGGTCGACCGCGGCCAGCTTCTGGTGCGCCACGATGGCCTCGGAGAACATCCCCTTCCCGGCGTAGGCCGTTCCCAGGACGTGCAGCCCCGCGTTGAAGTTCGGATCCAGATCGAGAGACTTCCTGGCCTCCTCGATCGCCTTGTCGCTCTGGCCTGCCCACCAGTACTGCCTCCCCGGTCCGCCGCGAACAGCGGCGTGAGCGGCTCCACCTCCTCCGCGCGCTTCATCTCTGCGGAGGCCTCGTCCCGCCGTCCGATCAGGAAGAGGTACCACGAGTACCAGCGATGGGCCTCGCCGATGCTGGGGTTGAGCTCGAGGGCGCGCAGGAAATCCCTCTTGGCGCCGTCGTAGTCCCAATCCGAACAGAGCTCGATCATTCCGAACGCCAGGTACATCTCGGCCAGAGGCTCGCCGCCGAGCTCCTCCGCCTTGCGCGCAGCCGCCCTCGCCTGGGCGAAGGCGTCCGGGAACCTCTCGTGACCAACCAGACTGTAGCCGAGCGCCAGAGCGGCATACGCCAGGGGGTTTTTCGAGTCGAGTTCGACGGCCCTCCTCAGGTGCGCCAGCCCCTTGTCATACCCTTCCGGCGTCATCTTGTTCAGGTAGAACCTCCCCTTCAGGTACTCCTCGTGCGCCTCGGGGTTGACCGGGCGAGCGCTGGCCAGCCGGGCCCGCTCCTGCGGCGTCAGCGCGGCTTTGACCTCGCCGGCGATCGTCTGCGCCACGTCGCTCTGCAGCGCCAGGATGTCTCTGAGGTCCCGATCGTAGCTCTCCGCCCACAGGTGCGTGTCTGTATCCGCGCGGATCAGCTGCGCCGTGATCCGCACCCGCTCTCCCACGCGCAGCACCGATCCTTCGATGATCCCGTCCACACCCAGCGAATGCGCGATCTCCCTGATCGGCTTCTTGGTGCTCTTGAACTGCATCACCGAGGTGCGCGAGATGACCTTCAGTGCCGAGATCTTCGACAGGCTCGTGATCAGCTCCTCGGTCATGCCTTCCGAGAAGTACTCCTGCGCCGGGTCGCCGGAGAGGTTCGCAAGCGGAAGCACGGCGAGCGAGCGGATCTGCGGCGCAACTGCCGGCCCGCCCGAACGACTGCGGACGCCGACGTAGATAGCGGCAGCAGCCGCGGCAGCGACCAGCGCGGCCACCCCGACCCAGAGGCGGCGGCGCGGTCGGGCTGCGGGTCGAGCGACCGGCGCGGCCGAGGGCGCTTCGGCAGCCGCCTGGAGATCGAACCCCAGAACTCGCGCCGACTGGAAGCGCTCTTCCGGGCGCTTCTCCAGGCACCGACGCACGATGCGCTTCAGCTCGGGAGGCACCGCGTCCGGCAGCGGCGCGGGCTCGTCCTGCAGGATGGCGCTCGCCGTGTCGGCAGCCGTGTCCCTCCGAAACGGCACCCGGCCCGAGAGCAGCTCGTGCAGCACGCACCCGAGCGAGAAGATGTCCGCGCGGTGGTCGACGGCGTGCCCGCGCACCTGCTCCGGCGCCATGTACCCCACGGTCCCCAGCGTGGTGCCTGCCTCGGTCGCCTCGACCAACGTGGTCGCCTGTACGCCCGCCCCGCGTCCGGCCGGCGCGACCAGCTTGGCGATCCCGAAGTCGAGGATCTTGACGTGGCCGTCTTTGGTGATGAACACGTTCCCCGGTTTGAGGTCGCGGTGGATGATGCCTTTCTCGTGGGCGGCAGCAAGCCCCTGCGCGATCTGGACGGCGGTCTCCACTGCCTTGCGAACCGGCAGCGCACCGCCGCTGAGCCGGTCGCGCAGGCTGTCGCCTTCCAGAAGCTCGGTGACGAGATACGGGATGCCCTCTTGCGTGCCGACGTCGAAGACGGCAAGGACGTTGGGATGGGAGAGTGCCGCGACGGCTCGCGCTTCCAGCTCGAAACGTCGCAGGCGCTCCGGATCGACAGCGAACTCCGCCGGCAGCACCTTGATCGCAACGTCGCGGCCCAGGCGCGTGTCGCGAGCGCGGTACACCTCGCCCATCCCGCCCGCACCGAGCGGAGCGACGATCTCGTACGGACCCAGGCGAGCACCGGGTTGCACTAGTCTGCTTCCTCTTGAATCAGATTCTACCGCTGTCCGAAATATGCGCGACGTTCGAGAAGGCTATTCTCAGGATCGGATACCGAGCAAGCCTCCCCGGCCCGCCTCCGCCCTGTCAGCGCTCCGGCAGGTTCACGCGGCGCAGCAGGGCCTGGAAGCGCGGCTCGGAGCGGAGGGGATCGAAGATCGGCATGCAACTGATGTAGGGCATGTTTGGCTCGTGCTCGTCGCAGGCCTTCTCGAGCCAGTCCAGGGCCAGCGTCGTGTCTCCTGCGTACAAAGCGTTTTGTGCGATGTCGAATGCGGCGCCGGGCTCCTTGCCGTGCCTCGCCGCCTCGACCTCGGCCGCGCGGCGCCACGCACCGGGGTAGTCCCGCCCGGCGTACGCCTGGTCGAGCGCCTGCCCCACGTCAGGAAAGAGAAAGGGGTAGTACTTCTTGGCGGCGGCAATCATCTCGTCGTGCTGCTTCGTCTCGTGCAGGGCCACCATGAGCACGCTTAGGGCCACGGGGGCGTCCGGCTGCAGGGCCAGCGCCCTGCGGGCCTGCGCGATGGCCTCGTCGTAACGGCGCGCGCAGTAGAGTTCGACCGCGTAGAAGCTCACGGTCATGGCGTTGAACGGGTCCAGCTCCAGGGCGCGCCTGGCCTGCGGCATGGCTTCATCGGGCCGGCCCATGTTCATCAGGAAGTGGGAGTAGTTGATCAGGGCTTCCGGGAAGCTCGGGTTCAGCGCGATCGCGCGCTTGAACTCCCGCTCCGCAACGACCCAATCCCAATCTGTCCATGCCCCCAGCACCGCCAACGCGAAATGGGTTTCCGCGACCGTGTCGTCGAGCTCGATCGCTTTCCGGGCCGCCTCCTTGGCCTTCGGGCCGGCCTCGTGCGGCGGCGTCAGCCCCAGCTGCTGGCGGCACGCCCACACCAGAGCGATTCCCGTGTATGCGAGCGCGTAGTCCGGGTCCTTCTCCAGCGCCACCTCGAAGTAGCGCTGGGCGGTGTCGAAGTCGCCGGGCGTGAGCCTGTACAAGTGGTGGATGCCTTTGAGGTACGCCTGGTAGGCGTCGGGATTGACGGAGCGGGCCGACGCCAGCCGCGCCTGCTCGCCCGGCAGCAGCTTGAGTGCGAGTGACTCGGCGACCTTGCGTGCGACGTTGCTCTGCAGCGCCAGGATGTCCGACATCTCCCGGTCGTAGCTCTCGGCCCAGAGTTGCGTCTGGTCCTGCACCTTGACCAGCTCGGCCGTGATCCGGACGCGCCCGCCCTCGCGCTGCTCGCTGCCCTCCAGCACGTAGTCCACCCCGAGCTCGCGCCCGATCCGGTCGATCGGCGTGTCGGTCTTCTTGTAGCGCATCACCGAAGTGCGGGCGATGACGCTCAGACTCTCGGGGTGGAGGCGCCCCAACTGCGCGATCATCTCCTGCGTCAGTCCGTCGGAGAGGTACTCCTGCTCCGGGTCACTGGAGAGGTTCGTGAACGGCAGGACCGCCATTCGGATCGCCCTGCCTCCGCCACCGGCTCGCCCGAGCAGCCGCCCGCGAAGTCCGCCCGCGTCCAGTGCCAGTGCCAGCACCGCGAGCGCCACGACCACGTTCGCCGCCGCGAGCCACGGACGCCGGCGAATCGAGCGCTTCAGCGACCACCACAGCGGCACCGTGCCACCGACATCCACCGCTTCCAGAGCCGAGAGCACCTCGCTCCCTCCCTGGTACCGCCGCTCCGGCTCCTTCGCCAGGCACTTCCCGATCACCGCCGCCAGATCGGGCGGCACGCTCGCGGGCATCGGCGCAGGCTCCTTTGTCAGGATCTCCGCCACCGTGTCCGTCGCCGTCGCCCCGCGGAACGGCCGCTCACCCGCCACCATCTCGTACACCACCACCCCGAACGCGAACACGTCCGCCCTCTGGTCCACCGGCAGCCCGCGCGCCTGCTCCGGCGCCATGTACGCCACCGTCCCCAGCACTTGCCCGAACCCCGTCGCGCCCGTCGGCGCGTGCGTCAGCGTCTCCGCATCCCCCAGCGGCACGCCTTCCACCAGCTTCGCGAGACCGAAATCCAGGATCTTCACTGCACCGTGGTTGGTCAGGAAAACGTTCGCCGGCTTGAGGTCCCGGTGCACGATTCCCTTCGCGTGCGCAGCCGCAAGGCCCCGCGCGATCTGCACCGCGACACCGATAGCTTCGCTGGCCGGGAGCGCGCCGCGCCCGATCCTCTCCTTGAGCGACTCCCCTTCGAGCAGCTCCTCGACCAGGTACGGCACCCCCTCGAACGTGCCGACATCGTGGACCTCCAGGATGTTGGGGTGCGAGAGCGCCGCCGTCGCCTTCGCCTCGCGCTCGAAGCGCCTCAGCCGCTCAGGGTCGTCCGCGAACTCCACCGGCAGCACCTTGATCGCCACGTCACGGCCGAGGCGCGTGTCGCGCGCCCGCCACACCTCACCCATCCCGCCTGCGCCGAGCGGCGCGACGATCTCGTACGGACCAAGGCGGGTACCCGCTTTCACTCTTCCGGGCATTCTTTGATCTGAGTATATCCCCGCTCGGATGCGCGCGCCCGCCGGAGGAGCCCTTTCCGGTCGCGCCGGATCAGAGTCCGAGCGGTCGTCTCAGGACCGGCGCGGGCGCGGGCAGGACGGCAACGGCTCCCAATCCGCGACGAACCCCGGAGGAGGCGTCTCGGCGCACTCGGCCGGGTCGCAGCAGGTGTTGCAGACCCGCTTGAACGCCTTGTAGCGCCTGAGGACGACTCGAGTCGACAGGAAGTCGTCGCGAACCGGCTCGTTCCCGAGCAGGGCGGTGCTCAGGTACTTCTTGTTGTCATCGGGGAACACGGTAACGACGACCGCCTTCGGCCCGAGTTCGTTCTGCACCTTGAGGGCGCCGATGAAGTTGGCGCCCGAGGAGATGCCGACTCCGAGGCCGAGCTCCGCCGCGAGCTTCTGAGCCATCACGATGGCGTCGCCGTCGTCCACGCCGACGACCCGGTCGAGCGCGCCGAGATCGACGATCTGCGGAATGAACTCGTCGGAGATCCCCTGGATCCGGTGCCTTCCGACCTTGCACCCGGTGGACAGCGTCGGCGAGTTGGCGGGCTCGATCGGGTGCAGCCTGACCGCCGGGCGCCTCTCGCGCAGGAACCTGCCCGCGCCCATGATCGTGCCGCCCGTGCCCACGCCGGCTATGAAGGCGTCGGGCTCCAGGAAGTGGAACTGCATCTGCCACCAGATCTCGGGGCCCGTTGCGGCCGCGTGCGCCTCGACGTTGTCCTCGTTCGAGAACTGGCGCGGCAGGAAGGCGCCCGGCAGCCGCTCCGCCATCTCGTCGGCGAGCCGGATGCTGCCGAGGAAGCCGCCCTGCTCCTTGCTGACCAGCACGATCTCGGCCCCGAGACTTTTGATGAGCGCGATCCGCTCCTGGCTCATCCAGTCGGGCATGAAGATCGTGACCGGGTGACCGATGGCGCGGCCAATGGCGGCGAAGGCGATCCCGGTGTTGCCGCTGGTCGCCTCGATGATCGGAGCGCCCGGCGCGAGCACGCCCCGTTCGTACGCGCGGCGGAGGATGTGGAGCGCCATCCGGTCCTTGATGCTGCCCGTGAGGTTCAGGTTTTCGGCCTTCGCATAGATCACACGCTCCTCGCCGCCGACCGTGAACTCCACGGCGAGCAGCGGTGTGTTGCCGACCAGGTGCGAGATGCCGGAGAAGCGCTGGTGGATGTCGGTCGCGGCGGGAACGCACGCGGCATCGAGGGCCATTCCCCCTCCCCTCGCCGCGAGTCTAGCAAACGACCAGGTGCGGGGCGCTGGGCGGAGGGCACAGGGGAAAGAAGACGCAGAGGAGCAAGAGACAGTTCAGAGTGAAGAGTTGAGAGTGAAGAGTTGGGAAACAAGTCACGCAGGCCCATTGCGAACGGCGGGTAGCCTCGTGGCGCGAGAAGAGCCGGGCACCGAAGGAGCTGGTTCGTGGCTCGTGGTTCGAGCAAGGCAGGGCGAAGGGAGCACGCGTGGAGCGCGCCGCCGCCGTTGGGCCTATGGCAAGGCGCGCGAGCCGGTCGCACCGGAGGCGTACCCGGAGGGTACGCTGAGGATGCGTACCGGCGAGCGCAACGCAGCCAGAGGTCCGACGCCGGCGGCGCCAGGAAGCGGCGCCCTCGCCGACCGCCAGACGCTACATGTAGAGGCCGCCGGAGACGTTGACGACCTCTCCGGTGACATACGACCCCGCCGGCCCCGCAAGAAACAGCACGACCGCAGCGATGTCCTCCGGGGTGCCGAGACGCGGGATAGAGAGGTTGGCCATCAGCGCCTTGCGCTGCTCCTCGGTGAGCTTCTCGGTCATCGGGGTCTGGATGTACCCCGGCGCGATCGCGTTCACGTTGATGTTGCGGCTGCCGAGCTCGCGCGCGAGCGACTTGGTGAGGCCGATGATCCCGGCCTTGGAGGCCGCGTAGTTCGCCTGCCCGGCGTTGCCCATCAGCCCGATCACCGACGAGATGCTGATGATCCGCCCTTCGCGTTGCTTGACCATCACCTTGACGGCAGGTTGCGTGACGTTGAACACGCCGTCCAGGTTCACCGAAAGCACCTTGCGCCACGATTCCGGCTTCATGCGCATGAAGAGACCGTCGTCCGTGATCCCGGCGTTGTTGAGCAGGATGTGAAGCCCGCCGAGCTCCGCCGCGACCTCGTCCACGACCCTCTGACACCACTCGGAGTCGGTCACGTTGAGCGGCTTGACGACCGCCTTGCCGCCCGCGGCCAGGATCTCATCAACGACCGTCTGGGTCGGGTCGGTCGGCAGCGACGCGCACGCGACGACCGCGCCTTCGCGAGCGAGCGCCTTCGCGCACGCGGCGCCGATCCCGGTCGCCGCCCCTGTGACCATTGCCACCTTGCCCTCGAGCATTCCTGCCATCGTCGCCTCCGTTGCAGCGATGAGAAGTTCACAGTTGACAGTTCACAGTCGACAGTCAAGAACTGAGAACTCTTCACCTCCCACCGCGCGCCGCTCCCGTTCGTTGCGGCAACTGTNNTGTTAACTGTTAACTGTTAACTGTCAACTTGTCCTTCCCAGGTACGCCTCGACCTGGTCCGCCGTGCCGACCTGCACCGTCGCCGCAGAGCGCGCGATCCTGCGGATGAGGCCCGACAGGACGCTCCCAGGTCCCACCTCGACGAAGGTGTTGAAGCCGTCCGCGGCCATGCGCTCGACGAGCTCCACCCAGCGCACGGGCGCGTCTACCTGGCGCACGAGGCCGTCGCGCACCACGCCGCCGCCGGTCACGGGCTGCGCGTCCACGTTGTTGTAGAGGGGCACAGCCAGCACCGCGAAGGGAAGCGCCGCGAGCACCGGGGCGAGCCCCTCGCGCGCCGGCACCATCAGCGGCGAGTGGAACGGCGCCGAGACGGGGAGCGGCACGACGCGCTTGGCGCCGCGCTCCGCAAGGAGCTGCCCGGCCCGCGCCACGGCGGCCGCGTGCCCGGCGATGACGGTCTGCTCCGGGGCGTTGAAGTTCGCCGCCACGACCGGCTCGCCGGGCGCGCTCGCCTCGCGGCAGCACCCCTCGACCACGTCGCGCGCGGGCCCGAGCACCGCCGACATCGCGCCGATGCCCACCGGCACCGCCTCCTGCATGAGCTGGCCGCGGCGGCGCACCGTGCGAACCAGGTCCTCGACCGGCAGTCCGCCCGCCGCGCCGATCGCGCTGTACTCGCCGAGGGAGTGCCCGGCTACGCCGTCGAACTTCGCCGAACGCGCCCGGAGCACGGCGAATGCGGCGAGCGACACCGTCAGGATCGCCGGTTGGGTGTTGGCGGTGAGCTTAAGCTGGTCCTCGGGCCCTTCGAAGCACAGGCGCGAGAGCGGCTCGCCGAGCGCCGCGTCCGCGCGCTCGAACACGTCCCGGGCCTCCGCGTAGCGCTCCGCAAGGTCCTTCCCCATCCCTGCGAACTGGCTCCCCTGGCCGGGGAAGACGAACGCGATCGTGCCCATTGCCGTCCTCTCAGCCGCGCTTCGCCGCGCGCTTGATGAGCGCCTGGGCGATCTCGTTGCGCTGGATCTGGTTGGTTCCCTCGTAGATCTGCAGGATCTTGGCGTCGCGCAGCATCTTCTCGACCGGGTAGTCGCGCATGTAGCCGTAGCCGCCGAACACCTGCACGGCGTCGAGCGCCACCGACATTGCCACGTCGGAGCCGACCACCTTGGCCATGGAGGACTCCATTGCGAAGTCTTCGGTGCCCCCGTCGATGGTGCGCGCCACGGCGTAGAGCAGCGCGCGCGCCGTCTCGACGCGCATCGCCATGTCCGCCAGCATGTGGCCGACGGCCTGGAACGCCGCGATCGGCTTGCCGAACTGCTTGCGCTCGCTCGCGTACGCGATCGCCGCCTCGAACGCGCCGGCCGCCAGCCCGACGCCCTGGGCCCCCACAGCCGCCCGGGCGCGCTCGAGCGTCCGCATGGTGACCAGGAAACCGACGCCCTCGCGGCCGATCCGGTTTGCCGCCGGGACGCGGAGATTGTCGAAGATCACCTCGCGGGTCGACGAGGCGCGGATGCCGAGCTTGTCCTCGCGCTTGCCGAACGACAGTCCGGGGGTGTCCTTCTCCACCAGGAACGCGGAGGCGCCCCGGGCGCCGCGGGACGGGTCCGTCATCGCGATCACCGTGTAGAAGTCGGCCTCGCCACCGTTCGTGATCCACTGCTTGGTGCCGTTGATGACGTAAGAGTCGCCGTCCTTGACCGCACGGGTGCGCATCGAGAACGCGTCGGACCCCGCCTCCGCCTCGGTGAGGCAGAACGCGGCGATCCACTCACCGCACGCCACCTTTGGGAGGACACGGGCCTTCATCGCCTCGTCGGCGGAGATCAAAATGGGGAGCGTGCCCAGGGCGATGGCGCCGTACGTCGTGGAGACGCCCAGGCAAGCCTTCGAGAGCTCCTCGGTGACCAGGCAGAGGTCCATCATGTTGCCGCCGAGGCCGCCGTGCTCCTCCGGCACGAACACCCCCATGAGGCCCGCGTCTCCCATCGTCTTCACGATGTCGCGCGGGAAGATCTCCTCGGCGTCGAGCTTGGCGCGCACGGGCAGGATCTCGCCCTCGGCGATTTTCCTCGTCAGCGCGACGATTTCCTTCTGGGTATCGGTGAGAAAGTGGTCCATCGCCCCTCCTGAGTGAGACAGCGGGCGCGTACGCAGCGCCCGCGAGATCAACCGATCGGTCCTGTCACCACTTCAGCAACGTGGCGGCCCACGTGAGGCCGCCGCCGAAGGCGGCCAGGAGCACCAGGTCTCCTCGCTTGAGGGCGCCGCGATCGACCGCTTCGCGCATCGCCAGGGGGATCGAGGCCGACGACGTGTTGCCCACGCGCTCCAGGTTCAGGTACACCTTCTCGGCCGGAAGCCCCAATCGGTCGCCGACGGCGGCGATGATGCGCAGGTTCGCCTGATGGGGGATGAAGAGGTCCACCTGATCGATCGTAACACCCGCGCCCGCGAGCACTTCCTGGCACACCTCGGTGATCGAGCGCACGGCCACCTTGAACGTCTCGTTGCCGCGCATCTTGATGAAGGGAAGGCGGGCGTCGATGTGTTCCTTGACGTTGGGCGGGTACTTGCTGCCGCCGCCGGGCATCTGGATGAAGTCTGCGTAGGTTCCGTCGGTATGGAGGGCGGAGCGAAGGATCCCCTCCCCGCCCGGGGCCGCCTTGAGGATGGCCGCACCGGCACCGTCGCCGAACAGGACGCAGGTCGCCCGGTCGGTGTAGTCCGTGTAGCGGGAGAGGGTCTCCGCGCCGATGACCATCGCGGTCTTGACCTCTCCGGTAATGATGAACTGGCGCGCCACGTGGATCGCGTAGAGGAAACCCGAGCACGCCGCAGCGATGTCGAAGCAGACCGCGTTCTTGATGCCGAGGGCCGGCTGGATGATGGCCGCCGTGGACGGGATCGGCTGCTCCACCGTTGCGGTGGCCAGAACCAGCAGTTCCACTTCCTCGGGCGCGACACCCGCGTCCGCCATCGCCCGTTTGCCGGCCTCGACAGCCATCGTCGCGACGCTCTCGCCTTCCGACACCACGTGCCGCTCCCGGATGCCGGTGCGGGACATGATCCACTCGTCGGAGGTGTCCACCATCCTCTCGAAATCCTTGTTGGTGAGCACCCGTTCGGGGAGGAACGTGCCGAGACCCGCGATGCGCGCCGTGACCGTCTTGTTGTCGTCCAAGTTAGACCCTCTCCGCTCCCTGCCGGGCGCGCAGCTCGCCGATCTTGTGCTCGATGTGGCTCACGACGCCGCGCGTGGCGTAGCTGTGGGCGAATCGAATCGCGTTCTTGATCGCCTTCGGTGAGGAGCGCCCATGCCCCACCAGGCAAGCGCCCCGCACGCCCAGCAACGGGGCGCCGCCGTACTCCGCATAGTCGGACTTGCGCCTGAGCGCCGCGAGGGCGCCCTTGGCGAGGAGCAGGCCGATGGCAGAGGTGGCCGGGCGTCTCCCCTCGCTCCGGAGCAGGCCGTAGATCATCTCGCCGAGCCCCTCCGAGACCTTGAGGACCACGTTGCCCACGAACCCGTCGCAGACGACCACGTCAACGGTGCCGGTGTAGACGTCGCGCCCCTCGACGTTTCCGATGAAGTTGAGGCCGGCGCCCGAGAGCAGGCTGTAGGCCTCGACCGTCAGGCGGTCGCCCTTGCCTTCCTCCTCGCCGATCGAGAGCAGGCCGATTCGCGGCGACGCGACGCCGAAGACGGCCTGCGAGTAGAAGTGCCCCATCACCGCGAACTGCTCCAGGTGGTGGGGCTTGCAGTCCACGTTCGCGCCCACGTCGAGGACCAGTGTCTGCCTCTCGATGCCGGGGACCGGCGCCGCGAGGGCCGGCCGCTCAACACCCTCGATGGTGCCGATGATCAGCTTGGCGGCCACCATCGCCGCCCCGCTGTTGCCCGCCGTCACGAACGCGCACGCCTTGCCGTCGCGAACCAGCCGCGCGGCCTCGGCCATCGAGGAGTTGCGCTTCCCTCGGATCGGGGCGGTCGGTGCGTCGTCCATCGCCACAACGTCGGGAGCATCGACCAGGTGCAGCCCGTGCGGAACCCCCCCGACGTGCGAGAGCTGGCGCCGAAGCGCGGCTTCACGCCCGACCAGAAGCACCTGGAGTCCGAACTGCCGAACCGCATCGACCGCGCCCTGCACCGTGGCGGCCGGGGCGTGGTCCCCCCCCATTGCGTCCAGGGCTACAGCACCCGAGACCGCTTTGATCATGGCGGTGCCTGGGTCAGCCGATCTCCTCGACGTGCAGGACCTGGCGCCCTTCGTACATCCCGCAGTGCGGGCATACGCGGTGGGGCTGCTTCGGCTGGAAGCAGTTCGGGCATACCGACTGCGCCGGTTCCGCCAGGTGATCATGCGCGCGACGTCTGTCGCGGCGCGCCTTGGAGTGGCGACTCTTTGGGTTGGGCATCGGAAAAACCTCCCGCGTCTACTCGCTCGGCCGCCAATCCTGAAGGGCCGCCAGGCGATCATCGGTTTCGGGGGGACAGGAGCACGCCCCCTGGTTCAGATTCGCGCCGCAGCGCGGACACATCCCGCGACACGACTCGGCGCACAGTGGTTTCATCGGCACAGCAAGTCCGAACTGTTCGGCCGCAAGCTCGGCGAGGTCAATCTGCGGCTCCGTATAGAACCGGACCTCGAGGTCGCCCCGGGCCAGGCGCGTCTCGTCGTCCTCGGGCGCAGCCGCGAGCGGCAACAGGTGCAGGTCCAGGCGCTCCGAGAAGGAGAAGTCGAACTCCCCCAGGCAGCGGACGCAACGGAGACGCGCGCTGCCCCCGACCTCGCCTTCGAGAAGGAACCCCTTTCCCGCCTGCTCGACCCGGCCCGAAATCTCCACCGGCGCGGCCGACACGACATCCACCCCGCCGGCGGCGGGTGGCACGACGGGCCGCTCGTCGAACTCCAGCGGCTCCGTGTCGGCATGGGCAAGATCGATCCTGAGCACACGCTTCCCCTTTCGGGGACCGTGCAGCATAGCAGCAGTGCCCTACCGGGTCAAACTCCGCGGCCGCGGGCCCCGAGTCGAGCCGACACCCCGAACTGCTTACCTTTCAAGAGCTTGACTTGTCTTCCTTGTGCCACTCCGAGGCGGGCTGGTGGACTCTGCCTACTTTGGCCCTTCGGGCCGGGCTTCTATTCCCCCCGCGGGCTCGGAGGGCAAACAAAGCCGGAAGTCCGCAGGCCCGAGGGGCAAGAAAGAACCGGGCACGGAGTGCCAAGAAAGCGCGGGGCCGGGCTGGTGGGTCCGGAGCTACTCCTCGTGGCGCAGCGTTGCAACCAGACGGTTAAGCTGCTCGACCAGCTCCGCGACCCGATCTTCGAGCGCGGCGACCCGGTCCGCGAGACCGGGCACAGCGGCATGTGGCGGCGCCGCCGCGCGGTCGGCGGACTGGGGAGGCGGGCCTGAGGCCAGGTGAGCCCATCGGCGCTCCTTCTGGCCCGACTCGCGGGGCAACTCCGCGACGAGCGGTTCCGCCCCCTCAGCCAGTCGGTTGAGGGCCGCCTCGACCTCGGCCAGGCCCCCAAAGGGGTGCATCCGCTCGCAGCGCCCGCGGAGCTCCCCCGGCGTCTGCGGTCCGCGGAGAAGAAGCACGGCGATCAGCGCCTTGCCGGCCGGGTCCAGCTCCCAACTCCGGTCGAGGTTGTGCTCCCAGCGTTCCGCCCGCGCCCCCTCAACCGGCCAAACGAAGACGTCGGCGCGCAAGCGGTCGAGCGCCCCGCGCACATCGTCTTCCACGAGCTCCATGACCGGCTCGCGGTTGCTCTTCTGGTTGCACGCCGCGACCAGCGCGTTCACGGTAAGCGGGTAGTACTCGGGGGTGGTCTGCTGTTTCTCCAGCAAGCAGCCGAGCACCCGGGTCTCGACGGCGTCCAAGGGCCTTGGCAGACGGATGGCGCACCTCCCGTGCCAATGATAAGACGCCCGGGCCGCGAGAGGGTTCGGGCGCCGGCTCTGGGTGCCCCCAGGCCGAACTCGCTACATCTCGAGGCGAACGCCGAGGCGGACTTGGCGGGGGTCCTGGGTGCTCGTGCGCTTTCCGAAATCCGGGTTGGTCAATCCAAAACTCAGTTGCGCCCGCTGGTCGTAGGACGTCACGGTCTGCTTGTTGAAGACGTTGGTCACGTCCGCCAGCAGGACCAGCCTCCCCGGCGCGACCTGGAGAGCGTAGTCGGCGTGCACGTCGAGCGACCACAGGAAAGGCGTCCTGGTCTTGAACCCGTCCGCGGTCATCATCCCGCTCCTGCGCGGCCCGAGAGGGATGTACCCAATGGAACCGGAGACCGGATCGGTCGTCATCGGTGTGAGCGGCTGTCCGGAAGCCGCCGAGAACCCGCCACCGAGGTCGAGGCCAAGCGGCGAGGCGTACGACGCGTACACCTTGATTTGGTTCGGTCGGTCGTTGGGGAGCGGCCCGGCGCCGAGCCGGCCGAGATACCTGATGTCGCCGGCGAAGCCGTACTGAGGCACGCCGATCTGCGTGTAGGTCGGGTCGTTGGTCGGGTAGTCGTCGAACTTCGTCTCCCCGGGCTTTGCCTGGTTGATTCCGTTGTAGTAGAAGCCCTCGTACGTTCCCCACAGCCTCGACCAGCGGTACGAAGCGAGCAGCGCCCACCCGTTGGCAAAGCGCTTGTCGGCCGTCAGCTCGACGGCGTCGTAGTCGTGGATCGGGTCCTCGAACGCCCCTACGCCGTTCAGGGTCGCCGGGTAGTTCGCGCGCGGGTTCGTGATCACGTACTGGGCGTTCGACAACCCCGGCAGGTGTTCCAAATAGAGGACCATGGCGGCGTTCGTGACGTCTTCGAGGACGCGAGGCGTCTCGCGGTGGACGTAGCGCATTCCAACGCTCAGCTGAGGAGCCGCCTGGAACTCGAATCCGGCGGCGCCCTCCCGGATGTAGCCCAGCTTCGCGGTCGGATCGATGATGGCTGCACTGGCTCCCTTGGTGAGGAAGTGGGTCGTCGTGCCGGCTGCCGAGACACCCTCGGGAACGGGTTGGGTCAGGGCCGCGTCGAAGTAGTCGGCCCGGCTGACGCGCCCGAACGGCGAGAACGAGCTGAGCGCGAGGTCGCTGGGGACATTGGCGTAGAAGATGCCGAAGCTCCCGAAGACCTTCAGCGTCCCCTTCCCGGTGGGGTCGTAGGCGAATCCCAGGCGCGGCGCCCAGTTGTCCCCGAAGGTGAACGACTCCGCCGACCCCGCCATGCGCTCCTGCTCGTAGCGCAGGCCGGCGGAGATCGTCAGCCGCGGTCCTACCTGCGCCTTGTCCTGCACGAACAGACCCAGGCTCCCAACGTTCGAGCGCTGCCCCGAGAAGAGCAGTCCTTTGGTCACGCGGTAGATCTTCCCGTACTTGGGGTCGGGTAAGATCGTGATCACCCCCCCGGACGTCGTCTGCTGGCCGTTCGGAAGGGTGATCGGAGGACCCGTGTACGCCTGGTTCTCCACCATATCGGTGCTCTCGTAGCTGCCGCCGAAGCGGAGTTCGTGACTCCCGAGGAGGTGGGTGGACTTGGCCTCGTACTGCTGGCTCGTTCCCTCGCTGCCCGAGTCGTAGGACCCCTTGCCGCCGGAGAGTTGGTTGGGCGTGACCGTCTGGTCGGTAATCGACCACTGGTCGAGGGAAGGCGTGTCCTCGAAGGTCTGGTGCGACCGGCCTGCGGACGCCTCCAGCAGCCAGGCGGGCGCGAGGAGCCCCTGGTAGTGGACAATCTGTTGATCGCCACCGAATGAGAGGGCGTCAAAGGCGCCCGTCGTGTTGTTCATCATCGCCGACGTTATCTGCGGACCCCTGGGGCTCGTGGAGGGGTCGCCGAAGAGCGAGACGTCAACACGATGCTCGGGACCCCACTCCATTGTCGCCTTGGCCGCATACGGCGTGCTGCGCCGCTCCAGGTCCACCCCTCCGAGACTTTGAAGCGGGAATCCGGGCGGGGCGACATACGTCGTTCGCTCGTCCCGCGGGTCGAGAGCGACGAAGAAGAACGCGCGATCCCTCACCAGCGGGCCGCCCAGCGTGAAGCCCAGGTCCCGGCCCTCGGTGCCGGTCGTGTTGACCGCGCCGTTGGTCAAAGTGAGCCGGGCCCGGTCGCCCTCGAGCCCCTCCGGGCGCAGGTAGGCGAACGCGCTTCCGTGCCACGCGTTCGAGCCGCTCTTGGTGATGACGTTGACGAGACCACCGGTGGACTGCCCGTACTCCGCGTCGGAGCCGGCAGTCTTGACCTGGATCTCGTCGATGAGTTCGTACGTGACGCCCGTTCCGAGCGAGCCGTACTGGCTTGAGTAGACGCCCAGACTCCCATACCTTGCCTCGTTGACGATCACTCCGTCCATGACGTACTGGTTCTCGAGCCCGCTTGCCCCGGAGATCGAGGGGTTCGCAACTCCGGTGCCCCCACCACTCGAGACGCCGGGAGCGAGGTACATGACGTCGCTCAGCTGCCGCCCAACGGGGATCTGCGCCAGGAAGCTCGAGTTGATGCCCGTGCTCGAGTTTACGGAGGACACGTCGATCAACGGCGGCGCGGCCTTTACCTCGAGAGCATCCTTGAAGACGCCGACCGAGAGGGCGAACGCCAGCTCCGCTCGCCGGCCTAGCCGGACCTCGATATCGTGCCGCTCGGCGGCCGCGAACCCGGCAAGCTCCACTCGAACGGCGTAGACCCCGGGTGTCAGGTAGGGTGCGAAGAACTTTCCGTCGGCCTCCGTCAGATAGACCCGGGATCCCTCAACCGAGATGATGGTCACCTTGGCACCGGACAGCGGCGCGGCGGCCACATCCGTCACGCGGCCCCAGATGGAACCCGTCGTCGCCTCGTCGGCGCTGGCGGCCTGCCCCACCAGAACCAGAACGACAGCCACCGCGAACCCGAACCGAACGACGACCCCGCCACGTGGTCCCCGTCTCGCCGCCCCACGCACCTTTGACCGGCCAAGAACGGAACTCGCCTCGCACCCAACGCACCGCGCTCTTCGACTCGCCCCAATAACCACGATGACCTCCGACCTGCGATTCCCGCAAACTCCGACCCCATCTTCGGGCGGAGGATTCTAGCGTGGGTTTTCCTCCCGAAGAACTCCAGCGGCCACCTATTCCCACCACCGGATCTTGTAAGGCGTGGGATTCCGGCCCGCCCCTCCCGCACGCGCCGGGCGACACCATGTGCCCGCCTCTTCCATTGCCGCTATACTTGAGACCAGATGTCACATCGGGATCGTGAGCAGGGCGCGACGACGCCGTCTCTCGGAGAGGTGCACGGATCGGCGGCGGAAAGGCGATCGCAATGAGGCGCAAACGCCCGATCGACCCAGAGCGCCTCCCGTCCGAGGGCAGCCAGGTCTCCCTCGAAGGGCTTCACGGCACGGTCGCGGTCCCACCTCATTCGGCAGGGTTCACCCGGCAATGGCGGGCGTTCGTGGGCCCGGCACTGCTCGTGAGTGTGGGCTATATGGACCCGGGAAATTGGGGCACCGACCTCCAGGGCGGGGCCCAGTTCAAGTACGGTCTACTCTGGGTGGTTGCGGTGGCGAGTCTCATGGCGATCTTCCTCCAGGTCATCTCCGCGCGGCTCGGCGTCGCGACCGGAAAGGACCTCGCCCAGTGCTGCCGCGACTGGTATCCGACATGGACCCGCTGGCCCAACTGGCTCCTGAGCGAGACCGCCATCGGCGCCTGCGACCTTGCGGAGGTCCTCGGTAGCGCTGTCGCCCTCAACCTCATGTTCCACATCCCGTTGCTCTGGGCAGTTCTCATTACCGGACTCGACGTCTTGCTGCTCCTGGCGCTGCAACAGTTCGGCATGCGGACCATCGAGGCGGTGGTCCTGATCCTCGTCACCACAATCGGCTTGTGCTACTTCACCGAGATTTTCGTCCTGCCCCAGACCAGGCCGAGCTTCCTCGAGATGGGGCACGCCATCCTACTGCCGAGCTTCCGTCAGGCCGGCATGCTTTACGTCGCCATAGGAATGATCGGCGCGACGGTCATGCCTCACAATCTCTACCTTCACTCGGCCTTGGTCCAGTCGCGGAGTTTCCAGCGAGACGAGCCCTCGATCCGGATGGCCATCCGGTTCAACACGATTGACTCGACGCTCGCGCTTTCAGTCGCCTTCCTGGTGAACGCCGCGATCGTCGTGCTGGCAGCGACGGTGTTCTACGGCAAGACCAGCGTGCTCGTCCCGGGAGGCGGAGTCGTGACGTTCAGCCCCGACAGCGACTGGATCCGCATCGCCTACCTCACGCTCGCCCCGCTGCTGGGCACAGCGGCCGCGAGCACGCTGTTCGCCGTTGGGCTTCTGGCCAGCGGGCAAAGCAGTACCATCACCGGCACACTGGCCGGCCAGGTGGTGATGGAAGGATTCATGCACTGGCGTGTCAGGCCATGGGTGAGGCGACTCATCACCAGGACTCTCGCGATCGCGCCGGCGGTGATCATCATCGGTGTCCGAGGTGATAGCAGCGTCACCGACCTGCTCACCCTCAGCCAGGTGGTGCTGGCTCTCCAGCTTCCGTTCGCGATGTTTCCTCTCCTGCAGTTTGCAAGCTCGCGCAAGCGCATGGGCAACTGGAAGATCGGATGGTTCCTCATGGTCTCCGGCTGGGGAAGCGCTCTCCTCATCACGGCCCTGGACATCTATGGCCTGCCGGACTCGATCAAGACGGCGTGGCACGTCATTACGGGAGGGTAGATACTTGGCTGGCTTCGCGCTGACTTTCCGGAGGCGAGCATGTACAAAAAGATTCTGATCACCCTGGACGCCACCCCGACAGACCGGGCGATCCTCGACCATATGAAGCCACTCGCGAGGCTCATGGAAAGCCGCGTCGTCCTTCTGCACGTCGCCGACGGCTGGGCAGCGCGATGGTACGGGCCGGACGCGGTCAGCCGCGAAGTCGAGGAGGACACGGCGTACCTCGCGAAGATCCACGCGGAGTTCGCATCCGAAGGTATCGAAACCGAAGTCAAGCTGGCCTATGGCGATCCGGTAACCGAGATCGTGCGGTGGGTCAAGGAGCAGGGGTGCGACCTTGTTGCCATGAGCACCCATGGGCATCGCCTTCTCGGCGACCTGTTTCTCGGAACGACTGCCACCCGCGTACAGCATGATGTCAATGTGCCTGTCCTGCTGCTGCGGGCGAGGTAGTCCCGACCGGCTGATACTACCGCCAGCAGGGAACGGATGATAAGCGAAGGCAGCGCGCCGACCTCGTCACCGCCGACCGGCAACGGAAGCGCTGCGAGAAACGGCTTGTTGCGGGCGCTCGGATCCCGCAACTATCGGCTCTTCATGGGCGGCCAGGGGATCTCGCTCGTCGGCACGTGGATCCAGCAGATCGCCCTCGCCTGGCTCGTCTACACCCTGACGCGCTCGGCGTTCCTGCTGGGCCTCGTCGGCTTCTGCTCCCAGATCGGGTCGTTCGTCCTGTCGCCGGTCGGGGGCGTCGTGGCCGACCGGTTCAACAAGCACCGCCTGCTGATCGCCACCCAGTCGCTCGCGATGCTCCAGGCGCTCGTAATCGGCATCTTGGTCCTCTCGCACGCCGTCGCGGTGTGGCACATCGTCGCCCTCTCGCTCTTCATCAGCGTCGTGAACGCCTTCGACATGCCGATCAGACAGTCATTCCTGATCGACATGATCGAGAACCGGGACGACCTCCCGAACGCGATCGCGCTCAACTCGTCACTCGTCAACGGGGCACGGTTGGTCGGACCGGCGGTAGCCGGGCTGCTCATCGCGGCGGTGGGCGAGGGCATCTGCTTCATGATCAACGCCGCCAGCTACCTGGCCGTGATCGCGGCTCTGCTCGCGATGAGGATCGCGCCGCGCGAGAAGCCCCGTGAAGACCGGCGCATCTGGCCCGAGCTGATCGAGGGGTTCGACTACACCTTCGGGTTCGCCCCGACGAGAGACATCCTCGGCCTGCTCGCGCTGACAAGCGTGGCCGCCATGCCCTACTCGACGCTGATGCCGATCTTCGCCGTTCAGATCCTCCACGGCGGGGCCAGCACGCTCGGCTTCCTGTCGGGAGCCGCAGGCGTAGGCGCCCTTACCGGGGCGATCATCCTCGCTTCGCGCAACACCGTGCTCGGTCTCGGACGCTGGATCCCAGCGGCGTGCGCCGGGTTCGGCCTTTCCTTGATCGGGTTCTCGCTCTCGCGCTGGCTCCCCCTCTCGCTGCTCATGCTCGTGGGGGCAGGGCTCACGATGCTCACGCACCTGGCGGCATCCAATACGATCCTGCAGACCGTCGTTGAAGACCGGTGGCGCGGACGGGTGATGAGCTTCTACACGATGGCGTTCATGGGGATGGCGCCGTTCGGCAGCTTGCTGGCCGGTTCCCTCGCACACCGGTTCGGGGCGCCACGCACGGTGATGCTCGGCGGCAGCGTTTGCATTCTCGGCGCCGCGGTGTTCGCGGCGCGCCTGCCGGTGCTGAGGCGCCTCATCCGCCCCATCTACCGACAGCGGGGGATCATTCCCGAGGTCGCGACCGGCCTCCAGGCCGCCGCCGAGGGGGGCACCCCGCGGCAATGAAGAAACGTGGTCAGTGGCCCGAAGAGATAAGCAGGGGAGCAGAGGGGCTGAGGAGCAGAGGAGCAACGACCGTCCGAAGGGGCGGAGGTTTGGCACGAAGAGGTAAAAGGTCAAACGGAAAACGTCAAACGGAAGACCATGAATACAAAGCCACGACGGTTTCCGCCCTTTGTCTTCCCTTTGACCCTTCCCTTTTCACCTTTGCCCCAGGTCTCTGAACTTTCGGACGTTTGAACCTGTGGACCTGCGAACGACCTACCGGAAAATTGCGGACTTTCGAGCGTGCGAAGGGCCGCTTGCTCCTCCGCTCCTCTGCCCCTCTGCAGATTCCTACTTGTGGAGGGCAGTCGAGGTGGCCTGCTTGACCTTCTGCCAGTCGATCTGCGAGCCCCACGCGGAGTGCGGGATCGCGAATACGACAAGGGTCAGGACCGCGGTCGCGAGCACGACGCCCCGCGCCCGACGACCGCCGCGGAGCGCCCACACCGCCACGATCCAGGCCAGCACCGCGAGCAGCGTCTTATTGTCGGTGAGGTCCCAGCCGTACGGCACGCCCGCCCACCACTCCCCGAAAGCGAACTTCTGCACGGTCGGACCGAGCATGAACCCGCCGACGAGGAACGACGCCAGAGCGGCCCAGGCGAACCGCCTCGCCGAATCCCGCCGCGCGAGCGCCTCGACCCCGGCCCGCGCAGCGAAGAGCAGTCCCAGGAACATCGCAGTGATGTGGGGGATCAAGACCCACGGCGGCACGTCGCCGCGGAAGCGGGTGACCGCCGGCCGCGAGGGGAACAGCGCCTGCTCATCCCCCCGCCGCAGCCGCACCTGATACTCGAGCTTGCCGGCGGCGGGCTGATTCGGGAGCGATGCGCGCAACTCCTGGCCCTCGCGCTGCAACTCCGTGATCTGCCACGGCTCCGAGGTCGGGTATCGGCGCCAAATGACCTCGGCAGTGACACCCGCATCGGGAACCCGGACCGTGACCGGCTGGTCCGAGCCGATGCCGTGCGAGCGCTGGAGCGTCAGCGCAATCCGCTGCCCGCCGATCGACACCGTCCCGCGCGCCGGGTACGTGGGGCCGCTCACCCGCTGCCACACCAGCGACCCGAGGGTGATCACCACCGCCAGGGTCCAACGCCAGAACGTCCCTTTCACAGCGCCTCCTCCCCGGCATGGGCCGTGAACCCCTCCCCCAGAACCTCCTGCGCCGGAGTGATCGCGACGAACGCGGCGCGATCGACGTGCGCCACGAGTCGCTTGAGCCGGCCGACCTCGTGGGGCGCGACGACGACGTACAGCACCGGCCGCTCCTCGCCGGTAAAGCCGCCCTGCCCGTGCAGAACGGTGACGCCGCGCCCGAGCTGCTTGAGGACCGCCTCGCGCACCGCGTCGGGCTTCCGGCTGATGATCAGCGCGGCGCGCGCCGCGGAGAACCCCGTCTGCACGACGTCGAGCACCCTGGCGGAGACGAACGCGAGGGCAAGGGCGACCATCACGGCTTCTGCGCCAAACAGAAACGCGGCACCTGCGAAGATCGCGACGTTCATGGCGAGCAGCGCCTGCCCGATCCCGATCCCCAGGTAGCGGTGGGCGAGCCTGGCAAGGATGTCGGTGCCGCCGGTCGTCCCTCGCCCCCGAAACACGAGCCCCATGCCCAGGCCGTCGATCAGTCCGCCGTAGCAGATCACCAGGAGCCGGTCGTGTGTCGGAGGCACCAGGAACGGCGCCGTGAGGTCGATGGCTATCGAGAGGATCATCACGGACACCACCGTGCGGACGAAGAAGCGGATCCCTCCGGCGAACCGCCACCCGAGCCACAGCAGCGGCAGGTTGAGCACCAGCACCACCATGCCGACAGGAGTCTTGAACAGGTGGTGGGCGATGATCGAGAGGCCGGTGACGCCGCCCGAGACAACGTTGTTGGGCACGAAGAAGAGGTTCGTGCCGGCCGCGACCAGCAGCGACCCCGCGACGATCTGGGCGTAGTCGAACGCGACGCCCCACCGTCCCTTCGGCGCGACGACCGGCAGCTTCATTGGCGGGCATGGTGCCACGAACCCGCAGCGTTGCCAAGCTTTGCGGTGTCGCGGCCTACTGCTACTCTCTCGGTGGGAGGGCGCCATGCTCGAGGCCGTGATCCTCATCAACGTCAAGCCGGGCCAGCTCCACGTCGTGGCGGACGCGCTGCTGGAGCGCGAAGGCGTCCACGAGCTGTACTCAGTGGCTGGTGCCTACGACATGGTCGCGGTCCTACGCACCTCCCGGAACGAGAGGCTCGAGGAGCTGGTGACCGGGGAGATCGCCGCCCTCCCGGGCGTCGAGCGGACGACGACGCTGGTCGCGTTCCGCTGCCTGTCCCGGCGCGACACCGACGGCACGTTCTCGGTCGGCCTCGACGATCGCACCGGCGGGTGAGGGTCGCTGGCCCTCGAACTTGCCGTCATCCTGAGTGAGCGCAGCGA
>PMLC01000075.1 GCA_003158745.1 Acidobacteriota bacterium
CTTCGACCGTCCATAAGGTCGTGTGCGCAGTCTCCAGCTGCCGTCGGCTCTCCGACATCGAGTAGACTATTCCTATGTGTTGCAGGCATCGGGCCGTCACTCACATCTGCCGCTCAGAAACGTCGTCACCCCGTCGAGGAGGCTCTACATGTTCCTGCGGAAGATCGCACTCAGCTCCGTTCTGCTGACCGCGGTTTTTGCAACGGCTCCCGCGCTCACCGAACCGCCTGCGCAGACGGCCATTTCAAGAGGCGGCACTCTTGAAACTGCGCCGACACGCAGGCTCCGCATCACCGGACGAGTCGAGAGAGTCTATGACTTGGCTCGTAGGTGGGACAAGTACACGAAGGATCTCAATCTGCCCTGGTTCAAGGACCCCATGGGCCAAGGCGTCACCCTCCTTCTTGCTTCCCGCGTCTCGGACTCAGGCAACAACAATCTCCCTGTAGGTCCCCAGCAACCCGTCTGTTGGTGCGCCCGCGGCGGATGCACATCCCTCAGGGTCCTCTCCGTGCAAGGCGCTTGTGGCCGCCTCGAGACTCCGGGCGATGGCAAATGGGACCGGCACCTCAGTAGCAGCGAATGGAAGATGCTGCGCTACGGAGACACATTCGTCGCGCTCAACCTCAACATGCCGCCAACTGCGAAAGTCGTGGCGTTGAGCATTCTGGCCAACCGCTGCGCCGATGCCGGTAGTTACATGTTCCCCATCACGAGCACTCACACCGAAATTAGCCCAGGCTCTCCTGCTCCCTTCTATCTCGTGTTCTCTCCACACGGTTCGAGAGACTTTTCCGCCTCCATCGAACTGCGCATCCTTGCCGACGGCGACGGTGCGTTTGATGTCGAGCTAAAGAACGTCAAGATGGACGATCGCGACAGTGAATCAAGGACCTCCACTGAGAAATGCATCAAGGAGCACGGCAGCGCGCAATGTCGTTACGTGTCGCTTGAGGAGGATTTGGACGGCCTCCAGGCCGGAGTTGCAACGTGGGACTCGACTCGCTGCAAGTGATCAGGTGAATGGTCCTTTCGGAAACCTCCTGACGATCTCGAATCGTCTGGTTACCCGAGACCGGAATACTGATTCATGGGTGCCCTATTTCAATGGGGCGTCAGGAAGAGAGTTCTTACGCTTCAAGGCGCCGGCCGCGGCCAACTCCTCCGCGCGGGCCAGCCAGCGCCGGGCCGCCCGCTCGTCCCCTTCCCCCCGATAACCCAAGCCCATCAGGAAGCAGAACGTGTCCTCATCAGGGCGCTTTCGGATAGCGTACTTGAGATGGCTGATGGCCGCGGCGTAGTCCCGCGCAAGGTACGCTTGACGGGCGAGTTGGTACCGATAGTAGGGGTTGCGCCAGCGGTCGTGGATCACCCTCTTCTTGTACGCGGCAGCCCGATCCCGATCGCCCAGTTGCTCGTAAAGCCGTGCCAGATTGCTCATGGCGACGAGATCCGATTCGTCCGTCTTGACGGCTTGCAGAAACGCAGCCTCGGCCTGAGCGGGATGGCCGTTTCGCAGGTATAGCGTGCCCAGGTTGGTCCAAGACGGCGAGAATGCTCGGTCGTTGGCTATGGCCCTGCGGAAATTCCAAAGACCCAAGGCCGTATCGCCCGCCAGCATGCGCTCGACGCCAATATTGTTGTAGTAGTGCGCCAGCGCCCGCGCGTCGGAGATCCTCCGCATCTCGTAGCCTATCTTGAAATCACCGGTATTGAAGTCCACCACGCGCGTGCCCGTCGGCCCGAAGTCCACGAACACGTTGATATGCCGGTTCAGAACGAACGTGTCGTTGTCGAAAGTCCAATCGGGCGGGATATCCACTTCCTGGAACTGGACATTCAGTCCCACCTCACGAGCCATCGCCACGAACATGTTGGAAAACGACAGACAGTTCCCCCGCCTAATTCGGAACGTCTCGGAGGCGGTGCGGGTCGTTTCGTCGTACTTCACCCCGAAGGTGTGCGCGTCCATGATCGACGAGACCAGTTGCTGAAGCTCGAGTTTGACGCTGCTTTTGCGGTCGACGTGCGCGTTCAGGAAGGCGCGCATCTCGGGGCTGAGAGCGAGGACCTGGTCCTTCGGGACGAGCACCGGTGCGCCCCCCGCCACGCCGAGGGGGGTCCCCGCCAAAAGCTCATCGAGGGTGATCCCCACACTGTCGGGGTTTTCCCGCCAGCCCGTACAACCAACCGCCGGGACCACCAGACAGAGGAGAGCAGTCCGAAGCCACACGATCAAGCTTCCCTTTGGCGGTGAAGAGGTTGAGCCCGTGCCGCGCCCACCCGGTCACGTGGCTCGCTCGGGCCGAGGGCCGTCACCATCCCAGTGACCACCACACCGCCTGGTTCTTCGAGTCGCGCCCCGGCCGCCATGCACGTGTTCCTCTAAGAGACTCCAATCCGGAGGTTGCGCCTTTTGTTCCCGGCGGAGCATCCCGTCATCGCGCCCGAGCGCGTCCATGCCCGGCGAAATCGACGCCATCCGGGGGATGCAAGCGCGGGCTCCGAACGCCGGGCTGAAGAGCCCCGCGAAATGCCCTCAATCTCGGGCGTGCCCAGGAGGAGAGGCAGCCCAGGCTCGGCCCGGCTTGGCTGCTCATGGTCGGTGGGGCGGAGCCGGCCTCCGGGAGCTGACTGCTCCCCCGTCGATCAAGAAGTGGAGGGACCGCCGTTTCACTCGGGCTCGTATGAAACGACGAACGGTTCGTTCCCTTTGATAAAGCTCGCGGTCACAACTGTTCTCTGGCCTTTGATAATCACGATGTTCGAAGACAGCTCCCGGCCATTCCACGAGACCACGATCCGGTGTTCTCCCGCGGGAATGTATGAGATGTTCAAACTCGCGTGCGTCTTTTCCTGTGTCTTCCCGAGGATTCGAACCATGCAGTGTTCCGGGCTCGAGATCAAGCGGAGCGATCCCTTGCCCTCGTGGATGGTATCCACCTTCCCAGTCGTGAGGTCGCCTCGAACGGTGGCATCGGCTCCCGGTTCGATCCTGACCACGCCAGAGATCCGATCGTATCCGGGTCTGCTGAAGGAGATCGTGTGCTCACCTTCGGTGAGGCCGTCGACCCGCAGGAGCGGAATGCTCTTCAGCTCGGACTTGCCGTCGATTTCGACGATGCAGTTCTGGGGGGCCGATAGGACGAGTAGGTTTCCGGCGAACTGCGCGACCTTGGCGCTGCCAGTCTCCCTCTCAGGGCGGGTCGGCGGCTCCGCGGAGAATTCCCCGACCTTCACCTCGACCGGGAGCTTCTGAACCACCACCTGGAAACTCTGTGGTGCGAACCCGTCCTTCTCGACGCGGATGATGTGCCCGCCTCCCGGCACGTTCGCCAGGAAGAGGCCGTCCTCCTTAGAGCTGGACGTGCCCACGAGCTTGCCATCGAGATAGACCCGAAGAGCAGGCTCACACGAAACCTGGATGTCGCCTGCCAACGACATCGTCGCCGCACTCGTCAAGAGAAACAGACAAAGCAAGCACAGGCGCTTCATTTTATCCCTCCCGATCACCCTGACTCCGTTCCAGTCTACATCGCCCTACCTCAGTTGAGCCGAGGGAGAGCGGACCGAGTTCGACCAGCAGCCGCTCCGAACGATGCGGCGGTCCACCCACTTCCTCAGACAGGCCCTTAGCCCTTCGGCTTCGGTGGGGTTCGGTCCTTTACCAGTTGCTGGGCCGCCTCCATGCTCGCGACGACTTCGACGCGCACGATGCGGCAGAAGGCCGGACGACCGGAATCTATGAAGGAAATCATGGCCCCCGTGTCCGAGCAGACCCGGCTGAAGTGGCCAGAAATCGTGATGCCGGTCGCATAAGGCAGACCAACGTAGACGCTATCCATCGTCAGCAGATAGTGCTGGTCACCTTCAACTCGAACATAGACAAACCTCTCATGCAGGGGAGAGAAGCTGTCGACTCTGCGGACATCGAAACACGCTTCTTTGGTGGCCGGCCCGCTACCGCTCGTGTCGCCTTTCTGCGTCGACCTACAGGCGAGCCCCGAGAGCGTCAAGATCAAGCCCAGGAGCCACGCGGCCGCGCGCTGATTCCCTTGCATCCTGGCAACCTCCGTTTCTGCTCGAGTCGTCGTGGCCGCCGTGACCGCGCCTCATCATCGAGCAACTACCAGCAGTCTTGGCAGCACTACGTAAGCACCTCACGCACAAAACCTTATCACGAAGGGCAAGCTCGCGAAAATAGGCTACCAACCCATCGAAGGCGACAATCTCCGCGTTCGCCGTGGTGGACCTGCCTTTCGAGGCCAGGCCAGAGGCGGGTCGGATCACAGACTCTGCCGACAGACAAAGCCCCACTGGCAACCGAGAGAAAGGTGGCGGTGACTCTCTCGAGATCGCCGCGTCTGCCGCTGGGTTGTTCGTGGGGGTTCGTCGCGAGAACGCGGAGGTGTCTGCCACGGTAGGCAACCATCTGTCGCGAAGGGCACGGCGGCCACACCGCTCACCCAACCGGCGCATCGAGCACCCCACGCCCCCGAGCTCGCGAGGCCAAGCCTCGCGAGCTCGGGGGTGAGGAGCCGAGTCGTGTCCTCTGCGACACGTAGCAGGCTCCAAAGCCCGAGGACGCACGCCAAACCGGAGAGAGCCACGTTCGCAGCAGAACCCCCGTAGATAGTCCAGGCTAGAATGCGATTGGTGGGCTTTACTGTCCGAGGGAGGCAGGATGTCGCTGGAATTGGCACGAGAGGTTCTGACCACGGAAGCCGAAGCAATCCTGCGGCTGCGAGATCGCCTCGACGACTCCTTCATGCAGGCGGTGGAGATGCTCGCGGGCTGCCAGGGGCGTGTCGTATGGACCGGCATGGGCAAGTCCGGCATCATCTGTCGGAAGCTCGCCGCGACCATGGCGTCCACCGGTACTCCGGCGCTGTTCCTCCACCCGGCCGAGGCAATCCACGGGGACCTCGGAATGGTCGCGCCGGGCGACGTCGTCGTCGTGGTCTCCAACTCCGGCGAGACGGACGAGCTGATCCATCTGGTCGAGTACCTCAAGAGGCTCGGAAACCCGCTTATCTCCATCACGTCCAACCCTTCCTCCACCCTGGCCGGCCACGCCGACATCCACCTCAACCTCGCCGTCGACCGGGAGGCGTGCCCGCACAACCTCGCGCCCACCGCCTCCACTACTGCGGCGCTCGCTCTAGGCGACGCCCTCGCGATGGTCGTGTCGGTACGCAAGGGTTTCAAACCACAGGATTTCGCCCAGCTTCACCCCGGCGGCAGGCTCGGCAAACGGCTGCTCACCGTTGGGGAGCTGATGCACGCCGGGGAACTCGTGCCCCGCGTCGCAGTCGACACGCCGATGAAGGACGTGATCTACGAGATGTCGCGCAAGGGCCTCGGGATCACAACGGTTCAGGACAGCGAAGGGAGACTGCTCGGAGTCATCACGGACGGGGACTTGCGCCGTCTGATGGAGACGGATCCCAGTCCCCTCTCGCGCCCGGCGGGTGAAGTCATGCATCCGGACGGCGTGACCATCGCGCCCGGCGCGCTGGCAACCGGGGCCCTGCGTCTACTGGAGACGCGCCGGATCACGTCACTGATCGTGAGCGATGAGCACAGCCACGTGGTCGGGATCCTGCATCTCCACGACCTCTGGGGTGTCGGCCTGTTCTAGGCCCCCAGAGGGGCAGTCAACAGCCTCCACCCGCCCTCCGGCCCAATGGACGGTTGACAGTTCGCCCACCCACCCAAAGTACCGACCCTGCCCGTCGGCATCTTCTTGCTGTTGCTGCGGTTGTTTGACTCTTGGGGGCTATCCCTTTGATTCCACTGACCACAACCTTCATGGGGTGAGGTATGGACAATAAGAAAGGCGATGCTGCCGAACTTGACACTATGCCAAGGCAAGAACCTCATTGTTCACACGAGGAACGGGCGGCCGCATGCGGCCGCCCGCATCCATCGTGCCGGAGCCCGGACCTATGGGGTTGGGGCCTTGTGGGCGTGAACGTCCTTGGTGAAGACCATCTTCTTGTGGTGGTCGTTCCCATCGTGGCAGCCGTCGCAGGTCGTCTGCGTCGGGATCACGAGACCGGCCGCCTTCGCCTTCGCCAAGTCCTTCATGACCGACAGGCCCTTGAAGTCCGAGCCCGCGCCGTGACACGCCTCGCACTGGACGCCCGCCATAGCCTCGTCCTTGTTGGTTGCATGGCAGGTCAGGCAGGCCGCTTCGAACTTCATCTTCGTGGAGGCCTTCGCGTTCTCCGTGGCCTTCGCGTGCTTTGTCTGCCCCCAGGAGTCGTACTGCAGCTTGTGACACATCTTGCACTTTTCTGCACCAACAAAGGTCGGGGCGGCACTCGCCGTCAGTGCAGAAAGGCCGAGGATGGCTACCACCACCGCAATCACGATTAGAGTCCTCTTTATCATATCCCTCCTTTCGCCCGGCACAGTGGGCCTGACCAATATTAGACGGGCTCCGGCGCTGACGCAACTCTGACAAGCCGGCGCCAGAGTCCCGGCACGCTCACGACGTCCCTGCCACCTTGAAAACCTCAATTCCTGCCGCCGAGCCACGCATCCACGCAACGAGGAGCACTACACCCAGCACGATGGCCAACGTGACGGCCAGAAAAACGACTATCCGCCAAACCTGAATAGGCGCCGGGGACGGCTCCTCGCCTCGGCGCAGACGTGCGAGCTCGAGAGGATGCTCCTCGGCGTACTCTTCGGCACCCAGCTTGCCGGTGAAGATCGACGTGTTCCAGTGGCGGATGTGCACGAAGTAGAAGTGCCACGTCAGAATTGACAGGAAGGCGAGGATCGCCTCGCCGCCGTGGGCGGCCTTCGCCGCCAACACTACCTCACCCGGGAACAGCGATGTCCATCGCACGGGGTACAGCAGCAGGAGACCAGTCAGCACCATGACGACGGTGCCCCAGACCAGCGCCAGGTACTCCAGCTTTTCGGCGAACGTGTAGCGATCCATCCGAGGAGGCCGCTTCTCCAGCCCGAGGTTGAACTTGATCTGCCGCATGAAGTTCTTGACGTCGTCCAGCATCGGCACCATCGGCATCGCGCTGCGGCGCACGAGCTGCAGCCAGGCGACTTCGATTGCGTGCCATACGAGTTGCAGCGCCATCAGCGTGCCGAGCACGTGGTGAATGAAACGGACCCGCTCGACGCCACCAATCAGCAGCACGATCCCCTTGGCCCACATCTCGCCCGCGTACTTCTGGGGCAGCCCCGTAAGGACGAGGCCGAAGAAACACACCAGCATCACAAGATGGTTGACGATATGCCGTCTCCCGAAGCGCCGGATCCTCTCTCCCGGAGCGCTCATGACGACCTCCGAATGCGACGGCGTCCCACGATGTCGACCGCGATGTACAGCAGGAAGAAAGCGATCGTTCCCGGGATTACCAGGCGGTAGAAGACTCGAACCCAGTAGATCAACGGGTACTTCGTCGGCGACGGCACGTAATGTCCCGTCCAGGCAGAGAGGAAGCTCGCCGTAGCAGCCTTGTGGCAGGCCTGGCAACGGGTCAGCAGGCGTTGCTTGATCTGAGCATCGCCAGAGGATCGGACAGACTCAACGTCGTGGTAACCGTGACAGTCGTAGCAGACGGCCTGGTTGAGGGGCTGGTCGGGAGACGCGGCGCGGAACAGTTCGGCCGTGGTGCCGTGGAAGTCGGCGACATAGGTGGAGTACACCTGCGTCGAGAGCCCATACTTCGCCATGATCTTCTCGCTGGCGTGGCAGCGCCCGCAGGTCTTCGGGGAAGCGAGACGGAACTTGGGGAGTGCGGGATCCAGCGTGCCGTGGGCCTCGTGACAGTCGACGCACGTCGGCACGTCCGGGTTGTCGTTTGCGGTCAGCGCGGCTCCGTGCGCGCTCTTGCGGTACGCCTCAGCCACCCGGCCGTGGCACTTGCCACAGGTGAAGGAGATGTTGCGTCGGGCGACGCGCGACCCCTTCTCAGAGGGCGCAAGGATATCGTGCGAGCCGTGGCACGAGACGCAGGTGGCGGAGACGTCAAGGCCCGCCAACTGGATCGCCTGTCCATGCACGCCGACCAGGTATTCCTTCTTCGCGTGGCACGCCAGACAGCGGGACGCCACGTTGACCGGCGCCATCGCAGAGCCTGGGTCTTTGACCGACCTCACGTCATGCGCGCGGTGACACGCCCAGCACGGCGCCCTGAGCTGGCTGCCACCCAAGGGGTCACGGTGGGCGCTCTGATTGACCTGTTTAAGCGCATCTTCGTGACAGGCTCCGCAAGGGCTTTGCTTCAGCGTATCCGCGGGGTGAGGGATCTCGCTCGCCTTGGGATGGCAATCAACGCACGCAATCCCCGTGTGCGCGTTTCCAGGCTCAGCCGGGTGTTTGACCAGCCGTTCGATCCTCTCTGCCGTCAGCTTGAGGTCCATCGCGCTGGCCGCATCGGCCACCTGTTGATTGGAGCCGTGGCACTCCAGGCACACCTTGTCGTCCGCTGCCAACCCCAACTTCCCTGATAACGCCACCGGCAGAGCCACAAGGTAGTAAGCGAGGTTAATGAACCGTTTCGATTTCATTACTCTCCCTCTCGTTCGTCATCTTCTGCGATGTGCAGCCCTACGTCAAGTGATGTGGAACCACGGAGTGGCCGCCGGCAAAGTGCTAGAGTGAACCGCCGGCGTCGAGCCGGTCGGGAGGTTGTGTGCGCCGCTTACTTCTCCTGGCAGGTGGTGCTTGCCTTGCGTTGTTTTCCGGTCCGGCGAGTGCCGCCGGGCCGGTGTTCTCAGTGGCGGCGAGGTGGATGGACGCCCCTCCCGAACCGAACGGCAGCGCCGTCCTCGAACTCGTAGTGACCGTCCTGCCTGGCTGGCATGTCAACTCCGATACGCCTCTCGACCCCTATCTGATCCCTACCAAGGCGAGCCTCAACCTGCCGCCGGGATGGACTGCGGCCAAGCCCACCTACCCCCGTTCAAAAGTCGTCAAGCTGGCTTTCAGCGAGGACAAACTCGCGGTCTTCGAGGGCCGGTGCTCGATTACGATCCCGATCAGCCTCGCCGTTGGTGCCGCTCGCCCGGATGCCCTGCACGGCCTCGTCGAGGCCCAGGCCTGCAACAACCAACTCTGCCTGGCGCCAGCGGAGGTTCCTTTTGCCGTGGCGCTCGCCGCCGCGGTGACGACCGCCCCGCCAAGCAGCGGTCAAGAACAAGGCGTGACGGACCGCATCGTTGTACCGGAGGGTCCAAACCCAGCCACGGCTCAGGCAGCAGCTGGCGTGCCCAAGGGTTTTGGTGGCGCGGGCCTCCTCCTGCAGCTTGCGATAGTCTTCCTCGCCGGACTTGCCCTGAACCTGACCCCGTGCGTCTACCCGCTCATTCCAATCACGGTGGGCTTCTTCGCCGCCCAGAGGCAGGACAGCCGCGGACGAACCTGGCTCCTCGCCTCCACCTATGTTCTCGGGATGAGCGTGACCTACTCCGCGCTCGGGGTGCTCGCTGCCCTCTCCGGCCGCCTCTTCGGTTCAGCGATGCAATCTCCCTGGGTGGTCGCGCTCATCGTCGTCGTGCTGTTGGCGCTCGCGGCGTCGATGTTCGGCCTCTGGGAGCTGCGCATTCCGGCATGGGCCTCGCGGGCCTCGGGCGGACGCAGCGGGCTCGCCGGAGCACTGGTCATGGGGCTCGTGGTTGGGCTGGTGGCAGCGCCCTGCATCGGGCCCTTCGTCCTCGGCCTGCTGACGTACGTCGGTCAGAGGCAGGATGTCTTGCTTGGCCTCGTGCTCTTCTTCGCGCTTTCGCTCGGTCTCGGCCTCCCCTATCTGCTGCTCGGCGTCTTCACGGGGGCGCTCGACCGCATCCCGAACTCGGGCGTGTGGATGAGCGGCGTCCGCCAGCTCTTCGGCGTCCTGTTGATCGCCTTGGCGGGCTATTTCCTGCGCCCACTCCTCCCGCGGCCGACAGGAGATCTTCTCTTCGCGGGTCTCCTCGTGGCCGGCGGTCTGTATCTCCTCCTCGCCGCCCGACCCGGCCACGAGCAGGCCTGGGTGGACCGCTTCATGCGCCTCGCAAGCGCGGCCATACTCCTCGCCGGCGTTCTTCTCTTTCCGGCAACCGGCAAGACCCAGAGCGACGAGGTGACCTGGGAGACGTACGACGAGGCGTCAGTGCAGAAAGCGATTTCAAGTGGAAAGCCGGTTGTGCTGGACTTCTATGCCACGTGGTGCGTCCCGTGCAAGGAACTTGACGAGAAGACGTTCGCTCAGCCCGAGGTGGCCGCCCGCCTAGCCGCTTTCGAGCGCTTCAAGGTGGACCTCACCACAAGCAATCCGGCGACCGAAGCACTACGCCGCCGGTTCGATGTGGCTGGCGTCCCGACCATTGCGTTCTTTGTGGCAGGCCGTGAGGTCGGCTCCGCGCGGCTGACGGGCTTCGAGCCTCCCAGTGCCTTTCTCGAACGCTTGGCGAGCGTCGAGGGCAGGTAAGGACCAAGCAGCAGCGGGCGCCCATGCACGAGCGCAGCTGTTGACCCGGATCTCTTTGGAACTTCGGGGCCTCGATCTTCTCCTAGCGCTCGTTTCCCGCGTCTTGAGTCGCGGCCGCGTCCTCCCAGGCCCAGATCGATTCGTCTTCGTCGAACTCCGGCAACTTGGGCATGTGACCCCTTGCCGCGTTGGCGCGCCACTCCCACAGAATCGCCCACTTCAGGTAGGTCCCGAACGCCTGCAGCATGCAGAAAACGAGGCCGGGCATTCCGTCGAGGAACCCGCCCTGAAGCAGGTACATGCGAACAAAGCGCCAGAGCGGCCGGCCGAAAACCTCTGCGAAGCCGGACCCGCGGCTCGTGGTCCAACCCTGAGCGGCTCCCCAGAAACCATACTTCACGATCCGCGGGAGGTACTGGTCGAACGACTCGATCATGTAGTGCAGCATGGGGTTCTTCAGAACGAGTGCCGGGCCTCGCGTCTGCATGTCCGCGTGCACACGCTTGTTTGGGTAGCGCCCCGCACCCCGCTTGACGAGACGGACGACCCGGTCGTGCTGCCAGCCCGAGTAGCGGATCTCGCGGTCCATGAAGTACACACGCCTCTTGATCGTGTAGGCGTCGGCCCGCGGACCCGACGCGAGCAGGGCGGCGATCTCGGCTTGAAGCTCGGGGGTACAGCGTTCGTCCGCATCGAAGATCAGCAGCCACTCGAAGCGGGTCTGATCCATCGCCCAGTTCTTCTGCGACGCGGAACCCTTGTACGGCCGCTGAAGGCAGCGGACCTTGGCGAACGACCGCGCTATCTCGGGCGTCCGGTCGGTTGAGAAGGAGTCGACGACCACGATCTCGTCGCACCACAGCAGCGACTCGATGCAGTCACCGAGATTTCGCTCCTCGTTGAACGTCGTGACGACCGCCGAGACGCGTGGACGGTCCTGTGGGTGCGCCTCACCCGTTGCCATGCCTACCTCCGCACCGGCATGTTACACGGCAACGGGGAGAGAGGGGCCCTGGCGCGACCGCCTCGGGGCGCTTCGCGCCTCACATTCGTTCGACGATCGCCTCGCCGAAGCCCGAGCACGAGACGAGGGTCGCACCGTCCATCAGCCGGTGGAGATCGTACGTGACTGTCTTCGCCGATATCGCCGCCTCGAGGCCCTTGACCACGAGGTCGGCGGCTTCGCCCCACCCCAGGTGGCGGAGCATCATCTCGCCTGAGAGAATCAGGGAGCCGGGGTTGACCTTGTCCTGGCCCGCATACTTCGGGGCAGTGCCGTGAGTCGCCTCGAAGAGCGCATGCTCGTCGCCCTCGTTCGAGCCCGGCGCCATTCCGAGGCCGCCGACCTGGGCAGCGAGGGCATCGGACAGATAGTCACCGTTCAGGTTCGGCGTGCACAGCACCGAGTACTCCGAGGGCCGCAGGAGCGCCTGCTGAAACATCGAATCGGCAATGCGGTCCTTGATCACGACTCGCTTGCCTGGCGGTAGCTTGCCTCCGTAGGCCTCGTACAGCTCGGTCTCGGTCACGGTCACCTCGCCGAAATGTTCCCGGGCGGCCTGATACCCCCAGTCCCGGAAGGCCCCTTCGGTGAACTTCATGATGTTGCCCTTGTGAACGAGGGTCACTGACTCCCGGCTATTCGCGAGCGCATAGCGAATCGCCTTCACCGTCAGGCGAGCGCTGCAGAACTGCGATATCGGCTTGATACCAATTCCCGAGTTGGGGCGGATCTTCTTCCCGAGTTCTTTCTCGATGAACAGACGCAGCTTCTCGGCCTCGGGGCTCCCCCCCTGCCACTCGATCCCCGCGTAGACGTCCTCGGTGTTCTCGCGGAAAATGACCATGTTGACGTCTTGCGGCCGCTTCACCGGCGACGGCACGCCCGGGATCCAGCGCACGGGCCTCACGCAGGCGTAGAGGTCGAGGACCTGCCGAAGGGTCACGTTGAGAGATCGGATTCCGCCTCCGACGGGAGTCGTCAGGGGACCTTTGATCGCCACGCGGAAGTGACTCATCGCCTCGACCGTCTCGTCCGGCAACCACGTGCCCTTGCCTTTGAACGACGTCTCGCCCGCATCCACCTCAACCCACGCGATGCGGCGCTTGCCGCCGTACGCCTTCTCGACTGCCGCGTCGAGAACCCGCTGGGTGGCTCGCCAGATGTCGGGTCCAGTGCCGTCCCCCTCGATGTACGGAACCACCGGCTTGTCCGGAACCTGGATGTTCCGGCCGTCCCAACCGATGCGCTCCCCCCACTCCGGTACCCGCAAGTCCTTCAAGCTCATGGCCCCCCCCCTTTTTCGGCCGAACACGCTATGCCGGGCGGAGGGTACACACGAGCCGTCACAGGGTCAAGAACCCGCCCACTTGTGAACGGCCCCACCGGGGGGTTAAGGTGGTGGAATGGAACTGGCTCCGGTGACCATCGAACGGCTCATCGAGGCGGCGCGTCGAGCCCAGCAGAAGGCGTACGCGCCGTATTCGCAGTTCCCGGTCGGCGCGGCGGTGCTCGCCGAAGACGGGCGGATCTTCGCGGGCTGCAACGTGGAGAACAGTTCGTTCGGCCTCACCGTGTGCGCCGAGCGAAACGCCGTTGCGGCGACGATCGTGGCAGGCGCGCGTCCATGCGCCGTAGCAGTCGTCGCCAGCGCCTCACTCGTCGCGCCGTGTGGAGCCTGCAGGCAGGTCCTCGCCGAGTTTTCGCCCGAGATGCCCGTGGTCCTCGCAAACTCTGCTACGGACGGAAGACAGCTCACCGCGCTCGATGCGCTCCTGCCCGACGCTTTCCACTTCACCAGAGATTAGTTCTTCGCGGCGCGCCGGCGCAGGAACCTGTAGTCCGGCACCTCGTAGTCCTTGAGCTTGGCGATCAGGGCCCCGCGCGAGATTCCCAGAGTACGCGCGGATTTCGACTGGTTGCCCTTGAGTCGGCGCATCACACGGTCGATGATCATCCGCTCGACGCGCGGAACAACCTCCTTAAGGCTGTCGGATGCCAGCACATCGCTCAGACCAGCCACAGTATCGCCACCCTTGCCGTCGACGAGGGGCCTGCCTGAGGTCAGGTTCTCGCACCTGACCATCTCCCGATCCGGCGTAGCGGTGACGAGACGATTGATCTCGCCGACCAACTCGGCCATCTCTCCCGGAAACGAGTGCGCAAGAAGCGTGTTGAGGCACTCGAGTGTGATCCCCCTCAGACTCTTGCCCTGCTCGCCGGAGACTTGCCGAAGCAGGCCGGCTATAAGCAGGGGCAGGTCCTCCCGCCGCTCCGCCAGACGCGGCACACGCAGCATGCGACGGGAGAAGAGCATGAACAGCGTAGAGGCAAGCATGCCCTGCTGAACGAGGGCGAGCGGGTCTTCCCCACACGTCACGACCCAGAGGAGCGACTCGCCGTCCGCGGGAACACGTTGCTGCGCCGAAATCAAGCCGGCGAGCTCGGCCTGTAGCGCCAGCGAAAGTCTATCCACGTTCCGGAGTATCAGCGCGCCTCCGCGCGCCTTCCCTAGAGCTCCCTCGGCACTTCCGGTGAGAGTCGGATGGCCCACGGTGCCAAACAAGAGGTTGCGCACACCTGCGTCATCCAGCCCCTGGCCATCCACGACCACAACCGGGCGTCCCTGCATCGTGCCGATCGTGGCCAGGAACCGAGCCGTCTCCGTGCGACCGGTGCCCTCACCGCCGCAGATGAGAACGGGATCGCCCCCGAAAGCCGCCCCGAGCATCCCGGCCCGTAGCACCTGGACTGCCTGAGAGCTACCAAGAACCTGGGCCTCCAGGCGCTGACCCGCCTCCTTTTCCCCGCTACCGACCGAGCCGCCCTCACGGCCGATGTCACGCCATCGCATCCCGAGGAGGCGCGCCGCCTCGCACAGGAGGCCGACACCTTCGCTTCCGAGGCTGCCAATCGGACGAGCTGCCACGACCGCCACCAAGTCCTTGGCCGGGGTGACAACGGGAACGACGGCGGCGACGCCCGCCCCATAGGGGACCTGGGCGTACCGCCCCGGCGCTCGAAGTTCGCCCAACACCGAAGGAGCCAGGCGCGGCAGGTTGCCGGCCCAAACCGACGCCAGCGCAACGGCGTCGCCGTCCCCTCCCGGGACCAGCACCGCCACTTCAACGTCTGGCAATGCGTCTTGAACCGCACCTATCAAGCGCTGAAAGCAATCGCGCCGGGGCGTTGCGAGGATCTCGCTGAACTTGTTTCTTGCAACGGCGAAACCCGTGGGATCGGGCAGGAACACCGTCTGTTCCACGGCCTCGCGCGGCCTCGCGGTGGACCCCTTCCTGGGAACCTCCGGTTTGTCGGCCTCGACGCCCTGCCCGCTGCCCCGGAAAACCAGGGTCACGCCGCCAAAGCGGATCTTGTCCCCGGGGTTGAGGAGGCCTCGCGCCCGTCTCTCGCCGTTGAGAACGACCGTGAGGCGATCGCCCGTCACAAAGGTGAACACATCGCCGTTGCGATGGATGACGAGGTGTCGCTCGGCGACACCTGGGGACCGCACGACGACGTCGTTCTTGCTTGACGAGCCGACCGTGATGTGGCTGCTGGAAAGACGATAGGTCAGCATGGCACCGTTTTCCGTTTCAAGTGCGAGCATAACCATTGCGCCTCCCATCAGACTGTCTAACTATACTCCAACTCAAAGAACGCTCCAATCGCGGATGTTCGTGACTCGTGCATTGCTAATCCAGTTTGAAAATGCGACAAGGCCAGTCTCCCGTAAGGATTCGGTGGCACCATTGCCCGCGCCGGCACGGATGCTCTCGGGTCACTCGGGAATGGCGAGTCTCATCCTATTTGGCAGGAAGATCGTTGGAACACCGCTTAGCTGCCACCGTCGTTGAATCGCAAAGGCCGTGTCGTAGTGCAGGAACCGGCAGTAGAGCTTCTCCTGATCGAACACGAACTTGACCAGGAAGAACGCACCTTTCGGGAACTCCCTGTGTACCTCGTCGCACAACTGCTCGGCTTTCAGAACCACTTCGGTTCCCATTCGCTACCGGTACGCCGCCACGAAGCCGAGGCCTCGTGCGAAGTCCACGTAGCGCTTCAATCCGCTCTCGGTGCTTGCGATAGGGGATTCGACCTCGGTCTTGCCCTTGAAGCGGCCAGAATCGACAACCCCCACCGAGAGAAGAACCACGTTCTTGTAGTACCCCGGAAAGAGCCTCTGGATCGAGAGCAGCGCATGCATCCCAAGGCCGCCATATCCGGACACCATGAGCATCGCCACAGGCGCAATGCAATCGACTCCGGCCGTCACTGGCGCGGCTCCATCGGTTGGGATTTCCTTGAGCATTGCGCCGAACTCAGCGATTTCGCGCTGGACGGTACGGTAGTGCCCCTGAACCAGGATGCACAGGACAATCAGACAGGACGTGATGGCGAAAGTCAGCCACCTACCCTCAGCGAACCTCTCTTAGGTCGTGATCGCGAGGATCGCGATGGAGAGAATGAGGGTCACAGTATGAAGCGCCACCGTGCCGAGCAAACGCCGCTCACGGTGTCGTTCCGTCAGCCACATCTTCGCCATTCTGATCTGCGTGAGGCTGAAGGTGTGAACACGTTGATCGCGCAAAGCACGACCAGGAACGACCCGCGTCCCTGGGCGTACACTATCAGCAAAGCAGCAGCGGCGGCCATCAGCCAGGCGCCGATGCCCCACCCTCCGATGGCCCATGAGCCCATCATTCGATCGAGGAGCACGGCGCTCACGGTCCCCCCTCCTGGGGTGACGCATGCCAGAGGAGGTAGCAGACGAGAATCCCGCCCGCCATAAAGGCGAGGGAAAGGGCCATGTAGGCCATCGTGCGTTTCGCGGTCGCGAACCTGGGTTCTTTCAAGATCTGCAGACCGTTGGACACCGCCTCGATCCCCGTGTAGTTCCCCGCACCCAGTGAGTACGCGCGCATGAACAGCAGAAAGACAGCCAAAGCGCCTATCTGGCTCACGTCCCGCGCCATGGCCGTGTGAGTGCCGCGCACAACTTCCGGCAGGACCCAGAGGTGGTTCGCGAGGCCGTCCAGGATCAGCACTGCGTGGGTCAGGATGAACAAAAGGAGGATCGGAAGCAGCACCTTGACCGGCTCCTTGGCGCCTCAAAGGTCGAGCACGAGAAGCACGGCCAGGATGCCCAGGTCGAGTGGCACTTTGTACGACTGCCAGGCCAGCGGCAGAAAATTCAGGTTAGCATCGACGCCCGAGCAGATCGAAGGAGCCAGGAACATATCACAGGGAGAAGGCTGCGCCGCGCGGCCGCGCGCGGGGTAAACGTTTGTCAGTGCCGTGACTTCCGCGTAGACTGACTTTGATGTGGCGGCCTCCAATCCTCTTGACGCAGACCATGCCCCCGACCGACGACCCGGCTGTCGCGGCGATTCTGCACGGTCTTGCCAGGGCGACGGGGGCCCGGGGATGCGTCCTCTCCATTCAACTTCTCCCCGACGGCCCGAGGACAACCTACAGGTTCGGTCCGGACGGATCCCACGCACCGCTCGTTATCCGCCTCGAGACGGCCGAGAGCTTTCGAGGGGTTTTCGAGCTCTACGGGGCCGGCGGTGGCCCTGCCGCGAGCCCGGCTGCCCTGGAAAGCATGCGTCCCGTCCTGGAGGGGGCGGTCCTGGCGCTTATCGAGAGGAACAACGCGAGCCATCAGATCGACATCCTCATGCAGATCCTCGGCGCTCAGGAGGAGGCCAACCTCCTGATGGACGCGACGGGTGAGATCCTGTTCGCCAACACACGAGGGGAGGAACTCCTCTCGTTACACACCGAACAGCCGCAGGCCCAGCTTGCCAACGACGCGCGACCTGCTCCCCTGCTCTCTCTCATCGTGGCCGAGATGGCGAAGCTACGGGAGTCCGGCAACTGTGTGCGACGACAGATCGTGACGACCGGAGATGGCGGCCGCTGGCGACTCGAGATTGTGGCCCTGACCGGCCTCGGGAGCGTCGTCTACTCACTGGTCGTCCTCGCGCCGATCCGCCTGCCCGATCCCAACGAGATCCGGCAGCGCTTCACCGGTGTTCAGATTTCGCGCCGCGAAGCCGAGGTTCTGGCATCCGTGCTGAAGGGACACAAGGCCGGCGAGATCGCCTGCCAGCTCGGGATCACCGAGTACACGGTCAAGGACCACCTCAAGCACGCTTACGCGAAGCTCGGCATTACGTCGCGCGGTCAGCTCCTTTCACGGCTCGCAGTGGTCGTCCCGGGCACTACGTAGGCCGTAAGCGGCTTGTTATACTCAAGCGTGCTGCACATAGGGGCCGTCACCGTCGATCCCCCACTGATCCTAGCTCCCATGGCCGGCATCACCGATCGGGACTTCCGATTGCTGATCCGGCGGATCGGCGGATGCGGACTCGTGTCGATGGAGTTCATCTCCAGCGAGGGCCTGACCCGGCGGCGCCCCAGCACACTCAAGATGCTGCACTTCGTGGACAATGAGCGGCCGATCGCCATCCAGATATACGGATCCGATCCGGCACGGATGGGCGAGGCCGCCCAAGTCGTCGAAGCGATGGGAGCAGATGTCTGCGACATCAATATGGGGTGTCCCGCCAACAAGGTGCTCAAGGGTTGTGCCGGAGCGGCGCTGACGGCCGATCTACCCCTGGCCGCAGCGATCGTACGAGCCGTCCGGACCAGGATCCGGACTCCCCTCACCGTGAAGTTCCGACTCGGCATGACGGATGCGTCCAAGACCTTTCTCGAGCTCGGGCGGATCTGCCAAGAGGAGGGAGCCGACGGCGTCACGCTCCACCCCCGAACCGCCAAGCAACAGTTCAGCGGGCACGCCAACTGGGACGCCATCGCACAACTCAAACGGGCGCTCGGCATACCGGTGATCGGAAACGGCGACATCACCACACCCGAGATGGCTCTCGAGATGCTGCGCCGGACGGGTTGCGATGCCGCGATGATCGGCAGAGCCAGCCTCACGAACCCGTGGATCTTCAGGCAGGCGAGCGCGCTCCTGCGGGGCCAGGAGGTTTGCCAGGTCAACCTCGCGGAGCGCCGCACCCTGATGCGGTTGCACTTCGACGAGGTGGTCCGGCGGGAGGACGAGCGGACCGCCCTGCACAAGCTCCGGAAGTTCACGGGCTGGTATACACACGGGCTCCCCGACGGCCGCAGCCTCCGTCGCCACCTCTCCGATGTGGCCTCCGCACAGGAGCTGCTGGGCGCCGTGGAGAACTATTTCGCCAACCAGGGAGCGGCCTGAAGTGGCTGTTCTTCCGATGACGATCCCCTCGCGGCTCGACGAGCTCATGCCCGATATCCCGGGGAGCGTGTTCAACTCAGCGTTCAGGCTGGCCTGCGAGCGCCTCGACGGCTTCGTAGGTGCCCTGAGCGTCGAGCTGGCAGCTGAACTCGGTCTCGGCACAGGCGAGGTGCCTCCCGTGGAGAGCCTTGCGGACCAGCGTGGTTGGAAGAACGAGGGAGCGCTTTCGCTCCGGTGGCTGCTCGAGACTCTCGAGCTGTATGGGGAGGCCGAGCGCCGAGGCGACGGCTGGCGCTTGAGAGGTGGGACCCCACCAGCTTCGTCCGCCCAGCTCAGGGCTGAGGGTGAGTTCGCCCTACCAGCCACCCGTCCCGCCTACGAGGTGTTTACGCTCTCGGCCAACGCGCTGCCCGGCATCTTGAAAGGCCAGCTCCGCGGTGAGGATGCGCTCTTCGGCCCAGCCGCCATGGGACTCTGGTTCGACTACTTCTCCAACGCGAACCCTCACTACGCACCGAACAATCAGGTTACCGCCCTGGCCGTCGAGCGAGCCGTAGGGCCCGGCGCCCGCGTGCTCGAGGTCGGAGGCGGCGGCGGGAGCGCGGCGCTTGCCCTCCTCGACGCCCTGGCGAAAGAACACAAGACCCCCTCGAACTACGTCTTCACAGAGTTGCAGCCTGCTTTCCTCCGCCGCGGCGTCCGGGCGATCCAGCAGGTGCTGCCAGGCGGCTGCGATCTGCGGTCGTTCCGTTACGACATCGACGTCGATCCGGCCGCCCAGGGCGTCGAAGCCGGACAATTCGACGCGGTCTTCGGTGTGAACACCCTGCACCTAGCACGAGAGGTCATTGGCACCCTGCAGAGGCTGCGAGCGTTGCTCCGGCCCGGCGGCGTCCTGGTCGTCGGCGAGCTACTGCGTCCTACGCCGACCGCTGCCGTACACCTCGAGCTCCCGTTCACACTCCTGACGACGTACTGTCAGGCCCCCCTCGAGGAAGGTATCCGGGTCCGCCCGGGCTTCATGAGTGTGAGCGGGTGGAGACGAGCCCTAGAAGCCGCCGGTTTCACGAAGATCAGCATCCTGCCTGCTGAGATCGAGCGGTGCTCCGAGATCTACCCAGGCTTCTATTGCGGCGCGATTACGGCCCGCGCGTGAGGCGCGCTCAGTTGCGCACGCGGACGCGATAGGTCAGCTTTGCCTCACCGTTTGCCGGAACCGGCACGGAGAACGAGATTCCGGACGCCGAGAGCTTCTCGAAGGGGTGGGAGTTCGAGACCATCTCCCAGTCGCCCCCGACCTGGTCCCGCACCTCGACCGTGACGGCGCTCTCCTTGTGGTTGCGCAGGGTGACCTCGAATGCGTCCTCGTAGAGGTTGTCCGCCAGCTTGCGGTAGTCGGTCTGTCTACGCTCTGCGACCACGTCGAACGCGTTACCCATCGTCACCTTCACGATCTCGTCCTTGGGCGTGTGCTCGATGCGATCCTCGCCCACGAACTGGGAGGTCCCCCTTCGGTCGCGCTGGTATAGCCGGACCACACCGGCAGGCAGCGCCATGCCGAGGTGGTTGTCCGCCCGGTTGGCGATCTCGACGTCCACCCGCACGTCCTGCTTCTGTTTGCCGACTCGCTGCAGATACCACCACTGAGGGCTCTCCACCACGTAACTCCGTACGGCCCTGACGCCATCCGCCTCGAGCAGCGCAACCTGTTTCTGCTGCCGGTCCTTCACCGTGGTGGCGCGCTCGAGCGTGTAGAGGTGGTATTCGGCGAAAGCCTCCTCCCGCATCTCCGCCGAAGCCGCCTTGGCCGCCACCATCATGTGCTGGGGCATCGACCTGGGGGCGGGCGCCAGGTGCACGTCGCCGGCGACCAGTTGCAGCGAGGCGTCCGGGTAGGAAGTTCCCGAGGCGTTGTCGAGAGTCACCCAGCCCAAGAGACTCCCCACGTCCCCGCTGCTGCCCAGCGTCAGCACGTAGTCTGCCTTCCAGGTGACGCCAGCGGTCAGGTACGTCGCCTCCAGGCGCCTCTCGTCGCTCCTCTCGGAGGCGAGGAGCCAGACCAGCGTCGGCCGCTCGCGCAGGTTCTCGGGGAGCTCACCGAACACCAGCTGACGATACGGAGGGTTTGACACGATCTTGTCGCCGATTCGCCAGACGGTGCCATTCTCGATCGAAAGCAAGCGCCCAACCAGCTCCTTACGCACCGCTGCACCGGGCGTACTTCCAGGCTCCTCGGTCACCAGCGTCACGTCGCGTCCCAGGTACTTGGCGAGCAGAGTCTGCGGCGACAGCAGGTCGTACTCGTAGTTCTGCTCGAGGACCCTGATCCCATCACCGCTGATCGCGACCGTTTCGGGCATCACGTGCTCCGCGATGTCGCGAAACTCGAGCGAAATCGTGCCGACCGGCAGTGCGATCGGGCGCGTGTCGCGCACCAGAGCCCGACCGACGTTGTAGACGGTCAGAGACAAGGTCCGGCCGGGGCCGGCCTGGGAGACAAGCGGGGCGGTGGCGCCCGCCCACGCAAACCGCCCAGCCACCAGCACGAAACCTGCCACGACTCTCGTCCTCATTGTTCCCTCCTACCCGAGACCGCCCCGGATCACCTCTGTTCCCGCCGAGCCGACGACGACGCGGCCAATCACCGCTGCCGCAACGCCCCGCTGCCGGCACGCCTGCGAGTAGCTCTCGACGTCCTCGGGCGCGATCGCCGCGAGCAGGCCACCTGACGTCTGCGGATCACACAGGAGCTGCCCGATCACGTCGTCCACACCGTACATCTCGATCTTGCCGGCCACCCAGCTCCGGTTGGCGACGAGCCCTGCGGGGATGGAACCGCCCTCGACGGCCGCTCGTGCGCCAGGCAACAACGGCACGGCGGGTGCGTCGATCTCGATCCTCACACCGCTCGCCTCGGCCATCTCGAGCCCGTGACCGAGCAGGCCGTATCCCGTGACGTCGGTGAGCGCATGGATCTGCAGACCCTCGCACGCCTCGAAGGCGGCCCGGTTCGTGGCGACCATCGACGCGATCATCGCCTTCCGCTCCGCTTCACCGAGCACCCCCCGTTTCAGCGCGGTCGCCAACACGCCGGTCCCAATGGCCTTCGTCAAGACGAGCACGTCACCGACCTTGGCGCCGGCGTTGGTGAGCACCTTGTCCGGGTGCACGAGCCCGGTGACTGCGAGGCCGTAGGTGAATTCGGGACCCTTGATGGTGTGGCCGCCGAGAGGCAGGACACCCTCCTCGCGCAGGACGGTGAGCCCGCCGGCCAGGGTTTCCCGCAGAACTTCGAGCGGGAGGGTCTCAATCGGGAAAGCACAAATGGCCAAAGCCGAAAAGGGCTTGGCACCCATCGCGTAAACGTCGGAGAGCGCATTGGCAGCAGCGATTCGTCCGAAGTCGAAGGCGTCGTCGACCACCGGCGTGAAGAAGTCCACCGTCTGGACCAGAGCCAACTCATCCGAGAGACGCACCACACCCGCATCGTCGAACGTCCCCGGCCCGACTAGGAGCCGGGGGTCGCCGATTTCCGGAAGCTTCGAGAGCACCTCGTGCAGGTCCGCCGGACCCAATTTGGACGCTCAACCGGCGCAGCTCACGAGGTGCGTGAGCTTGAGGATTTCGTCGCGCGTCATTCGGGTAGTATAACCACGAGACTATGTCATAATAGCATATAGTCTATGCGTCTGTGACATTTGTCCCTCGACACTCAAATACGTCTACGGAACGCGGCTGGACCGCGTCGCGAGGTGGGGATGATCCGAGGATATGTCCGTGAGCCTGTCCCGGCCGGCGGTATCGAGGTCCTGGCGACCGGTCTCCTTCTCCTCCTGCTGCTCTCTGGCCTGCTGTCCTGAGCCAACTGCTAGACTCTGTTGCGGGGCCGTGGCCTCGCGGAGGTTTCGATGGCCGACCGTCTCAACGCAACGCTCTTCTGGGAATCCGCACTGCGGTTCTCAGCTCTTCCGGGCAGCGGACATCGCATCACCGTGGACTCGCCCTCCCGCCCCGGCCACGCCGGCCCTTCCCCGATGGAGCTGCTCCTGATTGGCGTCGCCGGCTGCACCGCAATGGATGTCGTCGCCATCCTCGAGAAAATGCGCGAACCGCTTGCCGGGCTCGATGTCGAGGTGACTGGCGAGCGATCGCGCTCGAACCCGAAGTACTTCACCTCGATGTCGATCGTCTACCGTCTGCGCGGAGGCGGCCTCGCACGCGAGAAGGTGCAGCGTGCCGTCGAGCTCTCCCACTCGACGTACTGTTCGGCGCTCGCCTCGCTTCGCCCTGACTGCAAGGTAACAAGCTCGATCGAATTCTTGGGAGGCTAGCTCGCGCCGCGCAGAAGTTCGGACGGACGGACCAGCCGCACGTCAGGGCCGAGCCTCGGCAACTCGTGTGCCAGGATCTCGATCGTTAGCGGGTGAACGTGACCGATCGCCACTGCGCTTCCCTGCGCCTTCGCCCGCGCCACGGCCTGTTCGAGAGCGTGCCGGATGGACTCGGGCTCACTGACGAGATCGAGGAAGACGTCCCGCCGCAGCGCGGGGATCCCAGCCTCCCGCGCCACCTGCTCGGCAACCGAGTCCGGAGTGGTGCGCGAGTCCAGGAAGTAGAGCCCTCGCGCCCGGAGCACGCCCATCACCGCACGCATCGCGGCAGGGTCCGCGGTGGCGCGCGAGCCCATGTGGTTGTTCATTCCGCGGGCGCCCGCCACGACCCCGAGAGCCCGCTCGACACGTAAGCGGATCTCCTCGCCGGAGAGCCCGACTTCGATCGCGCCCTCACCGGCGCCGGGCCCGTGATTGCCCAGAGGCTCCATGGGCATGTGCAGCAGTAGCTCGCGCCCCTGCGCGCCCAGCCCCCTCGCCACCTCGGCCGACCGGAGGGCGTTGGGTAGGACCGCGACCGCGATCGTCGGCGGGAGCACCTCGGTCTCCCGCAAGACATCGATCGACGCGCCCGCGTCGTCCAGTACGATCGCCAGCCGTGCCGCCGACGCACGCAGTTTTACCGCCGCCTCAGGGCGCTTCACGGCCGGCGGCGGCTCGTCGCCCAGAACCAGAACCCTCCACCGCGAACCCCCGACGTCCCCTTCCAGCCTGGCGAGACCGTAGCCACCTTTCTCGGTGAGAGGACGGGGCTCCAGGCGACCCCCGAGGTTGTGAGCATGGGCCTCCAGATCCAGGACGAAGCGTTCGGTCTTGAACCCCCGCGGCGCGTGGACGGTCACGAAGGAGACAGACGCCCCTCGTTCCATGGTTGTTTCCACTGTGACCCGCTCCGGCCCGCATCCAAGCCGGCCTGCGACGGCTCGAACCACCTCGCCCGCATCCACGACCTCGGGACCCGGGCCAGGCCGGCGTACACGCCAGGCCACGTACGCAACAACTGCCAGCGCGAGAACGACGAGAGCCAAGGCACCGATGCTGCGCAGGCGGGCTCCGTCGCCCCGCTTCCGGGCGACCGGGGGTCGCTTACGCCGCTTGTTTGACGACGGTGGCACCACCGGCCAGCTCCAGAGCGCGTTCCAGCACGGCGTCGGCCTCCTTGCGAGGCCGAATCCGCTCGTCGGGCTTCAATCCCGTCCCCAGGAGTGGGGTCCCCCCGGGCGCGACGCCCCACTCCGCCGCGAGCCAGGCTTCCCCCCCGGCACCCTTGATCGCTCGCCGCAGGCCGGTATCCCCGTAACTCTCTCCACCGACAAGCGTGGCGCCCCTTGCTTTCAGCAGGCCGGCCAGCAACTCCGCCGGGCCAGCCGTCGTACCGTCAAGACACACCACGACTCTCCAGGTCCGGGACGGGCCCGTGGCCTTGAGCGTTTCGCTCCTGCCCCCGCGCATCTCCATCTTGAGTGCGGAGTCGCCTCCGACGATCTGCGCCGCTGCCTGCGCTGCGCCCTCCGGAGTCCCGAGAGCGACGCCGCGCAGGTCCACCACGATCCCTGCGGCCGTCGTGGCAGTCTGGAGGGACTGGGCGAATTTCGAAATGCCGGCTGTGTCCAGGATCGCCAGCCTGGCCACGACGATCCCGTTCCTCACCTCGGTTGCCGAACCGGGTGCCGGAAATGGAGCCTGTTTCAGCTCGACGGGGCGCTTTCCTGTCAGCTGTCTGTCGATGACGTCCAGTGTGACGCTGCCCGCATTCCGCTCAGCCACATCCAGCAGCAATAGCGCGCGCCAGAGAGGCCGGGCGCGAACCGGCTCGCTGCCCACCCGCTCGATCAACTCCCCAGGCACGATTCCAGCCTTGGCCGCCGGTGACTCCGCAATCACCTGCAAGACAAACGGGTACGACGAGCGCTTGCCGAGCACCATTCCGAACGGCGGCAGAACGCGGGCCCGAACGCGGCCGTACTCCTCGGTCACGTCCTCCGGCACCCACTGGCCGCCGGGATCAGCAGCCTCGACCAGGCCCCCCATCGCGCCAAGTTCGAGCTTCTCGACCGGGACCTCCTCCACGTAGGAGGATCGCACCAGCGAGACCGTCTGCCCAAGAACCGCCATGAGCCGGTACACCCCGCGACCGCCCGCCCCGGCGGCCCCGGACGCGAGCGCGACCACGCCGATGATCACCGCGACAGAGACCGCCAGAAACAGCCACCGTTGTCTCACCGCCACCTCACTTCCCCGCCGGTTTGAGCCAGATCAGGGGGTCTTGCGCCTGCTGACCGACACGGATCTCCAAGTAAACGCTACCCCCCCCATCCTCGTCACGCCCAACGATGCCTACGGGGTCTCCGATTCCGACCCGTTGACCCGGGCGAACAAGCATACTAGCAAGCTTGGCGTAGAGCGAGTAGATCTCGCCCGAATGCTGGACGATCACCAGGTTGCCGTACCCCTTGAAAAACTGGGCGAACGACACCCGTCCCGATGCTACCGCGACCGCCTGCTCTCCTGGCGTCGCCGCGAGCACCGTGCCGTGCGAGACGGTCACGGTGCCGTACTGCGGGTCGCGCTGCGGGCCGAACCGAAGCAGAACCCTCATTTCGCCCACAGGCCAGCGGAGACCGCCGCGCAGCAGCCTTACCTCCGATCCGACCGACACCTCTTCCTGGGTCACCACGCCCCACAGCCGCTCCAGCCGCTCCTCGGCCTCCTGGGCGCTCGCGAGTGCCGAAGCGCTCAGTCGGCGTTCCTTTTCAATGGCGGCGAGCTTGATCTCCACCCTGGCCTTCGTCTCCTCAAGCTCCTTCTGACGCTCCCCGAGGCGCGCCGCGGTCGTCGCCACTTCCTCTCGCCGGGCGGAGAGCTCGGCAAGCGTCGCTTCGCGGCGGCCCATCAGGGCGGCGGCATCGTCGCGCCTCCGCTTCTCCTCGCGAAAAACCGCCAGTGCAACCGTCACACGCCGAGTGATATCGTTGCCGGATCCGATGGCCTGGACAACGAGGGGCGCGAGCCCGGCACGCCCAAGCACAGCGAGAAGCGAGAGCTGGAAGCGCAGTCTCTGCACGGCTCCTTCAAGCTCTGCCTGCGATGCTTCCGAGGCCTTTGCCGCCGCCTCGACGGCTTGCGAAGCCTCCCGCTGCTCCACCTCCGCCTCGTGGACGCGCCCCGCAGCCACGCGAAGCTCGAGAGCGAGTCGCTCTCTGTCTCGCCCGAGTCCGGCCTGGACCGCCTCGAGCTTCTTGAGCCGCTCTTCCAGTTCTTTCACGTCGCGCCGTGCGTTCGCGAGATCGGGGGGAACCGAGGCCAGCTGGCCAAACGCGCTCACGCTCAGCGCCACCACCCCCACCAGCAGGCCAATCCGCCTCAAACCTCTCCGCCTTGGCCTTCGCTGCCGGCCAGCGCTCGCCCGGCGAGCTCGTGAAACCTGCGCCGGAGAGGGTGGAGATCGCAGGTGCGCCCACCCGGGTGGAGGCGATTCGTGAGCAGCACGAACACCCGCGCGTCCTCGGGATCGACCCAGACCGACGTCCCCGTGAAACCCGTGTGGCCAAAAGCCCTTTGCGAGAGTGCGGAACCGGCTGAGCACCCTGGGCTGGCGGCGAGTTGCCAGCCTAGGCCCCGCGCCTGCTGAAGGCCCTGCGTCCAGCAGCGCGTCCCCAGCTCCGCCTCCTCCGCGGTCAACACATCGCCACCCCCCGGCAGATACTCGCTGGCCAGCCGCACCACGGCCGCAGCGGAACCGAAGAGCCCCGCGTTGCCGGCCGAACCGCCCAGCGCACGGGCGTTTCCGTCATCGCACGGCACGACCCCATCGACCGTGGGGGGCGGCACCCCGATCAGCCGTCGGTCTCCGAGGAGACGCGTTTCGACGAACCAGCTTGTCTCCCCAGCCGCAACGGGTGCGCCGACGCGCAGCGTGAAGCCCATCTCGTCCGCGATGCCGAGCGGTTCCGCGACCATCTCGCGAAAGAGAGCCGGCACGTCCGCACCGCCGCCACGCTCGAGGGCGATAGCGATCACGATGAACCCCAGACATGAATATTCCACCCTTACGCCGGGCGGAGCTTCGGGCCGGATGCGGCGCAGGCTCTCCAGGTATCCCTCGCGGGTCGCAGGGCCGAGAGCGTAGAGCGGTGCCCACGCCGGAAAACCGGCCGTGTGGGTCGCGCACTGAAGCAACGTCACGTCCTGCCACGGGCTCCCCAACAGCTCGGACAGGATTTCGGAGATCGGCGCTTCAAGATCGAGCCCGTCCCGACGGGCCATGAGCAGCAGGGTTGCGGTGGCCAGCGGCTTGGTGAGCGAGGCAAGGTCGAACTGGAGGTCCGCCCCGACCGGCGCGCCACCCAGTTCGGTCACGCCCGAGCACCAGCACCGCCCGTGGCCGCCGCCCCTCACCGCCAGCCCGACTCGTCCGACCGCCAGGCCCGCGTGGCCAGCCCGCCCCAGGAGCGCGGCGACCTGATCGGCTCCGGGCTCCTCGCGATCCATGCCTCACCCTACCCCGGAAGACTCGGCGCTGTCCACCGGGCCGGCCCCGCAGTGCTACGCTGCGGCTGTGAACGCGACGTTGCAACGGCTCGCCAGGGTCGCTCAGACGGTGCTCGGCACCTCGTACGCCAAGGCCAAACGGGAGGTCCTCGTCGGGCACGTGCTCGTGAACGGGGCCGTCGCCACCGATCCGGGGGCGCTCGTCTCACCGGCCGACGTCGTGACGCACGATTCCGGCCTGCCCAGGCGTGCGCGCGCTCCCAAGGTGCCACCCATCGAAGTGATCCATGCCGACTCGGAGATCCTGGTGGTCAACAAGCCCGCGGGTCTACTCATCCACCCGACGGCCGAAGGCGACGAGGACACCGTTGTGAGCCGGGCGGGCGCCGAGATCGAGCGCCGCACGGGGCGTCACCGGCGTGTCCTCGTCGTTCACCGCCTCGATCGCGACACCTCGGGCCTTCTTGTGCTCGCGCTATCTCACGACGCCGCGGAGAGCCTGCAGCGACAGTTTCGCGCGCACAGCGTCGACCGCAAGTACCTTGCCATCGTGCGCGGCCAACTGCCCGGTGAGTGCCTCGTGGACCGCGCGATCGGCCGGCCGCGGCCAGGCGCCCGACGCGCGGCGCTCGCGCCCGGAGGCGGGGGCCGCGCGGCCCGCACGGTCCTCCGCCCGGTCGAACGCCTCGGCCCGCTGTCGCTGGTCGAGGCCGAGCTCGGAACCGGGAGGACGCACCAGGTCCGCGTCCACCTGTCCTACCTCGGCCATCCGGTGCTGGGGGACAAGGTGTACGGGGAGCCTTCAAGCGATCCTCTCTCCATCGGCCGCGTCGCGCTCCACGCCGAGACGCTCGGCTTCGTGCACCCCAGGACCGGGGAGCGCCTGCTCTTCCGCCAGCTGCCGCCCGAGGACTTCCGGAACTTGGTGACGCGGCTGCGCCGCCGGTTTCGCGTCACCTCCGAGAAACCCGGCCGAACGACGCCGACCGGTCAAGGTCCAGGAGAAAACGCAGCGGCCACTTCGCAGCCTCGCCCGCGTAGTCGACGCCCACCCTCGGCAGGCGCCCCAGCCACGAAGGTCGGCACTCGAACCCGTCCGAAGCCAGCCAGACCCCGCCGGCGAGCGTCAGGTCCGCGCCGTTGAGCCTCCGGTCGATCCCGAGCCCCTGACAGAGCCTGGCCGGCCCGTCGAGAAGGTGTCGCCCAGCCCTAGCCCCCCGCCGGGCAACGATCAGCGGTCTGCCCCGCACCGGCACCGCGCTCCGCAGGAGCACCGCTTCGGGAATGCCTGTTTGGCGAGTGACGACGTTGCAGCAGAAGTGCATCCCGTAGGTGAAGTAGACGTAGAGGTGGCCTCCGTCACCCCACATCACCTCGTTTCGCGGCGTGCGGCGGCTACCAAACGTGTGTGCGGCCGCATCGCGGATCCCGAGATAGGCTTCGACCTCGGCCAGGCGCACCGCGACGCGACCTTCGGGCAAGTCCCGGATCACCAGCTTCCCGAGCAGATCTCGGGCCACCGTCGCGGTCGCGCGCTGGTAGAATTCTCTCTCCAGCGGCGCGAGCGCGGCGAGCGCCCCGCCGGAGAGGGGTTCTTCCATGAGCTCACGGACAGTGTGCGTCACCGGAGGTGCGGGTTTCATCGGCTCCCACGTGGCCAACGCGCTGCTCGCTCAAGGCCACCGTGTCCTGATTGTTGACGACCTTTCCTCGGGGCGCAAGGAGAACATCCCGGCGGCCGCTGAGTTCCACCAGCTCGACATCCGTTCCCCGGAGGCAGCCTCGCTGGTACGCGACTCCGGGGTCGAGGTACTGGTGCACCACGCGGCTCAGATGGATGTCCGCCGTTCGGTCGCGGATCCCGTGCACGACGCCAGCGTCAACGTCGTCGGGACGCTCAACCTGCTCGAGGCTGGGCGGCGTGGGTCCCTCAAGCAGGTCGTGTTCGCCTCCACAGGCGGCGCAATGTACGGCGAGCAGGAGCGCTTTCCCGCCGACGAGGAACACCCCGCCAGACCACTTTCGCCATACGGAGTCGCCAAGCTCTCGGTCGAGCGTTATCTCTACTTCTACCAGGTCGAGTACGGCATCGACGCGGTCGCCCTGCGATACGCGAACGTCTACGGACCGCGCCAGAACCCGCACGGTGAGGCAGGCGTCGTAGCGATCTTCCTCGATCGCCTTCTGAGCGCTAAGGAAGCGTTGATCAACGGCGACGGGCTCCAGACGAGGGACTACGTCTTCGTCGAAGACATCGTTGCCGCCAACCTGGCGGTCCTCGGGCGCCCCGGGTTCTCGATCTACAACGTCGGAACGGGCCGCGAGACGACGGTCGTCGATCTCTACCGGATCCTGGCCGATGCGGTCGGCGTCGCGCGGCCTGCCTCCCACGGACCGGCAAAGGCCGGCGAGCAGCGCAGGTCGGTCATCACGTCCGACCTTCTCGCCATGGATCTGGGGTTGCGGCCCGGAGTCCGGCTCGAGGAAGGGCTCAGGCGCACGGCTGCGTGGTTTGCGGCACGTGCCACCCCTGTCGGCCGGTAGGCACGAGCCCCGAACTCCACCAGGCGCAGCCTGCGGCTCAACGCCCGCGCAGCCGGTCGATCTTCCGGCGCGCGCGCTTCTCGGGCCGTCCACTTCCCCTTGGAGGAGCCGGGGGCGGTGCGAAGCGTTCCAGGCGGCGGAGCTCCAGATCCTCCTCGCTCGGCGGCGGCGTCACATCCTCGTACAGCTCCCGCGCGAGAGCCTTGGCCACGTGGGTCTCACTCACGGAGCGAACGATCAGCTCGCGGCACAGGCCGGGAGCGACCGTCACCAGGATGCGGTCTCCCGGGCGAATGAGCCGGTGAGACTTGGCTCGCGCGCCGCCCACCTCGACCTTGCCGCCGTCGCAGAGCTCCTTGGCCTGGGAGCGCGTCTTCGCGATACAGGCCACGTCGAGCCACACGTCGAGTCGTACGCCCTCCGACATGATTAGATTGTACTGGCACCGGCCGGCCCTAATCGCAGCGGTGACGCTCGTGGTAGTCGCGAGTGCAACGCTGGCTGGCGGCGCAATACCCCTCCGGCTGGAACGGCACGCGCGCGTGTTCCTGTCTTTCTCGGCGGGCACCCTGGTGGCGCTCGCTCTCCTCGAGTTAGATCCCGAAGGCGCCGAAGCCATCGGCAAGGACATGCACATCACCTTGCTGGTCGTGCTGGGGGCGTTCCTGCTGACCCTGCTTCTGGACAAGTTGCACGTGCTCCACCCCCACGCTCATGCGATGGACGCCGTTTGTCCCCCTGAGGACCACGAGCACGCTCCCCTCGCCATGCATGGCGCGTTGGGCCTCCTCCTCCATTCCTCCGTCGACGGCCTCGCCCTTGCCGCCGCGATGCGGCAGTCGCCACAGACGGTCCTTGCCGTCCGCCTGGCGCTTTCGGCTCACAAGTTCGCGGACGGGATCACGACCGTGTCTCTCGTGCTCACCCACCACCATCGTCGGCGCGCGGCGATCCGCCTGCTTCTCGGCAATGCGGGCGTCCTGCTCCTCGGTTTTGCCGCGGGAACGGCGGTCACGCTCCAGAAGGGTCAGTTCGGGGACTTGCTGCTGGTTATGGCCGGATTCTCCCTGTACCTGGGCGCCAGCGACCTGATCCCCGCGGTGATGACACCCGTTTGCCGCAAGCGCGACGTCTTTGCCACCGCATACGGGATGGCTGTGATCGTGCTGATTCCTCTGCTCGCGCACTGAGTACAGAAAAGGAAGGAGCCGGCACGCGTCGCCGGCCCCCTCAAACCCGAGCTTGCGACGTTCTCTATTCCGAGGAGCCAACCCCCGCGTACTGCACTGCGACCTGCGCCATCTCGCCAACGGGAGTGATGATGACGTTCACCGTTCGCTTCCCGCCATCCGCCTTCGCGTTGAGGTTCGCGAGCCGGACCATCCCCTGCATCGCGGTCCGTTCCACGGCAAACCCGGCCGCCTTGAGTTCGCGCTCGTAGAACGACAGCACCTTCTCGGTGGGGTCCGCCGTTTGGAACGAGTAGTGGCCCGTGAACCCCTCGGCCGTTTTCTGCGAGGCGGTCACCAGCGATCTTCCGCCCGGATACGTCGGGACCCAGGACGGGGGTTTCTCGCCCTCAGCGTTTCCAAAGGTCATCGACCCCTTGTTGGACTGGATCCGGAAACCCTCCTTGCCCTGCTGGCCGCTCCCTTCGAAGGTGACCTCTTCGCCCTTCTCGTTCTTGAACTTGAGGCGGCCCTGCTTGATGTCCTGGGCGTTCATCGTGAGCTCTTCACCCGTCTTCTTGTTGCGGATTGTCACGGTTCCCGCATCGTCATCGCTCGAGACGATCTCGATCTCCGGGTTGGCCATGACCGCGATCTTGGCTGCGAACACTGCCGGGTTCTTCCTAGCGGACGCCGCATACCCCTTTAGCTTGTGCGCGCCCCAATAGAGAAAAACCGCGAAAACGATCCCGACGATCACAATGAGACCGCCGCACCCCGCCAGAATCCAGACGAGCGGACTTTTCCCCTTCTTCTGCGGAGCGGGGGTCGCGGGTTGGGCCGGAGCCGTCGGCGCCGGTGGTTGCGTTGTGTTGCTTGCCATATTCATGCCCTCCCTATCGTGCACGAATTGCTGAAGACGCTTCCGTTCGACCGTGCTTTGCCGACGGATTATAGCGTAGGAACCCGGACCGCGGACGCCACCAGTTGCAACCTGGGCTCGGACTCAGGACAATTGGAGTCGGTCCGCAAAGGGGGAACGATGGGCGACAAGGTATACAAGAAGATCGATCTGGTCGGGTGCTCGGCGGAAAGCGTGGAGAAGGCGGTGGAGGCAGCGATCGCCAAGGCCTCGCAGTCGCTGCACGGGCTGTCCTGGTTCGAGATCAGGGAGGTCCGTGGGGCGATCCGCGACGGCAAGCCCTCCGAGTGGCAGGTGACGCTCTCCGCAGGCTTCAAGCTGGACTGACCGAGAAGCGACACAAGGGGCTCGACGGTTGGCCGGGAAGGTCAAAGGGCAGACGATAGAAGGTAGAGGAGAGGCACGATACGGCTGCCCTCCCGGCTCGAAGCCTTCCCTCTTCCGTCTCCCGTCTTCCTTACTCGCTTCGCCGACCTGGTGAACGTGCGAACCTTCGAACGACGCTCGCGCGTCGGTCACCGACGCGCGAGGTCCGCAACGCCAGCGAGCAGCCGCTCGATCTCGCCCATCGTGTTGTACACCGAGACCCCCGTGCGCAGAACACCGCCGCCATCCGCCAGACCGAGGACCTCGATCGCGCGGGCAGCGTAGAAATCCCCGTCCCACACCAGCACGCCGAGCTTCCCCAGCAACTCCGCGGCCTCGGACGGACGGACGCCGTCGATGGTGATCGAGACCGTCGGCGCGCGCCGCGGGGAGGCGAAGTTCTGTCCCCAGGCCGTCACGCCCGGGACCTGGCTGACGTTGTTCCAGTAGAACGCCGCCAAGCCGTGCTCGTGCCGCGCTATCCCAGTCATCGCCGAGACGAGACGCTCGCGCAGCGTGACCCCGTCGCCCCGCGACGCGATGTACTCGATTGCAGCTTTCACACCGGCGATCGCGGCGTGGTTGAGGGTTCCGGTCTCGATCCGGTACGGCGAGGCGTCGTCCTGCGTCCGCAGCTTGTCGGTCCGCAGGCGATCCAGGAGTCCCGGCCTCGTGTAGAGGATCCCCACGTGAGGTCCGTAGAACTTGTAGGCCGAGCATAGAAGGAAATCGGCATCGAGGTCCGCCGCGTCGAGCGGGAAGTGGGGCGCGTAGTGCACCGCGTCCACCAGGAGCCACGCTCCAACCGCCTTCGAGAGTTGCCGGGCCAGCGGGACGTCGTTGACCGTTCCGAGCGCGTTCGAAGCGTAGCCGATCGCCACCAGCCGCGTCTTCTCTCCGATCTTCGCCCGCAATTCGCCTTCGTCGAGTCGCCCGTCGGGGAGGAGCGCAACCTCCTTCACCACCACGCCCCTCTCTCGCAGGCCGAGCCACGGGGCACGGTTTGCCTCATGGTCCAGCTCGGTGATCACGACCTCGTCGCCCGGCTTCATCTCTCTCGCCAGCGCGCGGCAAAGCGCGAAGGCGAGCGTCGTCATGTTGGCTCCGAACGAGATCTCCCGCCACGACGGCGACCCGAGGAATGCCGCGACGGTCTCACGCGCGGACCTGACCAGCGCGTCCGACTCCTGGGACGTCACGAATGCACCGTGGCTGTTCGCGTTGCAGGTGCGGTAGTAGCTCGAAGTCGCCTCGATCACGGTCAGTGGAACCTGCGACCCCGCCGGCCCATCGAGGAACGCAAGCGGCACGCCGTTCTGGGTTCGCTTGAGCGCAGGGAAGTCCTGCCTGCACCTCTCTACGTCGATCTGGGTGAACGCCATCTCGCCTCCCCTGCTGCCCCGGGCTCCACGCCACGCAGCGAGTTGCCGACGCGACGAAATGCCGCCGGCGTCTCCGGCCGCGCCCAGCGCACGAGTAGCATAAACCGAGAGTAGTGGACAGGCACGGAGATCGCGCAATGTCCCACGCGATGGTAGGCCGGGTGATGTCGATCATAGGTGTCCTGCTGTTCCTCGTTTTCGTGGCTGCGGACTGGTTCGGAATCGGAGGGCCCCCCGGCATCGGTTGGAAACCGGTCGCGGGGATGGTGTTCGGCGTGGCCGTTGCGGCCTTGGGGATGACAAATCTCAGATCGCCAGGCCGCTGAGATTTCGCAGCGGCCCCGTGGGCCACGCCTCGAGCCAACGCCGCGTCGGCGCCTTGCTTTCGAGCAGGGGGACCGACTCCATTCGCCGCAGGCGGAGGACCGCTCGAACATGACGCCTCGGGAGGACGTTGCCCGCTTCCGGAAAGACCGGCAGGAGAAGATCGAGAGCGCGGCGATCGCTCAGGTCAGGAAGGCCGAGAAGCTCACCAAGGCGTACAGACACCTTTCCGCCTCCCAGAAGGCGCACGTCCAATTTCTGGGAGGGGGCAGCTACGCGATATCGGGGTGCGCGTGCCCAACCAGCGTCCGAGCTTCTCCGCGCGCGTGACCGTCTCGCTTGCGAAGCGCATCGGCATGCAGTTGGTGGTCCAGATGATGGCGATGAAGGTGTAGGCGGGCCTCCACGACTAGGACGACAAGCCCGAAGCAAAGGCGGCCAACCTCCCGGCCGTCGAGCGCTGGGAAGGCGTGCTCATGGATCCCGAGGCTGTACGGCCCGCAGATCTGCTTGTCCACGAATCGGTAGCGGCGGCTGAGATTCACTGATCCCGCTCCGTCACGCAAACGGCACGCCATGGGCACGGAGACGGTAGCCGATGAGTGTTCCCACTTCCATCACGATCGGCCACAGGCATGAGCACCTCGAACCCGACCCAGCGCGGGGTGAGCGTCCGGTGACGTTTGTGCGGAAGGCGCCGAGAGCCGGGAGTGATCCGTCAGGGGAAGGAGACCCGCGGCCCGGCAGGATCGAACCACGGGCGGAAGGAAGTGGGAGCTCAATTTTCGATCCCCATCGTGAAGGTGCGGTGAAACCGATGGACTGGTCGCAGAAAAAAAGACCCGCGCCCCGGAACAGATCGGAGGAGCGACGGGAGCGCGGGCGCACCGAAGGAAGGGAGTCCATCCTCCCTTCGAGGATCGAAGATCGCGTGAAGACCATCCGATCTCCTCTTGAATCCCGGCGGGCACCGGCGGCGGTGTCGGAAGCCTGACACAGCGCCAGGCGGGCTACCGCGGCCTATTCCGAGCTTCTTGGAACGGACCAGCACGTGGCAAGCGCCGAGCCCGGCCCAACGGGTAGAATCCCGGCATGGGTCTAGGCTCCGGGAGCCGTCGCATCCTGCACTGCGACATGGACTGCTACTACGCCGCAGTGCACATGCGGGACGACCCGTCGCTGGCGGGCAAGCCGCTTATCGTGGGCGGCGACCCGAACGGCCGCGGTGTCGTAGCCTCCGCCAGCTATGAGGCCCGGAGGTTCGGGATCCACTCGGCGATGCCGGCCTCCCGCGCCAAGCGCCTCTGTCCCAGCGCCGTCTTCATCGGGCCGGACTTTCCGCGGTACCGGCGCGAGTCCGACAAGATCTTCGCCCTTTACCGGGAGGTCACCCCCGAGGTGGAGACAGTCTCCCTGGACGAGGCGTACCTCGATGTGACCGATCACCTGGGAGCGCTCGGCTCCGCCACCGCTCTCGCAAAGGAGATCCGGCGGCGCGTCCGGGACGAACGCGGACTCACCGTCTCGGTCGGGGTCGGCCCTAACTGCTTGGTGGCAAAGATCGCCTCCGACGCCTGCAAACCGGACGGGCTCCGCGTCGTGCCCCCGCAGAGGGTGCAAGCGTTCCTCGACCCGCTCCCGGTCCGGCATCTCCACGGGGTCGGGCCGGCCACGGAGCGCGCCTTGGCGGTCATGGGTGTTGCCACAGTCGCCGACCTCCGCAAGAGGGCCATCGGAGAGCTTCTCCCCCGCTTTCACAGTCACGGACGTACGCTCTGGGAGTTCGCGCGCGGGATCGACGAGCGCCCTGTTAAGCCGTTTCACGAACGCAAGAGCCTGGGCACGGAGAACACCTATCGAGAGGACATCTCGCACATCGAGGCGATGGACGAGCAGCTCGAAGGGATGGCTCACGAGGTCGCGGACTTGCTCTCGCGCAACGAACTCGCCGCCTGCACGCTCACGGTGAAAGTGCGCTACGCCGACTTCACAACGGTGACCCGCGCGCGGACCCTGGCGATCCCGACCGCTCGACCAGGGAGGATCGCGGCCGTCGCCAAGGCCCTGCTGCGGCGGACCGATGCAGGCCGCCGCAAGGTGCGCCTGCTTGGCGTCTCCGCGTCGACGTTGATGCCGTCGACCATCCTCCAGCTCGAGCTGTTCGATGAGATCTGAGGCGGCGTCACGGCCGCCGAAATCGCCTACGATGATTCGGGCTCAAACCCTGCCAGTCTCCGGTTGACAGTGTTGCGGGCGTGTGAGATAACTAACTAGTTAGTTAGACCGGTTGGTCAGCCCAAGGGAGAAACCGTGGTCACCAGAGAGGTTGCGCAACCCAGGTCCGAAACGCGCGACCGCATCCTCGACGCTGCAGGACAGCTGTTCGCGGAGCAGGGATTTGGAGGGGCGACCGTCGAGGAGATTGCACGGCGGGCGGGCGTGAACAAAGCGATGCTCTACTACCACGTCGGGGACAAGGCCGAGTTGTTCGCCGCGGTCGTCTCCGCGCACGTCGGCCGGATCCGGACGCTCGTGGCGGCCGCGGTCGCGGAGTCGGATGAGCCGCGCGAGCGCCTCGGGGCGATCCCCCGCGCTTTCGCCCGAGCCGTGCACGAGCACCCCTACTTGCCGCAGCTCATGCTCCGCGAGATCACCGCGGGTGGGCCGAACATGCCCGACGTCGCGATCCGCCAGATCGCCGAGATAATGCTGATGACAAAGCAGGTGCTCGACGAGGGCGCCGCCCGCGGCGCGTTTCGGTCTGTGAGCCCTTTTGCGACGCACCTCATGTTGGTGGGCGCGATGATGTTCATGGCAAACGCCTTGAGACTACGCGACCGATTCGGAGACAAGCTCCCGGTCCCGCCGAGTTCTCAGCTGGACCTCGAGACGCTCTCGGAGGCGGTTCTCGACATCGTGCTCGACGGCATCTCCCGCAAGGGAAATTGAGGAGGTTTCGATGCGCACTTCGTTCGCCACTTTCCTCGCCGTCCCGACCGCAGCGCTGGCGCTGATCGGCTGCCACGCCTCGGCCGAGCGCAACGCCATTCACGCATCCGGGCACATCGAGGCGACGGAGGTCCGTCTGGCCTCCAAGGTCGGCGGCAGCCTCGCAGTACTTCCCTTCCGCGAGGGCGATGCCGTCAAGGCCAGCCAGGTCGTCGCCAGGCTCGACACCGCCGACGCACAACACGAACTCGCACAAGCCAGGGCCGAGTTCGACGCCGCCGACGCCCACCTCCGCCTGCTCCTCGCCGGCACCCGCAGCGAGGATCTCGAGCGCGCCGCGGCCGAGCTCGGGCGCTCCGAAGCGGACCTCGCCGGCGCTGCCCTCGACCTCCGCCGACTCGAGGGACTCGCCGACCGTGGCACGGCCACGCTCAAGGCGAGGGATGACGCACGCACCCGCAAAGTGATGCTCGATCGCACGGTGGCTGGCGACCGCGCACAGCTGGCCGAGCTCAAGGCCGGGCCCCGCCCGCAGGAGATCGAGCAGGCCCGTGCCCAGCGCGCCGCAGCCGACGCCGCCGTGGCGGCGACCCTGCAGCGCATCACCGACGCCACGGTGACAGCGCCGTGCGACGGCGCGATCACCTCCCGAGCCGCCGAGCCGGGCGAGGTGCTGCCGCCCGGCGGACTCCTCTACGTCCTCACCGACATCGCCCACCCCTGGCTCAACGTCTACGTGGATGAGCCCTCGCTCGCCCGCATCCACCTCGGCGATCAGGTTGCCGTCCGGGTCGACGGCCACAGCGATGCGTTCACCGGAAAGGTCACGTTCGTCTCGCAGGTCGCCGAGTTCACACCCAAGAACGTCCAGACTCCCGAGGAGCGTGCCAAGCTGGTCTTCCGGATCAAGGTCGGTCTCGACAACCCAAGCGGCGTGTTCAAACCGGGGATGCCGGCCGACGCCTATTTCGGCGGCAAAGGCGGAGCCGGCTGATGGTCGCCGAAACGGTGCTCAAGGCCCGGGCGCTGGTTGTTCGCTTCAAAGCGACGACCGCGGTCGCCGGCCTCGACCTCGAGGTGCAGCGCGGCCAGGTGGTGGGGCTCATCGGCCCCGACGGGGCCGGCAAGACCTCCTCGCTGCGGGCGTTCGCCGGCCTGCTCCGGCCCTCGCAGGGAGAGGTCGACGTCCTCGGCCTCGAGGCGTGGAAGAACCGCCGGGCCCTGCATCAGCGCCTTGGGTACCTGGCGCAGCGCTTCGCGCTCTACGGTGACCTCACGGTGGACGAGAACGTCGAGTTCTTCGCGCTCCTGCTCGGGGTGAAGAGCTGGCGCGCTCGCCGCGACATGCTGCTCGATCGCGTGGGACTGGTGCCGTTCCGTGCACGTCAGGCCGACCGCCTTTCCGGCGGAATGAAGCAGAAGCTCGCCCTCGCGTGCAGCCTGATGCACGCCCCCGAGATCCTGCTGCTCGACGAGCCGACCACCGGGGTCGACCCCGTCACTCGGCGCGAGTTCTGGCGCCTGCTCGCCGACCTCGTGGGCGAGGGTCTCACGCTCGTGATCGCGACACCGTACCTCGACGAAGCAGAGCGCTGCACCCGGGTGGTGCTGATGCACCAAGCCCATGTCCTCGTCGACGCCTCGCCGCGCGAGATCCCGAAGCTGCTTCCGGGCGTCATCGTCGAGCTGGCGGCCGAGCCCAGGGAGCTGGTCGCCACTGCCCTTGCCGGCGTCCCCGGCGTCCTCGACGTGCGGCCGTTCGCCGCCCGTTTCCACGTCCATCTCGAATCCGGCGCCGTGACGAAGCAACTCCGCGACGCGCTGGTGCAGGCCGGGCTCACAGTCTCGCAGGCGCAGGAGATTCCGGCCACCCTCGAGGACGCGTTCCTATATCTCACGCGCTCGCGTATCACGACCTCGGAGGCAGCATGAAAGACCAAGAACAAGGTGGCCGGCACCGTGGCCTGGACTGTGTTCTTCCGTCCGCTCGAACCGCAGCGGCGCGCAGGGGCGCGGCGGCGATCGCCGGCGCCATCCTTGCCGTCACCTTCGTCGCGCCGGGGCGCGCCGAGATCGTCAAGCTCGATGCCGATACAGCAATGGTTCGCATCGTTCAGGTCTCCCATGCGGCGGCGGCCGCAAGCGAACGGGAAAGTGCGACTCGAGAAACCGTCAGCGCGGCCGACGCGGCGACGCTGCCGTCGCTCTCAGCCGGCGCGTCGCTCGCTCGGCTCAGTTCAGTTCCCGAGTTCCGGCTCCCGTTCGCCGTACCCGGGCAGCAGCCGCTGGTGCTCGTTCCCGACATCACCACGGCCTACGCGACGAACATGCGGCTGCAGCAGACGCTCTATTCCGGCGGCGCGATCAGCGGACTGCGCCAGGCGACCCGCGACGACACCGAGGCCTCGGCCCGCCTTCGCGAGCAGACCGTTGCCGACCTGCGCGTGACCGCGAGGCTCGCCTACTGGGAGGCCGTGCGAGCCGCGGCGAGCGTGGACGCCGCCCACGCCCAGGAGCGTCGCGCTGCGCGGTTGCTCGATGACACGCAGTCGCTGTTCGCGGTCGGGATGGCGGTCAACGCCGACGTCCTCGCCGCGAAGGAGCGCGTGGCCAGCGCCCGCGTCGGCGTGATCGCGGCCGAGACCGCCGCCGCCAACGCCCTCGCCCAGCTGCACTCCCTGCTGCAGATCGACCCGAGCGACACGGTCGAGCTGGCGGACTCCCTCACCGGTCCCCTTCCGAACCTCCCCGGGACCGCCGAAGAGCTGCAACACGAGGCGCTCGCGACGCGATCGGAACTGGCGGTTTCCAGCGCGCAGCTCGCAGCGCTTCACGCGCGCGAGGAGCTGGCAAAGGCGCCCTCACGTCCCGCCGTCGGCGCCGTGGCCGAGTACGACGTCAGCCGGCCCAACCAGCGGTATTTCCCGGAGACCGACCGGTGGCAGGACTCCTGGAGCGTCGGGGTCGCGGCGTCATGGACGCTCTACGACGGCGGCAAGTCACGGGCGGACACCGCGGCGTCCAGGTTCGCCCAGCGCGCGGCGGTGCAGGACAGGGAGGAACTGACCCGCCGTATTCAGCTGGAGGTGGAAAACGACCGGCGCAACCTCGAGAGTGCTCTCGCGACTGTTGCCTCGGCCGACGCGGCGCACGACGCCGCCACCGAGCGCGAGGTCGCGGCGCGTGAGCGCCATGCGGCCGGCCTGGCGGCGATGGCGGAGATCCTCGACGCCGAGGCCCAACTGGCCGCCGCGGACCAGCAGCAGATCGACGCGCGCTCCGCCTCGTGGATGGCGGCTGCGACCCTGGCACGGGCCATCGGACGATGACCTCCGCGCAGCCGGCCGTCGTGGCCCGCGACCTCAGCCGCACGTTCGGGGCGTTCGTAGCCGTGGACCGCGTCTCGTTCGACGTCGCCCCGGGGGAGATCTTCGGTTTCCTCGGCTCCAACGGCGCCGGCAAGACAACGACGATCCGGATGCTCTGCGGCCTGCTCGCCCCCAGCGGTGGGAGCGCGACCGTGCTCGGCTTCGACGTCGGCCGCGAGGCCGCCGAGATCAAGCGGCGGATCGGCTACATGTCACAGCGCTTCTCTCTCTACTCGGACCTGACCGTAGAGGAGAACCTCCGCTTCTGGGGTGGCGCGTACGGCCTCTTCGGCCGGGAGATCGCCGCGAGGACGGAGTGGGCGATCGCCACCGCCGGGATCGAGGGACAGCGCCACACGCTGGTGCGCGAACTCCCGGGCGGTTTCCGCCAGCGGCTGGCGCTCGTGGCCGCGCTGCTCCACCAGCCGCCGATCGTGTTCCTCGACGAGCCGACCGGAGGGGTCGACCCCGAGGCCCGCCGCCGGTTCTGGGACCTCATCGATACGCTATCGGGGACCGGCACGACGGTCTTCGTGACCACGCACTCCATGGACGAGGCCGAGCGCTGCCACCGCGTCGCCCTCATGCATGCCGGTCGCCTGCTCGCACTCGATTCCGTCCCGGCGCTCAAGAGCGTCTTCGCCGCCGGCGCGATCGTCGAGGTGACCTGCCATCACCCGGTTGCGGCGATGGCGGCCATCGAACGCCTGCCCGGAGTTGAGGACGTCGCGCTCTTCGGTGACCGGCTCCACGTCGTGCTCGCCCACGCGCCGGCGGAGGGCGTTGCCGCGATCGTCCAGGAGCTTCGCGGCGAGGCGCCGGTTGTCACTAAAGTCCCCCCGTCGCTCGAGGACGTCTTCATCCACATGATTGCCCGCGCCGAAGGCAGGGCGGCCTGATGCTGCGCCGAACCCTTGCCATCGCGATCAAGGAGCTGCTCCAGCTCCGGCGCGACCTTCGCACCGCGCTGACGCTGCTCGCGATGCCGGTGCTCCTCCTTTTCATCTACGGCTATGCGCTCTCCTTCGACGTCCAGCACATCCGTCTCGCGGTGGTTGACGAGGACGGCGGCCGCGCAGCGCGCGACGTCAAGGACGCCTTTCTCGAGAGCGGCTATTTCGACCTCGTGGCGTACGGAGGCGACATCCGGACGCTCGATCACATGTTCGACGCCGGTAGCGCCCAGGCCGCTCTGATCGTCCCGCCCAGATATGGGGACGACCTCGCCGCGCACCGGCGGACGACTCTGCAGTTCGTGCTCGACGGTTCGGACTCCCAGACCGCCACGACCATCCTCGGCTATGCGCGCCAGATCGTCGCCTCGGTGTCGCCGGTCGTGCCAGGAGGCGCGCGCGACGGCCCGGTCGCCGGCGTTCCACTCGTCTGGTACAACCCAGACATGGCTTCAGCCCGCTTTCTCGTGCCCGGGCTGCTGGCGTTCATCATGATGGTCACCGCGGTGATCGCCACGGCGCTTGCCGTCGTGCGCGAGAAGGAGCGCGGCACCATGGAGTCGCTGCGCGCAACGCCCCTGAGAGCGATCGAGCTCCTCGGCGGCAAGACTCTCCCCTACCTGCTGGTCTCGTTCGTCGCCGCCTCGGTTTCGCTGCTGCTGGCGCACCTGCTCTTCGACGTCCCGGTGCGCGGCTCACTGCTCTGGCTCGCGCTCGTCATGCTGCTCTTCCTCGCCGTAGGCCTCGGCTGGGGAATTTTCATCTCCACGCTCGCCGAAACGCAGCAGGTGGCGTTCCAGTTCGGCCTGCTCTCCGCGATGCTGCCGACCCTGCTCCTGTCGGGTTTCATCTTCCCGATCTCGTCGATGCCCTCGGCGCTCCAGGTCATTACTTATGCCGTGCCGGCCCGCTACTTCCTCGTGGCGCTGCGCGAGATCGTCCTCAAGGGGGCCGGCCCCGAGGTCTGGTGGAACCAGGCTCTCGGCCTGGTGGCTTACGGAGTGGTCGTGCTGGGTCTTGCCACCTTCCGCACGGTCCGGAGCCTGTGATGAACGACCGGGCACAGGGCGCAGGGCTCAGTGCGCAGCGAATCAACGGGAACGGCGCCGTCCGCCACCACCGTGGAACCGTCCGGGAGGCGCTGCGAACGCTGGGAAACATCCTGGTCAAGGAGCTGCTGCAGCTGCGGCGGGACCCGAAGATCCTCCCCATCCTTTTCATCGCCCCGGTGATCCAGCTCGTCATCCTGGGGTACGCCGCCACCACCGACGTTCGGCGCGTCGAGCTGGCGGTGTGCGACCTCGACCACACGGCCGCCAGCCGCGAACTCGTCGAGCGCTTCACCCGGTCCACGTATTTCAAGCGCACCGCGGTGGTCGCCTCGCAGCCCGGGCTCGACGCGCTGCTCCAGTCGGGCACCGCGCGCATCGCGCTGACGATCCCCGTGGGCTTCGCGGCCGAGCGGGCCGCGGGACGCCCGGGGAGCGTCCAGCTCCTCTCCGATGGCTCGGACGCGATGACCGGGACGCTCGGCCTTTCCTACGCGACCGATGTGCTGCAGGACGCCTCGGCGGCGGGCGACGCGCAGCCGCTCGTCGAGCTACGGCCGATCGTCCTTTACAACCCGGACTTGGTGAGCCGCAACTACATGGTGCCGGCCACGCTGGCGATGATCATCATGGTGATGACGATGATGCTGACGGCGATGGCGTTGGTGCGAGAGAACGAGCTGGGTACGATGGAGCAGCTCCTGGTCACGCCGCTGACGCCCGGCCAGCTCATCATCGGCAAGTTGATCCCGTTCGCGCTCGTCGGCCTCGTCGAGGTCTTCACCGCTCTGCCCGTCGTGCTGTTCTGGTTTGGTGTGCCGCTGCGTGGCTCGTTCGCCACCCTCATCCTGCTCACGTTGCCGTTCATGCTGTGCACGCTCGGCCTTGGACTCTTCATTTCGACACTGGCCCAAACCCAGCAGCAGGCGATGATGCTGACGGCGTTCGTCTTCATCCTCCCCCAGATGCTCCTCTCCGGTTTTGCGTTCCCGATCCAGAACATGCCCGAGATCTTCCAGCTCGTCACCTTCCTCGTCCCGCTGCGCTACTACCTCGTGATCCTGCGCGGGGTGTTCCTCAAGGGCGTCGGCTTCGCGGTGCTCTGGCCCGAGGCCGTGACGCTCTCGGGGATGGGCGTCGTCATCCTCCTGCTCGCGCGCGTCCGCTTCCGGAGACGTCTCGGGTAGGTTGTTTGGTCCGGCTGGGCGATAATCGTCCGGGACGGGGGGACGGCGGGAGGAGGCCACGGTGGCCGTCGTGTTGGCAGGAGACATCGGAGGCACCAAGGCGCTGCTCGCCCTCGCCGAGCGCGACGGCGACTCGGTGAGGATCCTGACCGAAACCCGCTACCCCAGCCCGGAGTACCCGGGCCTCGCGCCGATCGTCCGCGAGTTCATGGGCCAGGCCAAGACGCGCGTCGCCGCGGCATGCTTCGGCGTGCCAGGCGCGGTGCTCTCCGGGACGTGCACGACGCCCAACCTGCCATGGGTCGTCACCGAGGCCGGCCTCGCCGCCGAGACGGGCCTCTCACCCGTCCGCCTCATCAACGATTTCGCGGCCGCCGCCATGGGCGTGCTCGCCACGTCCGAGGAGGGCATCGCCACCCTCCAGGAGGGCGAGATCGTCGCTGAAGCGACCAAGGCCGTGCTCGGAGCAGGAACCGGTCTCGGCCAGGCGCAGCTGTTCTGGGATGGCTCGCGCTACCGTGTCAACCCCACCGAAGGCGGCCACGGCGGATACGCGCCCGTCGGCGAGCCGCAGCGTGAGCTGCTCGCCCACCTCGAGAAGACCCACCGTCCGGTCTCGGTCGAGCGGGTCGTCTCGGGCCCCGGCCTCGTCCGGATCTACCGCTTCCTCGTCGAGCGGGGCGTGCCGACCCTCCCGCAGGTGGAGGCCCGGATGGCGGCCGAAGACCCGGCGGCCGTGATCGGCGAACTCGCGCTTGCCCACGCGGACGTCGCCTGCGACCAGGCCCTCGACCTCTTCGCGACGGCCTACGGGGCGGAGGCCGGAAACCTCGCCCTCCGGTGCCTCGCCGTGGGCGGCGTGTACGTGGCGGGTGGCATCGCGCCGAAGATCCTGCCCCGGCTGCAGGAAAGCTCCTTCATGGCCGCGTTCCGGAACAAGGGGCGGATGAGCGAGCTTATGAAGAGTATCCCGGTGAAGGTCGTGCTCGACCCCGCCGCCGGGCTCCTCGGTGCCGCCCTCGAGGCGTGCCAGATAGCTGCATCGGAAGATCTCTGACCTGCGAGAGGACTTCCCCGAGCCCCACGGGCGAAGCTAAACTGGCAACGAAGGCGCTGGGGGAGGTGCCGTCGTGACCAAGGCAAAGAAGGGAACGGGGCTGTACCGAAACCCGCTGAGTTACTTCGGTGGCCTCGTCGTGGCGGGGAGCGCGATCCTCATCGTCTTCTCCCTGGCGCTCTCGCTCCTCATGAAGCAGGGCAGTCCCTACATCGGAATCCTGACCTACCTGGTTTTTCCGATCTTCCTGGTCCTCGGGGCGCTGATCTTCGTCTACGGGATCCGGCGCGAGATCGCGCGCCGGCGGAAGCTCGGCGTCGAGGAGGCCCTCCCCTATCCGACCCTCGATCTGAACCAGCCTTCCCAGCGCAGAAAGTTCACTTACGCGCTGCTGGCTGGGTTCGCCCTGCTCCTACTGCTCTCCGTCGTCTCGTACCACGCGTTCATCTTCACCGAATCCGTCACCTTCTGCGGCCGCGTGTGCCACACCGTGATGGAACCCGAATACACGGCCTACCTTGCCTCGCCGCACGCCCGCGTTCGATGCGTGGACTGCCACGTCGGATCGGGCGCCTCCTGGTACGTCAAGTCGAAGCTCTCCGGCGCGCGGCAGGTGATCGCCGTGACGTTCCACACCTATCCGACACCGATTGGCGTTCCTGTGCGCAACCTCCGGCCAGCGCGCGAGACCTGCGAGGAGTGCCACTGGCCGCAGAAGTTTTACGGTGCGCAGCTCATCCAGAACCCGCACTTCCGCTACGACGAGGCCAACTCGCCCGAGCAGATCTCTCTACTGGTCAAAACCGGCGGAGGCAGCACGAAGCTCGGGCAGAACGCCGGTATCCACTGGCACATGATCATCCAGAACAAGATCGAATACGTCGCGATCGACGAACAGCTCCAGCAGATTCCGTGGATCATGGCGACCGGGCCGGACGGCAAGCGCCGGGAATACGTCAGCAAGGACGCGGTGCCCGCCCCGGAGAAGCTCGCGGCGATGCGCCGGCACACGATGGACTGCATGGACTGCCACAACCGGCCCACGCACATCTACCAGCCCCCGGAGGGTGCGGTCGATCGGGCGATGGCCTCGGGGCTGATAGCGCCGACGCTGCCGTGGATCAAGAAGGTGGCCGTCGACGCGCTTGTCAGGGAGTACCCGACGCGCGACGCCGCCCACGCCGGGATACGCGGCGAGATCATGGCCTTCTACGAGAAACAGTACCCGTCCGTCCGCACCGGGAGGGCTGCCGATCTCGATGACACGGTGCGACGCATCACGGAGATCTACGACCGCTCCGTCTTCCCAGAGATGAAGGTCAACTGGAAGACGTACGCCTCCAATATCGGCCACCGCAACTGGCCCGGGTGCTTCCGCTGCCACGACGGCAAGCATGTGTCGGCCGACGGGCAGACCCTCAGCAAGGAGTGCACGACCTGCCACACGATGCCGCAGCGCGGGCCACTGTCGCCGATCGGCACGGCGATGCCGGCAAGCGACCAGAACTGGCACCCATGGGAGCTCAAGAGCAAGCACGCGCAGATCCTGTGCAATCGCTGCCACGCAGCGGGGTACCGGCCGCCGACCGCCTGCGCCGACTGCCACAAGCTCGACGCCAAGGCACCGATGATGGACGGTGGTTGCGACAACTGCCACGCCGCCGAGCAGCAGGTCAAACCGCTCAACGACTGCAAGGCGTGCCACGAGAAACTGCCGGAGCTGCACGCCAAGGGCGGCCACCCCGACGCGGCGTGCACCGACTGCCACAAGCCCCACGGCTGGAAGGTGACCGGCAGGGACACGTGCATCGCCTGCCACGACGACAAGAAGGCGCACTACCCCGACGGCGGCGATTGCGCCACCTGCCACGAGTTCAAGGCGCCGGCCGCCAAGAGCGCGCACCTGGAACCCGCCGTCGCGGCCAGCCACGGGGCCCGACGTGCGTCGCTCCCAAGGGAGCCCGGCGGGGAGACGCCTGGACCCGGCGCGAGCTGGCGACGCTGGACCGCCTGACGACCCCGCACGCAATCCAGGGCTTCCTGGACCGGATCCCGTATAGCGCCGACCCCGTCCATCGCTCCGCCCGCAGCGTGCTTCGCGACCGCAAGGCGCACCGCTTGACGGGGCGCTCTTCGCGGCGGCGCTGCGCCGCCGCGGCGATCCTCCCCTCTTCGTCGAGATACGCGCCGAGCACGACGACGACCACCTGATCTCCGTCTTCCAGTACCGCGGCCGGCTCGGGGCCGTCGCGAAGTCGAACTTGGTCGGGCTCCGCTACCGTGAGCCGCTGTTCCGGACGCTGCGCGAGCTCGTGCTCCTCTACTTCGAGGACTTCTACAACGTCGCACGTGAGAAGACGATGCGCTCGTACTCGGCGCCGCTCGACCTCGCGAGGTTTGACGCGATCGGATGGGAGACGCGCGACGAGGGCCTCGACGTGATCTCCGCGCGCCTCGACTCGGCGCGCCGCTTCCCCGTGCTCACGCAGGGGCAGATTGCCGAGCTGGCGCCCGTCGATGTGCGTCGCTACCGCGCGGGGTTGATGGGCTCGAATCCGAAAGGGCTCTTCCGGCCGAGACGCTGACGGGAGGTTCTAGCGCGGGAGCTCGAACGAGCGATCCAGACGCGCGATCATCTCCTCGTAGCGCCGGTCGATCTCCTCGAGCGCCTCAGTGAATGCGGTGTCGTCGAGCTCGCCTCGTCGCCGCCGGGCCTCGAGCAACGCGTTCTGGTTCTCGTACCAACGTTCCGCATCAAAGTTGTAGGTCATCTCGACCTTGGCACTCGCAGGACCACCGTGTTCGCGACGCGGTCGTGCGGGAGGCGACGGTTCGGGTCGTGCCAGAGGTAGAGCAACGACAAGCCGAGGCTGCCCGGAATGTGGAGGTAACCCACGAAGCGCTCGAGACTCTCCGCCAGCGACAGCCGGTGGCCGTCCAGCGGCGTGACGCGAATCCCGAGCAAGCGCTTGCCGATCGTCCGCCCTCCGAACGACGTGAACAAGGTGAAGTACGTCGCCAGCACGCCGTAGATCGCCAGTGCACGGAGCCCTTTGGGGACCAGGTCGCCGATCTCGATGCGCACCGTCTTGGGCGGAAGCTCCGGCTCGCCGAACTCGCCGAACCCCAGACTGAACACGAAGTTGTAGTTCTCCATCAGGGCCACCGCGCGGTCAAGGTCGCCCTCGTCGACCGCCGCGACCGCCGCCGCCGGCATGCCGGGCGCGTGGTGGCGGGCCAGGAGCGCGACGGTGTCACGCACCGCGCCGCGGTATTCCTCTGTGCTCTCCGACCCTCGCCGAACCAGGTGCATGACTCCGTTGAGCGCCACCGGCTCCGTCACCTTCAACGACATGTACGCAACCCCCAGCGCCACGGCGACGCTGGGAAGGAGCAGCAACATGTAATCAGCCGCAAAGGCGAGCGCCCGCCGCAGCGGCGAGGCGAGGGGTTGACCGCGCAGCTCCTCGCTCACCTGCAACGGCCTCTCGCTGAGGTACCGCACGGCCATGCGTCCCCTCCGTTTCCTCAGGCTTTCTCGAGCAGCTCCCTCGCCTTGGCGACGGCCTCGCCGAGTGGCGTCGGGATCTTGGCCTTGTCCCGCCGCAGCGAGAGCTCCGCCTGGTCCTGCTCGACGCCCTTCTTGCCGATCACGGCGCGCACCGGGAATCCGACGAGGTCGGCGTCGTTGAACTTCACGCCAGGCCGCTCGTCCCTGTCGTCGTAGAAAACCTCGCAGCCCGCTGTCTGCAGCTCGGCGTACATCTTCTCGGCGGCGTCCCGGACCGCCGGCACGTCGGGGTTGAGCGCGATTAGCTCGACCTCGAACGGCGCGAGCGGCCGCGGCCAGATGATGCCGGCGTCGTCGTGGTTCTGCTCGACGGCCGCGGCCATCGTCCGGCCGACGCCGAGGCCGTAGCACCCCATGATCATCGGATGCGTCTCGCCCTTCTCGTCGAGGAAGTTGCAGCTCATCGGCTGCGAGTACTTGGTGCCGAGCTTGAAGATGTGGCCGACCTCGATCCCCCGCTTGACGGCGAGCGGCGACCCGCAGCGCGGGCACGGGTCGCCGGCGCGCGCCATCCGGATGTCGGCGACGAGGTCGGGCGCGAAGTCCCGGCCGGGGACGATTCCCACGAGGTGGTAGTCGGCGCGGTTCGCGCCGGTCGCCGCAACGGTCATGCGCATCACCTCCGGGTCGGCCACGACGCGAATGCCCGACAGACCGACCGGACCGGAGAACCCCATCCCGCCGCCGGTGACCTGCTCCACCTTGCTCTCGGCGGCGAGCTGGAGGTGCGCCGCATCGAGCACGTTCTTGAGCTTGACCTCGTTGATCTCGTCATCGCCGCGTACCAGCGCGACGGCGAACTCGCGGTCGGTCTCCACGATCATCGTTTTGATGAAGTGCGGCGCCTCGAGGTGGAGGAACGCCGCGACGTCCGGCACCGAGCTGGCCCCCGGCGTGTGCACCGCCTCGGACTTCGTGGGCACCTTGCCGGGCCACGCGGGCGGGGGGGCAATCGGCCGAGTGGCGGCCTTCTCGACGTTGGCGCCGTAGCCGCACCGGCATGCGACGACCGCGTCCTCGCCGGTGTCGGCCAGCACCATGAACTCGTGCGACTCGCTCCCCCCGATGTTGCCGGTGTCGGCCTCCACCGCCGTGTACGAGAGCTTGCAGCGGTCGAAGATCCGTCGGTACGCCTTCTCCATCTCGCGGTAGGCCTCGTCGAGGCTGTCGGGCGAGGTATGGAACGAGTAGGCGTCCTTCATCAGGAACTCGCGGCCCCGCATGAGACCGAACCGGGGACGGATCTCGTCGCGGAACTTGGTCTGGATCTGGTAGAGGTTCGCCGGCAGCTGGCGGTACGAGGTGACTCGACGCCGGACGAAGTCGGTGATGACCTCCTCATGCGTCGGGCCAAAGCAGAAGTCGCGGTCGTGGCGGTCCTTGATCCGCAGCAGCTCCTTGCCATACTTCTGGAACCGCCCGGACTCCTGCCACAGCTCCGCGGGCTGGATGCACGGCATCACCACCTCGACCGATCCGGCAGCGTTCATCTCTTCGCGGATGATGTGCGAGAGCTTGTCCATCGAGCGCCACCCGAGCGGCAGGTAGGTGTAGATCCCGGCCGCGACCTTGTCGATCATCCCGGCGCGCGCCAGGAGCTGGTGGGAGATGACCTCGGCGTCCGAGGGGTTGTCCCGCAGCGTGTAAAGGAAGTAACGACTCCAACGCATGATCAGCCCTTCCGCTTGCCCCGCGGGGCAAACCAACCCACGCGTGCGAGGTGGGTCAGAACGTCGGTCTTCAAGTCGCGGGCCGCGCCGTGGCGCGCCTTCTGCAGGATCTCCCGCGCGCGCTCGCCCTCGCCCATCTCGAGCAGCGCGAGGCCAAGCTGCGTCAGGATAGCCGGCGACGAGGAAATCGCAACCGCCTGCTCAAGGTACTCGACCGCGTCGGAGTATTCCTCGCGCGCCATGTGGATCCGGCCCAGCGCCGCGAGCGGGTAAGCCCGAAGCTCCCGCGGGATGAGCTCCAGCGAGGCGTGGGCGAACTCGAGCGCGCGCTCCGTGTTGCCGCCGCGCTCCAGCTCCGCGAGCGCCAGCTCGTACGCCGCAAGCCCTCGTTCGATAGGCCCCGGACCCTCGGAGAAAAGCCGCCCACCCCACCGTTCGACGACGCGGAACCGCTTCGCCGCGCGCATCGTCTCCAGCACCGCGGTCCAGGCCGCCAGGACAGGTGTCCCCCGTCCACCCAGGCGCAGGAGCCGATGGGCGGCGGCGAGCGCCTGGCGGGGCCGGCCCGCCGCGGCCGCCAGCAACGCGAGCGAGGCCAGGATCGTCGGGTGGTCTGCCAGGCGCGAGGCCCTCTGGAGCTGGCTGAGGGCCCGCTCGATCTCGCCCGCCTCCGACGCCTGGGAGGCCTCGCGTACCAGCGCCTCGGCTTCCGGCGATAGCGGCGCCGACCCTTCGCTGCCCCCCTCGACGAGGCGGACCGCCTCCTGGTACTGCAGCCGCTGCGGGTCCATCTCCTGCACTCGCCGGAAGCACTCCAGCGCCTTCTTGTGCCAGTGGCGCTCCAGATATGCGAGGCCGAGGTAGTAGATCGCGTCCTCAAACTCGCCGTCGAGCGCCACCGCGCGCTCGAGAGCCGTGGCGGCGGCGCCCGGCCGCCCCGCGTCCAGCTCGACCATCCCCAGCAGGAAGAACGCCTGCGGAAACTCCTCCCTCTCGAGCGCCGCCTGCAGGAACCGCCGCGCGGGCTCGCCCCGGCCGGCCGCCGCGTGCAGCGCGCCAAGCGAGAAGTGCGGCAGGAAGTTCTCCGGCGCCAGCGCCACCGCGCGCTCCAGGTTCTCGATCGCCTCCCCCTCGCGCCGGGTGTCGGCCAGGATGGTGCCGAGGTAGATGCGCGCCTCGACGTCGTCGGGGTTCCATCGCAGCACCTGCCTGAAGGAGTTCTCCGCCGCGCCGAGATCGCCCCGCTCGAAGGCCATCTCGCCGAGCAGCTCCGCAAGCTCCGGATTGCGCGGGAAGCGGCGCAGCGTCTCGCTCAGCAGCTCCGCTGCCCTCAGCGGCTGACCGGCGAGCAGCGCCAGCTCGGCGGACTGTAGCGCCCGCGCGCAGGCTGCGGCGGCGCCCCGCCCCGTGGCGCGGGCGCGGGAGACGATCGCTTCACGCTTCTGCCTCAACCGGTCGAGGATCTCCTCCCGGGCCATCTCGGTTGTGGCGGCGCGTTCCCAGGCGGCCATCACCTCGGTCTCGCGTATGACCTTGCGCCGATTCAGCAGTTCCACCAGCGCCTGGAGGCCGGAGTCCAGGAGCGCGATCCCGCGCTCGAGGTCGGTCACCCGCTCTTCGAGCCGCGCGACCGCGCTGTGAAGCCTCTTGGCCGCATCCTCGCCGCCTGAGAGGCGCTCGAGCAGGTGCTCGTCGAAGGCGAGCTTCTCGCTCTCGAGGCTGGCCTCCTCCTCCTCGAGCGTTTCCTCCGAGAAATCGCCGTTGGTCCCCGACACGACCAGGAGACGCGAGTTGCACTTGTGGCAGAGCTCGCGCCCGTCAGGGTTAGCAGCCCCACACCACTGGCACAGAACGGTCACTCCCAACCCCCCACCCAGTTGACAGTTGACAGTCGACAGTTCACAGCAAAACGACGACCGCAGAGGACCCAGGCAGGTTCTTGACTGTCGACTGTTAACTTTCGACTGTCAACTTGACCGAAGAAGCACAGGCCGGGCGTGCCATGGGCGGCCGAGACCGTTCGCCTCATTTGTACTCGAAGAAGCCACGGCCGGACTTTCGGCCAAGCCATCCGGCATCGACCATCTTCACGAGCAGCGGACACGGCCGGTACCTCGGGTCGCCGATCCCTTCGTGCAGGACCCGTAGGATCGCGAGGCATGTGTCGAGCCCGATGAGGTCCGCAAGAGCTAGGGGGCCCATGGGGTGGTTCATGCCGAGCTTCATCACCGTGTCCACCGCTTCCGCGCTGCCGACCCCTTCGTGGACCGCGCAGATCGCCTCGTTGATCATCGGCATCAGGACCCGATTCGAGACGAAGCCAGGAGAGTCGTTGACCTCTACGGGGACTTTGCCGAGGCTCTTGGCGAGCTGCTCTACGGAGCGGAATGTCTCGTCGCTCGTGGCGAGCCCACGGACGACCTCCACGAGCTGCATCACCGGCACCGGGTTCATGAAGTGCATGCCGATGAAACGGTCCGGCCTCGACGTCGCGCCCGCCAGCTTGGTGATCGAGATCGCGGAGGTGTTGGAGGCGAGGATCGCCTCGGGCGCGAGGAGCCGGTCCAGCTCCCTGAACACGCCGATCTTGACCTCCACGTTCTCGACGACCGCCTCGATGGCCAGGTCGCACGCAACGAGCTGATCGAGGCCGACGGCCGGCGTGATCCGCGCTAGCGCCGCGTCCCTCGCTGCCGCGGTCACTGTCCCCTTGGCGACCTGGCGGTCCAGGTTGCGGGCGATCGCCGCCATGCCCTTCTCGACGATCTGGCTCGACACGTCGGCGATGACTACGCTGAGGCCCGCCAGGGCGTTCACGTGCGCAATCCCGCCGCCCATCTGTCCGACCCCAACGACACCGATCTGCTTGATATCCATCGCCTTCCCCCCCGCCCGCAGGCACGGAGCGTGTTCGGCAAGCTTACAGTCGAAAGTCGGAAGTTGGAAGTTCAAAGCAGGGACGGGACGTGGGGCAGCGCCGTATGGCAACTCGACTTTCGACCTCCAGCTTTCGACTTTCAACCGACCGGTGCGCGCACCGCTTCGGGCATCGAGCCCGAAGAGAAAGGGCCGGCTTGAGGCCGGCCCCGTCGTGATCGATGTCAACGAATCACTCGCCGTCGTTACCGATCGCCTCCACCGGGCAGGAAGCCTTGGCTTCCTCGCACTGGGCCTCTTCGTCGCCGTTCTCAGCCTGCTTGAACACGAACGAGTGGCCCTCGTCCTCGTTGGCCTTGAAGTTGTTCGGAGCGGTCGTGCGGCAGACATCGCAGTCGATGCAACTGGAATCCACGTACCACTTGCCAGGTGCGTTGTCAGGAAGCCGATCGTCCTTGTTGGCCATTCCGAAACCCCCTTCTCGCCGTGACGTCGTCCGACGCCAGGTCGGGCGTGAATGTTAGCACAAGTCCGCCGGCCTCACCGTGCCCGCGGCGCCGGGGGCCGAAGATGCGACGGGTTAGGCACGCTCGGCGCTTGCGTCCCGCCAAGCGCCGGGGGCCACGAGAGCGCCATGCTCAGCCCTGTGGCCGTCGCGTTACAGTTGCCGTTGAAGACGCAATCCCACGGCAGCGGCTTGGTGAAGGCCTGCTCGATGTAGTCCGAGTCGTTGGAGACGTTGTCGGTCTTCGAGACATAGGCGATAAGTGCCGGCGCCGGGGACTGGGCTCCCGAGATCCACACCGGCACGGTCACGTCGAGGGTCGCTCCCTGAATGCCGTCGGCGAGCGTCTTCCCAAAGAGGTTGATGATCGCCTGATCCTCTTGATCGTGAGACAACGGCGCCATCGTGAGCGTCTCCTGGCCGATCTGAGTGCCGTCCTGGCCGGTCAGCGTCAGCTGGACGTCAAGAGTGGTCGTTCGGTCCGAGATGTTCACGAGGCCGATCGCCGTTCGATACGACGCATCCTCCCGCAGGCCGTGGAACACCAAGTGGTCGAGCCCCAGGCTCTTCTTACCCGGGTCGAGATAGTCGTACCACGGGAGCCCCGGGATGACCTGGCCATAGGTGTAGCTGGCGCCGCTCAAAGCCGTGCCCGAGGTGTAGTTCCGGGAGGTAACCACGATGTTGCTGGGGACGCCTGGGGAATTATTGGTCAGGGTATTGGCTTGGTACCCGAAGATCATGAGCGCGCCCTTTGTGCCCGGGAGTGCGAAGTCCGTGCCGATGATGTCCTTGATGTAGACGGTTCGACCCGGCGGGATGTCCTTGAGGTTTGCGTCGACATGGCCGAACCCAACCGTAGTGCGCCCGCCGAGGTGGTTCCCGATGTTCCCGAACCACGCCGAGTTGTCGTTTCCACAGCACTCCAGGAAGACTATCTCGACGTCGATGGTCACGGAGTCCACGTTCATGATCTCGATGTCCGAGGTCCAGTTGGAGCCGTTCAGGCCTGCTATGGACGCCGCCACCGGGACGATCACCAGGTCGGCCGCCCTGAACATGGCGAACGCCCCGGAGGACGCGAGTAGACCAAGCAGCACCATCGGCAACGTTCGGGTCCACCTCATGAACACCTCCGCGCGGAGTTTACCTCAACTTCCCTCTGGTGGCCGGAAGGACCACCTTCGCCGTGAGGCCCCCGTTCTTCCGGTTCGAGAGCTCGAGCCTGCCACCATGAGCGCCCACGATTCGGTCGGCGATGGCAAGGCCCAGGCCGGTGCCGCCCTTGCGGCGTGTGAAGAAAGCCTCCCGCACGCGCGCCAGCTCGTGCTTCGGGATCCCGGGGCCGGTGTCACTCACCTCCAGCACGACATTGTCGCCCGCCCGCATCGCCCTCAGCTCGACCCGCCTCGTGGCGCGAGCTTCCATCGCCTGGACCGAGTTAAGCGCGAGGTTGACGAGGACCTGGCTCAGCTGCCCTCGGTCACCGCGTACCCGCGCCCTGCCGTCGCCGACAATTAGCTCCACGCCGGACCGCTCGCAGGCCGGGGTGAGGAGAGCCGCAACATCGCGGAGCAGGCTCTCGGAGTCGAACTCCTCGATCTGCGGCCTCGCCGGGCGCGCGTACACCAGGAAGTCGTTCACGAGCCGGGACAGGCGCGCGACCTCGCGGCGCGCCAATCCGACCGTGTCCGCCGGCGTCTGCCGGTTCTCGAGATCCTCCTCGAGCAGTTCCAGGTTGATCGAGAGCGCGTTCAGAGGGTTCCTGATCTCGTGCGCGAGGTTGGCTGCCAGGCTGCCCAGCGCGGCGAGATCCTCGTTCAGGCGGCGCTTCGCATCGAGGTGAGCGTTGCGCTGGACGAGGTGCCAGATGAACGCCACGGCGCCCAGGAGCAGCGCGAGCGACGTCCCTCCCGCCACGGCGGTCTGGAGCAGGAGGTTCCGCCGGAGGATCGCAATTCTGGCGGCCATGGCCGGCTTCGAGACGCTGACGACCACTGTGCCGAGGTCCTCGAGCGGCGCGCGGATCTGGTAGCTCGTTGAGCTTTCGACGACCTTCTCCGCCGAGCTCGGCACCAACAACTCGCCCGTGCCTTCCGGGAAGCCTCCCTTGAGCCCTTCGGTGCGGAACTCCGACGAGTAGACCAGCTTGCCCTGGTCGTCGAAGACCTGCACCTTGTCGATGACCTGTTGGCGCGACAGCGCAGCGGAGATCTGCGCGAGCGCTGTCCGCTTCGTCTCGATGACCTTGTAGAGGTTGCCCTGCCCCCTGAGCTGTCGGGCCAGATCCTCGGCCCGCTCCTTTCCGGAGAGCAGCACGTCCTCGAGGTACGAGCGTGACAGCTCCCCGACCACCAGGTACGCAAACGAGGCGAAGCTGGCCACCAGCAAAGCGGCGAAGACGGCCGCTGCCGCGAGGTACTGCCGCCCGAGTTCGTGTCCACCCCAACGCACGCGCGCCATTGTAATGCTTCGAAACGCAGTGTTTCGCCCGCCCTGGTAACCTGAAGCCGTGTGAGGGGCGATAATGAACGGGGGTTGAGATGAAGTCTGACACCAGAACACTTGTGGCGTTATCGTTGCTGATGTTCCTTCAGGGGGCTCTTGCGTGCCGCCGGCCGGCTGCTCCCGATCTCCCGGCGGCACCAGGCGGTGGCTCGCAGCGAGGTGGACAGGTGATCGTGGCGACAACGGCGGACGTCACGACGTTCAACGAGTACCAGTCGACCCAAGAGACAGGTGAACTCGACACCATCGACCTCCTCTTCCCCGCGCTCATGACTGAGCAGCCCGACTACCAGCTTCACCCGCCGTCGTTTGCCCCGCGGCTCGCCACCTCGTGGGAGTTCTCCTCCAACAACCGCACACTGACGTTTCACCTCCGGCCGGATGCGCGCTGGTCCGACGGGGTGCCGGTGACGGCCGACGATGTCCGATTCACCTTCCAGGCTCAGAAGGACGCAAGGGTCGGCTCACTGGGTATGGAGATGAAGGACTTCATCAGGGATGTCGAGGTGGTGGACCCGCACACGGTGCGGTTCAACTTCACCCGTGTCTATCCCTACCAGCTCATGGACGCCAACGATGGCCACATCGTTCCCGCGCACGCATGGGGGAAAGTGCCGTTCGAGAAATGGCATACCACGGACTTCGAGAAGATCCTCGTAACCGGAGGCCCGTTCAGGCTCGCCGCCCACACACCGCAGCAGACGATCATCCTCGAGCGCGATCCGGGGTACTGGGGCTCGCCGCGCCCCAACCTCGACCGTCTCGTCCTGCGCGTGGTGCCGGACATGGCGAGCCAACTGGAGCAGCTGTTTGCTGGCCAACTCAACGTGGTTCAGGCGGTGTCACCTCAGGAGGCCGACCGCGTCCAGGCCAACCGCGACCTCAATCTGGTCGAGTTCCCGTCGAGGATGTGGGGCATGGTGGGCTGGAACAACCGCCTGCCGATGTTCGCGGACCGCAGGGTGCGGAAGGCGCTCAGCCTCGGCATCAACCGCAAATCGCTCGTGGACACGGTATTCCGAGGTCACGCGACCCTCTCGGCGGGCCCGGTCCTCTCGTCGACGTGGGCGTACAACCGAACCCTCCCCCAGCTTTCTTATGACCCCGTTCAGGCCGCGCAGCTCCTCGCGCAGGCGGGCTGGAGAGACAGCAACGGCGACGGTATCCTTGATCGCGACGGCAAGCCTTTCGCCTTCGACCTTCTGTACCCGGCCAGCAACACGCTGCGGCGCCAGATGGCGCTCCTGATCCAGGCGGACCTGGCCCGCCTGGGCATCAAGGTGCGGCCAATTCAGATGGAGTTCACGTCGTTGATCGCACGAACCGAAGCCGGTGACTTCGACGCGACGATCTGGGTCTGGGTCGACGCAACCAAGGTCGATCTGACGAGCACATGGAGCACCCCGAGCCCTTCCCAGGGCACCAACAACTTCATCGGCTACTCGAACCCCGATGTCGACCGTCTGATCGCTGCCGCGCGCGAAGAGCCCGACTACACCCGAGCGAAGGTGCTCCTCGACCGCATCCAGGAGCTGATCGTGGCGGACCAGCCTGCGACATTCCTCTACGAGTCGAAGCTGCTGGTCGCCACCAGCCGCAAGCTGCGCGGCGCCGACTTCAACGCCGCCGGACTCTTCTTCAACGTGGACGAGTGGTACTGGGGCACGTGATGCTGCGCTGGTCGCTCCACCGCATCGCCGCCGGTGTGGCGCTGGTCTGGCTCGTCGCCACGTTCACATTCCTCCTCGTCAGCCTGGCGCCCGGAGACTTCGCGACCCGGCTGACCGATCCGCGAATCCCGCCCGCCGCGCGTGCACGCTGGCGTCGCGACTTCGGTTTGGACCGACCACTGCCTCTGCGATACGCCAGCTGGCTGGGCGCGGCCGTAACGGGCGACCTCGGAAGCTCGTGGATCTACAAGCAGAAGGTGGTGGCGATGCTCGCCTCCGTTCTGCCCAACACCTTGCTGCTCACGTCCCTCGGCCTGGCGCTCGAGCTCGGCGGGGGCGTGGCTCTCGCGATCGTCCAACTCAGAAAACCGCACGGGACCGGGGACCGGATCATCACGCTTGCGACCCTCGCTGCGTATGCGCTCCCGGCTTTCGGCGTCGCGCTGGGTCTGATCGCACTCCTCTCGTACCGCCTGCACCTGTTCCCGCCGTCACACATGCTCTCTCTCGAGGGCGAGATGGCCCACGGCTGGCCGCGCCTGGTCGACACTGCCAGGCACCTGGTGCTCCCGGTCGCGGCTATTGGCGTCACAGGCGTCGGCGCAGTTGCCCGTTACCTTCGCGGTTCCCTTCTCGACGAGCGTACCGAGCAGTACGTGTTGGCGGCCCGCGCGCGCGGCTGCTCGCAGCGCCAGGCTCTCGTGCGCCACGCCCTTCCGAACGCTGTCCTCCCGCTCATCACCATGATGGGGATGTCGCTGCCGTTCCTGGTGTCCGGGTCGCTCGTGATCGAGGTCGTGTTTTCGTGGCCCGGGATGGGCCAGGTGATGTACAACGCGGCCCTCGGCCGCGACCTCCCGCTCGTCCTCGGCGGAACGATCGTCGCGACGGTCGCGGTCGTGGTCGGCAACCTCCTCGCCGATGTCGCGTACGCTGTGGCCGACCCACGGGTGCGTGTGTGAGCTTCATGACATCCCTGCCACGGTCGCCACGACGCCTGCGCGCGGGGGTCGCCCTCCTCGCGACCCTGGCCACGGGGGCCCTCGCCGGACCATGGTTCGCGGGAAGCCCGACTGCGATCCTCGACCCCGGGGTTGCCGGGCTTCTCCCCCCGGGTTCCGAGAAGGCAGTGGTGATACGCCGCGATGGCACGACACTGGCAGGGGAATCGCTTCGCCGGTCGGGGCCGGACTGGGTCATCACCCGTGCTGGCGCGGACGTGACGGTCCCCGGCACCGACGCTGCGACGGCCGGCGTGCGCCGGTTCTGGCTCGGAACCGACACGGTCGGGCGGGACGTCCTGGCCCGCCTCGTCAGCGGAGCGCGGGTCTCGCTCGGAGTCGGGGCGCTCGCCCTGGCGGTGGCACTCGTGTTGGGTGTGGGAGCCGGGCTGCTTGCGGGCTGGGCGGGCGGGCTGGTGGACGCCTTCCTGATGAGGCTCGTCGATGCTCTGCTCGCCGTTCCGATGCTGTTCCTCCTGCTCTTTCTGGCCGCCCTTTTCCGTCCGTCGCTTGCCGTCCTGGTCTTGTTCCTCGGCTTCTCGTCCTGGATGGGCGTGGCCCGCCTCGTCCGTGGCCAGGTGCTTTCCCTCAAGGAGCGCGATTTCGTGCTGGCCGCGAGGGCTCTCGGGGCGAGCCCGTGGCGCATCGCGTTCAGGCATCTGCTCCCGAACGCACTTACGCCGCTCGCCCAGGACGCGGCGCTCCGCCTCGGAGATCTCATCCTCGTCGAGGCGTCGCTGTCGTTCCTCGGCCTCGGCGTCCAGCCGCCGGCGGCCTCGTGGGGCACGATGGTCGCCGAGGGGCAGGAGGTGCTCGCCAACGCGTGGTGGCTGACGTTGCTGCCAACGGCGCTTGTGGCGGCCACAGTGATCTCTGCGGCGCTGGCCGCTGATGGGCTGCAGGAACTGGCTCGCAACGAGACCTGACCCGAGGAAACCAGCAGAGGAGCGGAGGGGCAGAGGAGCGGAGGAGCAAAGACCTTTCGGAGGTTCGAAGGTTCACCTGAGATGAAGCAGGCTCTTCCTCTCTGTCCCATCTATGGTCTTCTTGGTTGCTATCTCTGAACTTTCGAACGTTCGAACGTGTGAACCCGCGGACGCTCCCCTGCGCCTCTGCTCCTCCGCTCCCCTGCTCCCGACGCCGGCGGCGCCCGCAGGATCTGATGTACCATCCTCGCCATGGGACGACGACGGCGCGGCCGCTCGGCCTCCGAGTACTTCGTGGCAATCCTGGGCCTCGCCATCATCGCTTTCGTCGCGGTCCTCATCGCGACATCGGGATCCTGCAAGGTGAGGGTTTCTCCGGAACTTGGCATCGAGCCGGCCAACCCTCCGGCAAGACCGACCGCGGCGCCGTGAGCCGGTTGGCAGTGTTCTCCGCGGGAGCTGCTTGGCACGCAAGTTGCGTAACAAAGCGAGGTCGCAGCACGCTGCTCCGGCCCCGGTAGCACGGCTCGGCCGGCGCCGGCAAGGCGCAGCCTTTAGTTTGGAGGTCGAGAATGCCGAACTGGCTCAAGACGACGGTCCTCCTGGCCCTTCTCACCGGCCTTCTCCTGTGGCTCGGTGACCTCCTGGGCGGACAGCAGGGGCTGCTGATGGCGCTGGCGTTTGCCGGCGCGTTGAACTTCGCGGCGTACTTCTTCTCGGACAAGATCGCCCTGGCGATGCACCATGCACAGCCCGTGGACGAGGCCTCGGCGCCGCAGCTGTACGCCGCGGTCGCCGAGCTCTCGCAACGGGCGGGCATCCCCATGCCGCGTCTCTACGTGATCCCCGAGATGCAGCCCAACGCCTTCGCCACCGGCCGCTCGCCCAGCCACGCCGCGGTGGCCGTCACGGAAGGCTTGCTCCGCGTCATGGACCGGGAAGAGCTCAAGGGCGTTCTCGCTCACGAGCTGAATCACGTGCTCCACTACGACATCCTGATCTCGTCGGTGGCGGCGACGATCGCCGGCGCGCTCGCGATGCTGGCCCGCATGGCCGGGTACGCCATGATGTTCGCCGGCCGGGGGGACCGCCAGGAGCGCGGAGGCGGCTTCGGGGGCCTGTTTTTCATCATCGTCGCGCCGATCGCCGCCATGGTGATCCAGCTCGCCATCTCGCGCTCGCGGGAGTTCGCCGCCGACGAGGGCAGCGCCAAGCTCACCGGCTCACCGACCGGTCTCGTGTCGGCCCTCCGAAAGCTCGGGGCCTACACCGAGCGTATCCCGATGGCGACCGCGCAGCCCACAACCGCGCACATGATGATCGCAAGCCCGTTTCCCGGCGGCGGCCTGATGCAGCTCTTCGCGACGCACCCGCCGATGGAGAAGCGCATCGCCCGTCTCGAGGCGATGGTCGGGAGGATGTGAGCGCGAGCCACGCTGCGTTCCTCACACATGGAATCAACGGCCGCACCCGAGTAGGGCTCCGCCCACGGCCCCGCGCGCGCCGAGTGTCACGACGGCGCAACAGGAGCAAATGCCCTTCTTCCGGTTTATGAGGAACTATTAGTCCCCGGTTGCTCGGCAGTCTCCAGTAGACACAACAAGATCTAGGATGATATCCTGAAACGATTTCGGAGGTCTTCATGACTCTATTACCAGAGAGTAAACCAAGCCTCCGAGTCTCGGTTTGCCCTTTTCCAATAGTCCATCTAATCCGCGTTAGGCGTGCCCCTGAGGTGTGAAGATGTTCGGATCAGAAGAGAGGAGCGATGTCATTAGCCGAGTCGAGGCGCACCTGCGCCGCGAGTTCCCGCGATTGTCGTTCGAGCGAGATGGCAAATCGTTGCGTGTACCGCCCGGAGGCGACTCGGGCTTTCAGGTCGAACTCGTGGATGCCGGACAGGAGGTCGTGCCAGTTCTCGGTGGCTGGGTCGCGTACGGCCTGGATGAGGATCAGGCAGTGCCGCTCTTCCTCGCAGGCGTCGCCGGGGCTGCCCGCGTTCGCGAGGTGAGCCGCGCCAACGTTGCATACCGGTGGACGGTGGAGGTTCGTCGGGACGACGCTTGGGTCTCCGAGGGCAATCACTACTCGGTTCCCCTGTTTGGCGGCGCAGTCCCTCTGTTCGGGCGGAAGCGGGAGCGCATTCTCTGGAACGACCCGAACAGGCTCGGGAAGGCTACTGGGTGAGGTCATATGACGGGCGGCACGCCTAACAGCGCGCTGGACCTGACGGTCCGGCCTGTCACGCCCGTTGCAGGGGCGCAACGGGCGCGCCAGTCCGGCCCGCAGGTCAGCGCGGGCGTTAGGCGGCGCTCACGACCGTTCGCTTCCCGACCTTCCGCCGTTGGGGGCAGCGCAATCGCCCGCGTTGGAGCCTCGGTGCCCACCTGGTCACGGGCGGTACTGGACCGCCCGCACGATGGGCTGCTCACCTTCGGCTGGAAGCAGTGGATCGCGTTCGTGGGCCTGCTCGGAGGCGTACTAATAGTCGTGTACGTCGCTGTTCCGGACAATCCCATTAGAGTGTGGTACTGGCTGAACGTGGTGGGGCCCAAACAAGAAGCGCGGTACGGCTTCAAGGTGCGGCTTGGCGAGAATCAACACTATTGCATGGAAGTCAGCCAAGTCGAGTCCGGTGGCGCGTTTGATCTGGCTGGTGTGAAGGAGGGGTGGGCGATCTCCGAGCAGAGTTGTCTCGGGTTTCACGTGAGTGAACTCTTCTTCAGCGAGCTACGGGGAGCCAAGGGACAAAGCACCTTAAGGCTGGTCTTCCTCCTGGGGGGGTGTGCCGGCCTTTACGAGAAAACGTCTGAACACCGCCAGGTGAGAGTGGTCGCGCCAAAGGGCGCCGCCTAAGATGCCGTTGCAGCCGCCTGTCACTCGCCTGCAAGCCGGCGCTGCGCGCCGGGCAGGC
>PMLC01000098.1:0-3286 GCA_003158745.1 Acidobacteriota bacterium
TCCCTTTTGAGTAAAGCGCCTGGCACTGGATTACAGTCGTGACCCCTTGACTACCAAACACCAATCAGCCCGGCGGACGCCGGCCCGTAAGTTATTGATTTAATTGGTCGGGACGGCGGGATTCGAACCCGCGACCCCTTGAACCCCATTCAAGTGCGCTACCAGGCTGCGCCACGTCCCGACCGGGTCACTTCAGAAGGGCGAGGATTGATTCGAGCTCGCGCCGAGTCGTCTTCAGCGCGCGCCGGAGGCTTTCTACTTGGTTCGCGGCCTTGGTGTCAAGCTTCGCGGGCTTAGGAGCGCGTTCGGTAAGCTCCTCCACCAGCCGTTTCTTGGCGCCAGCCACGGTGAAACGCTCCTCGTACAGCAGCTGCTTGATGCGGAGGATCAGCTGCACGTCCGCCTTGGTGTAGGTGCGCTGGCCCCCGGCGCCCTTCGCGGGCGAGAGATCGGAAAACTCGGTCTCCCAGTAGCGCAGTACGAAAGGCTTCACGCCGGCGATATCGCAGACCTCGCCGATCTTGAACTCGTCCTTGTCCGGGAGCAGCAACTCACTCGGCATGCGCGTCCTCCTCGGGGATCAAGGTCAAGCGGAACTGCAGCGTCAACCGCTTGCCCCCCGTCCACACGGCCGGGACGGGGACCTCGAGATCGAGCTCCCGCACCTCGCCCACCTGTGCGAGCGCACGTGGGACGATGCGCTGCACGATGGCTTGACCGGCCTCCTCCGAAATGGAGGCCGTGATCGCGGGTTCGGGTGCCGGCGCACTCGCCGCCTCGGCCTCGGAGGGTCCGACCGCGGCAGACTCGGCAGGCGTCTCCTGCGAGTCAGCCAGCGTCACGGTCGGCGGCGAGATTTCGAAGACGTCGGCGCCGGTGCCCTCCTGAGCTTCGAACGCCGCGTCGAACGGGTCCGGGAGCAGCCCGGGGTCCTCGAGCGCAGGCGTATCTGCCATTCCCACGAAGATCTTGCCCGTCACCGCCGGAGCCGGGATCGAAGCGCCACCGCCAAAGATCCCGCTTTCCGCAAACGCCATGAACCCCGGGACCGGAAGCGGCGGGATCGCAGGCTCGACAGGCAGCGTCAGGTCGTCCATCAGTGAATCCACGGGCTCGAGCGGTGGGGCTGGCGGCGCCAGCGACTCGGGCGGGGCCGTGGGAAAGTCTGGAGGCGCCGCGAACGGGAAGATCTGCGCGCCGATCTCTTCATCCACCCGAGGACTCGGCTCGCGGGTGACGAAGGGCGTCGGCGCCCCGAGCGAGAGCTCGCGGGACGACAATCCGAACGTGGGCACCGGCGGCGAGTAGACGGCCCGGGGGACGACCGGCGGCGGGGCTATCGGCGCCGGGGTGTCGAAGACCGGCGGCAGTTCGTCGATGGGGGCACCCGCGGGCACCGGCCCGAGGAACGCATGCGCCTCCTCAGGCGGCATGCGGAAGCGATCGCGCAATGAGCGCGCCACCAGCCTGACCACGCCCTGCAGCGTCTCCTCGACGCCGATGCCGGTGCTGGCCACCGCCTCGAAGAACGGGGCGTTGAACTCGTTGAGAAGCTGATCGAGGTCGTCGACGCTCAACAGGTCGTTGAGATCGCGCTTGTTGTACTGGAGGACGTGCGGGAGGTCGGCCAGGCCGAGTCCTTGAAGCGCCAGGTTCTCCTTGAGGTTCTCCCACGACTCTCGGTTGGCGCGCAGCAGCTCGCGCTGCGAGTCGGCGACGAAGACGATCGCGTCCACGCCGCGCAACACCACCTGGCGGGTCGCGTTGTAGTGCACCTGGCCGGGCACTGTGTAGAGCTGGACGCGCACCCGCATGCCCCGCAGGGTGCCGGCGTCCACCGGGAGGAAGTCGAAGAAGATCGTGCGGTCGCCGCCGGCAGGCACGACGAGCAGCTCGCCCCGTACGTCCGGCGGGTAGCCGTCGTAGAGGGTGCGGAGGTTCGTCGTCTTGCCGCCCAGGGGAGGGCCGTAGTAGACGATTTTTGCGATGATCTCGCGCGCCCGCGGTCGGAATTGGACCATCACCTGCCCCGGTCACTTTTCCCTTGTATTCTAAACCTAATCGGGGTCCCTGCCAACGGGAACGCTTCACGCACCGCGTTTTCCAGGTACCTGAGGTACGAAAAGTGAAGCTTGCCCGTGCCACTCACAAACAGGACGAACCGCGGCGGTCCGCTTCCGGTCTGGGTGGCGTAGAAGAGGCGCGGCCGGCGCCTGCCCGCCGGCGGCGGCTGCCGCTCCCAGGCGGCGCGCAAAACGCGATTCAGCTCGCCGGTGCCGACCCGCTGGCGGAAAGCCTCGCCGACCTCGATGGCGGCAGGCAGGATATGAGGCACGCCCATTCCCGTGAGGGCGGACACGAACACGGTCGGGGTGTCCTTCAGGAACTTGAGGCGCTGGAGGATCTGCTCCTTGAGGCGCTTCCTGGCTTCCTTCTCCTCACCGACAACGAGGTCGGCCTTGTTGACGACGACCACGACGCCCCGGCCTGCCTCGTTGACGTAGCCCGCCACGTGGGTGTCCTGCGCCTTGAGCCCCTCGAAGGCATCCAGCAACACCAGGCACACCTCGGCGCGCTCAATGGCGCGGCGCGCCATCAGGACCGAAAGAACCTCGGGGCCCTCGTCGGTGCGCCCCTTGCGGCGGATCCCTGCGGTGTCGATGAGCCGCACGGTGCGCGCGCCGCAAGCCACCAGCGTGTCCACCGCGTCGCGAGTCGTGCCCGGGACCTCGGAAACGAGAACCCGCTCTTCACCCAGGAGACGGTTGAGGAGCGAGGATTTCCCCACGTTCGGGCGACCCACGATCGCGACCGACAGCTCGGCCTGTTCGGGCTGTTCGTCCTCCAGCTCCAGCGGCGGAGGGAGGACCTTCTCGAGCTCGTCCCAGAGGTCGCCGATCCCGCGGCCGTGCTCCGCGGAGATGGCGACGATCGGAAACCCCAGCCCGGCGAACTCGGCCTCGGCGTGGGCGGCATCGCGGCGGTCCTCCTTGTTGACCGCCACGACCACGGGCCTCCCGGTGCGGTGCAGTTCGCCCGCGATCTCCGAATCGGCGGGCAGGAGTCCCTGCGAGCCGTCCACCAGGAGCACCACCGCGTCGGCGTCGGAGATGGCGGTGAGCGCCTGCTCCCGCACCATCGACGGGATGAGCGCCTCGCTGTCCGGCTCGAATCCGCCCGTGTCCACGAGGACGACGGCCCCGCCAGCGGGCCGCGGGGCGTCCGCAGCCACCCGGTCGCGGGTCATCCCGGCGAGATCATGGGTGATGGCGCGCCGGGAGCGCGC
>PMLC01000098.1:3292-7117 GCA_003158745.1 Acidobacteriota bacterium
CTTGTGTGAGGTTCTCGGGATGCCACTGGACACCGAGCACGAACCGGTTGGTGCGGCGCAGCTTCACCGCCTCGACCACGCCGTCGGGGGCGGTCAAGATCACATCAAGGGGGCCGGCAACGTCGGCTATCGCCTGACGGTGGCGGGAGTTGACCTCAAACTCGTCCGGACAGCCGTCGAGCCATCGGCCGCCGCCGAGCCCGGACTTCCGCACGGCGTGCGCCAGGTGGTCCTTGGGCTCCGACACGTAGTGCCCGGGCTTTCCGGCCCGGTCCAGGTTCTGGATCAGCGTCCCGCCGTAGAACACGTTCAGCACCTGGCAGCCGTAGCACACCGCCAGCACCGGCCACCCCTCGTGCTCCGCGCGATCGAGCATGGCGAGGTCGAGGGCGTCGCGCTCCGAATCGACGCGCGACTCGGCGCCGGCTTCGGGCGTCGCGCCGAAGCGCGCCGGTTCGACGTCCGGGCCGCCGGTGAGCATCACGCCGGCGAAAACCGCTTCGGGCGTCGCGATCTCGCCGGCCGTCGAGGGCGTCACGAAGACGAGTTCGGAAGGATCGCCCCCGGCGCGCGCCCACATCGCGTCGAACCGCGTAACCTCGAACGGCCGGTCGTCGCTCCGGGTGACCAGGATCTGCACTACGCCATTCTAGGCCATCTGGCTGGAGGGGAGTTGTTTGCCCCGCCTCCCCCTTCGTTTCCAGGCCGCCCCGGGCGTCTCCGCTCGGGAGGACCCCGTGAGGTCCCGGAGTGTCCCCTCGCTGCACGACTTGCGTTGCAGTATGCTACCGAAGTACAGATCAGGCTTGTGGACGCGATAAGGCGGCGGTAGCTCCGTTTCGCACGGCGAAAGGACCGAGGAATGAAGGCGAGGACCAGCATCCATCCGGTGCCCGTCGGGATCGACCGCTGCTACATCCTGGAGAGCGTGGGGGTCGTCATGGTGGACGCGGGGGCGCCCGGGAAGATCGGGGCGTTCAAGGAGGGGCTCGCGTCTCTCGCGCTTCAAGCACGCGACATTTGTCTCGTGGTCATCACCCACGGGCACTTCGACCACATCGGCTCGGCGCGGGCGATCAAGGAGATGACCGGAGCCAGGCTCGCGATCCACGAGTGCGAGCGGGCGGCGATCGAAAACGCAAGGAAGCTGGAGGTGCCGTCGGCGCAGTCGGCGTGGGCCAAGGCGATGATGCGCATCGTTGGACCGATGGCGCGTCACCTGGAGGTCCCCAGGACGACCGTGGACGTCGCGCTCTCGGACGAGGACCTCGACCTGGCCTCTTACGGTGTGCCGGGCCGCGTGATGCACACCCCGGGTCACACCAACGGGTCGGTCAGCGTGCTGCTGGAGAGCGGCGAGGCGTTCGTCGGCGATCTCGCGATGAACGGATTCCCGATGCGTCGTGGGCCGGGGATGCCCGTGTTCGCCGCGGACGCGGCGCAGGTCCACGCGAGCTGGCGGAAGATCCTCGACGCCGGCGCGACGACGATCTACCCGGCGCACGGTGAGCCGTTCCCCGCACAGGTCCTCCGCCAGGCACTGGCGGCCGCGGCCTGATGGCCCTCGGAAGCCGCGCGGCGACACTCCGCGGACGTCAGCGGTTCGAAAGCCCTCACGCGCTCGACACGCCGAGGAGCAGAGGAGCTTGGGCGCAGAGGAGCGGAAAGACAGAGGACAATTCCAGCGTGAACGGCCTCTCTCCTCGGTTCCTCTGCGGTCGCTCAACCTTCGAACGTCTGAGCCTGCGAACGGTCTATTACTCCTCCGCTCCTCAGCTCCTCTGCCCCTCTGCCGTTGTTGAACTCTCCGAGAGACTCGCCCCTCTCAGCGCCCCTTCTCCGGGAGCCCGAGAAATTCCGGGAAGTGGCGTGCAATGGCCTTGATGAGGTCTTCGGGCTCAATTGGTTTCTCAATGTACTCGGCAACGTTGTAGAGGTTCTTCGCCTCCGCCGCCCAGCGGCGGCTCTTGTAAACCGCAGTGACGACGAAGATCACGGGGTGATAGTGGGGGGCGGCGTCGCGCAGTTTTTCCATGACCTCAAAACCGCTCATCACGGGCATGAGCGCGTCCAGAATCACGAGCTGAGGGCGTTTCGTCACCAGGACTTGAAAGGCCTCGCTTCCATTGGCGGCCTCGAACACCTCCAGCCCGTGCCCCCGGAGCGTATCAGTGGTGATGACTCGGAAGATCCGGCTATCGTCAGCGACCAATACCCGCTCGAGAGCCACGCGAGGTTCCCCTGCTTCTGCTGTCATGTTGTCACTCCCACCGCTCGCGCGGCCTTCTAAGCCTGGTGTCGAACCTTGGCGCTGGTAACCCAGTGTACTGCTGCGCCAGGCATTTCGCAGTCCATGCCCGCAAGGAGCAAGCGGCCCATCCCCACCGGACGCAACGGTGAATCGAGAGGCGCCGCGAGGCGGACCGGCCCACTAGCGCTCTCCGCCTTCCGGTCCGAGCGTCCCCTCGCGATCGAGCATCGAGGCGAGCGCCTCAACGATCGAGCCGTCCCAAGAGCCCCGTTTGGTCTCTTCCCGCAACACCTCGACCGCTGCGGCTGGCGTCAACGCCCTGCGGTAGGGGCGTGCATTGGTGAGCGCGTCGAAAACGTCAGTCACCTGGAAGACCCTTGCTAGAAGCGGCACCGCCTCGCCAACGAGATGATCGGGATAGCCTGAGCCGTCCTGACGCTCGTGGTGGTGTCGGATGATCGGAAGCGTTGACCGCAGCGTTCGCAGCCCCGCACAGATCGTGACGCCGATGTCCACGTGTGACCGCATGACCTCCCACTCTGCCGCGTCGAGCTTCCCGGGCTTGAGCAGGATGGCATCAGGGATGCCGACCTTGCCGATGTCGTGCAGGTAACCGGCTTTGCGCAGCGCTTTGAGCCCATCGCCGTTGAGGCCGAGTTGTTCGCCCAGGTGAACGGCGAGGTGCGAGAGCCGATCGCAGTGCTCGCCGGTGCCCTCGTCGCGCGCTTCCACACTTCGGGCGACGGCGAAGAGCATCTTCTCCGCGTCGTCGAGGTCCTGGGTGAGACGCCTGAAGCCGACCAGGTTGCGGACCCTCACCTCGAGCTCGACGAGGTCGAACGGCTTATTGAGGAAGTCGGCCGCGCCCGCATCGAGGCCTTTGAGACGCGCCTCACGGGAGTCGAGGCCGGTGAGGAACACCACCGGCACCAGACGAGTCTCCTCGTCAGCCTTGAGGCGGCGGCACACCTCGTAACCATCGATGCCCGGCATCATCACGTCCAGCAGAATCACATCGGGTTGCCGCTCGCGCGCGAGCGCGAGGCCGGTCTCCCCATCGAGGGCCAGCCAGACCTCAAAGCCCAGGGGACGGAGGGCTTCTCCCATCGCTTCCAGCCCCTCGGCCTGGTCGTCCACGATGAGCACCGTTCCGGTCCTTGGCATCAGCAACTCCACCCGCTATGGAAGGGGCATCGAGGTGCGCGAGCGTCGTTCATCTCGAACCCCGTCCCGTAGCTCCTTCTGGAGACCCCGGGGAGCGCCGCCCGGGCGGAGGACACACGTCGCCAAAGAGAACGCCACCGCCTTGAGGGTCCGATTTCGCACGACGTGGCTCCCCACATGTTCCCCTTCCCTCCATGCCCGTTTTGACCGGCGCCGCGGACCACTTCCAGCCCCTCCGTCGCGTGCGGGCGTCCGGGTTGCAACCCGCGAGCCGCAGCAAGCTCAAATCCCCGCATCTACCTACGCCTGAAGGTGGGGCGGTCGTCCAGGGCCGCACGCACCTCGCGCGCCAGCGTCGTCATGTCGAACGGTTTCTGCAGGAAGCGCACCGTCCCAACCCCCACACCGTT
>PMLC01000063.1 GCA_003158745.1 Acidobacteriota bacterium
TACTACGTCGACGAAGCGTATGACCGCGTGATCGTGAGGCCTCTGACCTCAGTCGCGTACTTCTCGTGGAAGGGAATCGACACCGTAGCCATCGACGGGACGCTCAACGCCTGCGCGTTCTTCACGGAGATCGCCGGTGACCTGCTCCGCTTCCTGCAAACCGGTAACGTGCGCAACTACGGCCTCCTGGTGCTGGCCGGCGCGCTCGCGGCGGCTGCCTGGCTGCTGCTTTAGGGGGTGAACGTGCCGACCGATTCCCTGCTCTCCGCCACGATCCTCACCCCCGGCCTGGTCGGACTCCTCCTGCTCGCGACGCCGCGGGAAGCCGTGCGGCTGCACCGTTGGGCCGGGCTGGCCGCGTCTCTTCTCGCGCTGGGCTTCGCCGCGACCGCATGGGCCCGCTTCGACCCGGCCAACGCGGCGTTCCAGTTCGTCGAGGCGCGCCAGTGGCTGCCCTCCGTGGGCATCGGCTACCGCCTCGGGATGGACGGCATCTCGCTTGTGCTGGTGCTGCTCACCGCGCTGCTCCAACCGATCGTCTTCATCTCGTCGTGGCACCAGATCCACGAGAAAGTCAAGGGGTACGTCGTTTGCATGCTCTTGCTCGAGACGGGCATCCTCGGCGCGTTCCTGGCGACCGATCTCTTCCTCTTCTACGTTTTCTGGGAACTGATGCTCGTGCCGATGTACTTCATCATCGGCGTGTGGGGCGGCGAGCGGCGCATCTATGCCGCCGTGAAGTTCGTGCTGTTCACCCTCGCCGGTTCGCTGCTAATGCTCGTCGCGATCATCTACCTGAGCTTCGCCTACCACGCCCAGGCGGGGACCTGGTCGTTCGCCTACGAGGACATGCTCAAGCTCTCGGTGCCGATGGGACAGGGGTTCTGGCACTCGCCACAGATGCTTCTGTTCGCCGGCTTTGCCATGGCGTTTGCCATCAAGATCCCGGTCTTCCCACTCCACACGTGGCTGCCGGACGCCCACACCGAGGCACCCACCGGAGGCTCGATCATCCTGGCCGGCGTGCTGCTCAAGCTCGGGACGTACGGCCTCCTGCGCTTCAACCGGCCGCTCTTCCCGCAGGCATGGGCGGCCGCCACTCCGTTGTTCCTGACCCTGGCGGTGATCGGGATCATCTACGGCGCCCTCGTAGCGTGGGCCCAGCGCGACATGAAGAAGCTCGTGGCGTACTCGTCGGTGACCCACATGGGGTTCATCGTGCTGGGCCTTTTCGCCGGCACTTTGGCCTCCACCCAGGGGGCGCTCATCCAGATGATCAACCACGGGCTCTCAACCGGCGCCCTCTTCCTCCTCGTGGGTGTGATCTACGATCGGCGTCACACCCGGCTCATTGAGGACTTCGGGGGGCTGGCCGCCGTAATGCCGCTGTACACGGGAGCCTTCCTCCTCGCCACGTTCGCCTCGATCGGCCTCCCCGGGCTCAACGGCTTCGTGGGAGAGTTCCTGATCCTCACCGGATCGTTCGCCCGTTATCCCGCGGCGGTCGTCCTCGCCGCCACCGGAATCGTGCTGGGCGCCGTCTACATGCTCTCGCTCATCCAGCGGGTCTTCTGGAACGCGATCTCGCAGCCGGAGAACCGCACCCTCGCCGATCTGACCTGGCAGGAGGCGCTGGCGTTCGCCCCGCTCGGCATCCTCATGGTCTGGATAGGCGTCCACCCAGGGACCTTTCTCTCGCTGTCCGAGACGGCGGTGCGCCGGCTCATCGGAGGTTGAGCGTGAACCCGAGCGATCTCACCGCGATCCTTCCGGAGCTGGTGCTGGTTCTTGCCGGCGCCATCGTCGTACTGGCCGATGCCTTTGCCCCGGGTCTCCGCCCGCGCTTCGGCGTCTTCGCCGGCCTTTCCGCCGCCGGAGCGTTGGCGCTCCGGTGGACGGGGCCATTGCCCGGCGCGGTGTGGTCCGGAGCCCTGGCCGTCGACCCGCTGGCCCGCTTCGTGGACACCTACGTCCTGGCGGCGCTTCTTCTGGTCGCCGTCATGGCCGACCCGTACCTCAAGCGCACCAAGGCCCGCTACGGCGAGTTCTACGGCTTGCTGCTCTGGTCCGCCGTCGGGGCCATGACGCTCGCCAAGGCCGACAGCCTGGTCGTGGTCTTCGTGGGGCTCGAACTGCTCTCCATCACGCTGTACGTCCTCAACGCGTTCCATCGCGACAGCGCCATCTCGCTCGAGGCCGGGTGGAAGTACCTGGTCGTCGGCGCTTTCGCTTCAGCGCTGCTGCTGTTCGGGATCGCGCTGCTGTATGGAGCGACCGGCACGTTCTCGTTGCGGGCCGTCGCGCAGGTCGTCGGTTCGCGCCCGCTGGCGGGCAACCCGCTGCTGCTGGCCGGTCTCGCCCTCCTGCTCGCGGGGTTCGCCTTCAAGCTGGCGCTGGTCCCCTTCCACGCGTGGGCCCCGGACGTGTACCAGGGTTCGCCGACTCCCGTGACGGCCTTCCTCTCGGTCGTCCCCAAAGGAGTGGTGCTGGTTGCCCTGGCGCGGGCGGTGGCGTCGGTCGCCCCCCAGGCGATCACACCCCGCTGGGTGCCGTTGCTCGCGGCCGTCGCAATCGCCTCGCAGGTTCTGGGCAACCTCGTAGCGATCTCGCAGCGTGATATCAAGCGCATGCTGGCCTACTCCGGGATCGCCCACATGGGGTACGCACTCGTCGGCGTGGTGGCGTTCGGTCTCGACGGCATCGCCGGAGCTCTCGTGTATCTGGCGGCGTACACCTTCATGAACATCGCGGCGTTCGCGGTGGTATCTGCGTTCTCGGAGAACGAGGACGAGCCTCACCTGATCAACGACCTCGCGGGTCAGGGGTGGCAACGGCCGTTCCTTTCCTTCGCGCTCTCCATCTCCATGTTCTCGCTCGCCGGGATCCCTCCGACCGTCGGTTTCGTGGCGAAGTTCCTCGTGTTCCGAGCCGCGGTCAACGAGGGCATGGCCTGGCTCGCTATCGTGGGCGTAATGAACAGTCTCGTCTCAGTTTTCTTCTACGTGAGGGTGGTATACTACCTATACATGAAGCCGCTTCCACGGCGTGCTCCAGATTATTCCGAACCCTGGCCGGTCAGGATCGTTGCGGGCGTCTGCGCCCTAGCCATCGTGATCCTGGGAATGTTCCCGGCCTTGGTGCTCGGCGCCGGCGAGCTCGCAGCACGAACCCTGCTGAGGTGACAAATGTCCTTCAAGCGCTACATCCCCGTCGAGAGCATCTCCGAGCTGACCATCAACCGCCTGTCGGTCTACCTCCGGTGCCTTCAGCAGCTCGAGCAGGAGGGCACGACGACCGTGTCGTCCCAGGAGCTCGCCGACCGCTTCCACCTGAACTCGGCTCAGATTCGCAAGGATCTCGCATACTTCGGGGAGTTCGGGATTCGGGGTGTCGGCTACAACGTCACCCAGTTGCGCGAGCACCTCGTTAACATACTCGGGCTCCACGAGGAGCGCCGCGTACTCGTCGTCGGGGCGGGGAACCTGGGCACCGCGCTCTCCCACTTCTCCGGATTCAATACCGGCGGCTTCCGCATCGTCGCCATCCTCGATTCCGACCCTCACAAAGTCGGAAAGCGCGTCCCAGGAGGGTTGGTCGTCGAGAGCGTCTCTGATTTGCCCCGCATTGTGAAAGATCGGAAAGTTCACATAGGGGTCATCACCGTGCCGGCAAGCTCGGCACAGAAGGTCTATGACGATCTCGTCAACGGCGGCGTGCAGGCGGTGCTCAACTTCGCCCCTGCCCAGCTGAAGGGACACCCCGAGGCTAAGCTCAAGAACGTGGACCTCAAGATCAACCTCGAGCTCCTCTCGTTCTTCCTGACGCACGCGGCACGGATGGCGGCGATCGGCTAGAGCCAGGGATCCGGGGCTTGGGCTCCGGGAAGGGCAAGCCGCGCCGTGGCGATGTGCGTGCGCCCGCACCGCCGCCGGTGTGACAGGGAAGAGGGCAGAAGGTAGAAGAAAGACAGAACCCCTCGGGTATTTCTGTCGTCCCTTTTCCCTCTTTCTTCAAACCGAACGCACGGCCGGCACCGAATGACGGTGCCGGTCGCGCTGTGCTTCCACTCCGCCGGCGGCGGTCCGAGGGTCTCAGAACTTCTGCCAGTGGTCCCCAGCGAAGCGCCACTCGGCGCCGACGTGAATCCAGTGAGCGGGCGCCCAGATGAAGCCGGGGCGATGCGCCTCCCACCGTCCGGAGACCCACCGGAATTCGTTCCGCTCCCAGCGCCAGTGGCCGGCGATCCAGAAGTGCTCGACCGATGGAGGCGCAGGCATCACCTCGATCCTGGGCGGCGGAGGGACCTGCCTCACGGCCACGGACACGAACTCCGTCGGCGGCGCAATCGCGGCCCAATGGCCCGGTCTGAAGACCCACTCGGGCCCCTCTCGCACCCAGTGGGCTCGAACGTACACCTCGCCCGGGCGCGGTGTGACCCAGTTTCCGGCTACCCACACGTGCTGGCCGCCGTCCCATTTCCAGTGACCGCCAATCCAGTAGCAGTCGGGGCCGGGCGGGGCTGGCGGGGTCTCGACCCGAACCAAGGGGGGCGCGATCGCGAGACGGATCCCGACAGCCACCTGTGCTCTCGCCGCTGAACCGAAGGCGATCACCACAAGGGCCGCCACTACGAGCGAAGAGTTCTTCATCATTGCAGATCCTCCCAGCTGGAATTCTAAGACGGTTTGAACCAACCCTGGTTGACGCGGAGCGCGTCGACTTGAGAGCGCTCAGTGGGCGGGCTGCCTCGTGGGCGCCGGTGCCGCGCCAGCATTGGTGGAGCGCTGCAGAAGTTCCTGCAGCCGGTGCTGGACCCTGTCCTGGCGGCCCTGCAGGGTGGCAATCTCGGCACGGGCCGACTCCAGCGCCCGCAGCTCCTCGGCCTGAGGCGCGTGGATCTCACGCTCCCGGTTCAACTTCTCGAGCTGATCGGCGACCACCCTGAGCTGCGCTTCGAGAAACTGCTGACTCGCGGTCTCGCGAGCCGCATCGAGTTGCGTCTTGAGGTCTTCCTTCGCTTTCACCAGCTCGGCGGCGAGCAAGCGTTGGTCCTCGTGCTGGCGCTGGCTCGTCATCAAACGACCGACCTGATCCCGCGCCCAGGTGAACCGGCGCCACTCGACGCCGAGGGCGCGCGCGGCATCGCGCTCGGCGACGGTGATCTCCTGCACGTGGGCCAGGACGTCACCCCCTTTGGCCTCGACCTCGGCGAGGGCGTCTTCGAGGCGCTGCAGCGCCTTGGTTCGCACAGCCAGAAACATCTGGACATCGGCCGAGGACAACGTCTCCTGGTCACCCGCCCGGCCGGACGCGGGAGACGGCACGCGACCGGGACTCGGAGCGTCACCCTTCCCGCACGCGGCGAGAAACACCCCCAAGGCGGCAAGTACCGCGCAGATGAGTAGGCCAACACGCACCGATTAAGCCTAGCATTCCTGGAGAAGAAAGGGCGGTAGAATGACGAAGGAACGATGACGACAGAGAAACGCATCGGGAAGTACGAGATCGCCGAGCAGATCGGCGTTGGCGGTTTTGGTATCGTCTACAAGGCCTGGGATCCTTTCATCCAGCGCTGGGTGGCCCTCAAGACATGCAACGCCACCGACACGGAGGGGACCCAGCGTTTCTTCCGTGAAGCCCAGCTCGCCGGCGCGCTTCAGCATCCGAACATCACGCTCATCTTCGACTTCGGGATCGAAGGGAAAACGCCGTACTTCGTGCAGGAGTTCCTCAGCGGCACCGATCTCGATGACGTGCTCGAAACTCGCAAGCTGAGCCTCGACGGGGTTCTCGCCATTCTCCTCCAGGTCTGTGCGGGACTCGACTTCGCTCACTCGCGGGGGATCGTCCATCGCGATATCAAGCCCGCCAACGTCCGTGTTCTCGAGGATGGCACCGTCAAGATCATGGACTTCGGTATCGCCAAGTCGCTCGAAGGCGAGTCGCGCCTCACCCAGACCGGCGTTGCGCTCGGCACCGCCGGCTATCTGGCACCGGAGCAGCTCTCCGGAAAACCGCTCGACACGCGCACGGATGTCTTCTCGCTGGGCGTGATGGTGTACGAAATGGTCACCGGTACTCGCCCGTTCACAGGGCCCAACCTCTCCAACGTCATCTACCAGATTCTGAACCAGGATCCAGTTCCGCCACGTCAGCGCAACGCATCCTGTCCGGAGCGGCTCGAGCGCGCGATTCTCAAGGCGCTGGCGAAGAACCCTGCCGATCGCTACGCCACGGTGCGGGAATTCGCGCAGGACCTCAAGGAGGTGCTCACGTCGCTTCCCAAACGTGGGCCGCAGCGTCGGAGCGAGACGACGACGGCGATGGTTCGCCAGGAACTCGCGCGGATCGCCTCGTTGCCTCGGGACCAACTCACTGCAGCGACTCAGCTCGCCGCAAGGCCTCTCGAAATCGTCCCCACCGAGTTGGTTGTCCCCGATGGCGTCCCGTCCCGTGGTCGGCGCCTTCTCATCGTTGTTGCTACGATCGTGATTGCGGGGGCCGCCGCCTTGGGGTGGTGGTTCTTTGCCGGCCCCGGCGCTGGCACCACTACCAGCGGCCTCCGACCCGGCGCAATTCCCACACCGGTTCCTATTGGACCTCCGACACCGATTCCGCCCTCCGATCCGACCCCGGTGCCGACGCCTGTCACCGTGGACGTGGAGCTGTTCGTCGATCCGCCCTCGGACGTGACGGTGGACACCCGGGCGCTCGGCAAGGTGCAGTCATCGCAGTTGGAGTTGACGGTCGGAAAACACACATTCACCCAGAAGATTGCTGGCTACCGCGAGGAAGCCCGCGAGATCGAGGTGACGAAAGCCGGGCAAACGGTGACTCTCCACCTGCCGCCTTTCGGGATCATCTCCGTTCTGAACGACTTCAACGTCGCGATACAAGGCGCCAAAGTCTACCTGGACGGCAAGCTCCTGGGAGCGCTGCCGGTGCGCGACCGCAAGGTGGAGGCAGGCTCTCACGAGATCAAGGTGACATGGCCGGATGGGTCCGAGTACCGGGAAGCGGCCGATGTCGGCGCCGCGAGTTCGGTGACCCGGGTTGTCCGCCCGCAGTAGCTTTCCCCGTTTTCGCCTTTTCTTGTTAGACTTCAACCATGCGCTCACTCGCCGCGGTCGCCGTGCTGCTGCTCGGTGCAGGGGTTGCCTGGTCCCAGGACGCGATCTCCGAGGCCGACAAGGCGTTCCGAAACGCAGACTTCAAAGCGGCGGCCAGATTCTACGCGACCGCGGCCGAAAACGAGGGGGACGCGGGCAAACGGGCGGATATCAGGGTCAAGCTCGCCATCACCTACTTCAACATGAAGAGCCGCACGAAAGCCGAAGAGGCCATTGCTGCGGCGCTCAAGGACAACCCTCAGCTCGAACTGGTCCCGGACTTCTACACGACCGATTTCCTGGCGCTCGCGTCCCGGGTCAAGGCGAAGCTCGCAGCGCCCCTGACCGCGCCGTCCACGCCAGCGCCCGTGCGTACGCCTCCCCCGGGCTCTCTTGCCCAGATTCGCCAGCGGCTCTCCCAGGCGACGGACAACGCCGGCGTCGAAGCGCTGCTGCCCAGCATCGAGGCGCTCGAGGCGTCGGTCCCGGCGGCCCAGCTCTCAGAGGTGCTGGACGTCAAGTCGGACACGCTCGAACGACTCGGCCGCACCGGCGATGCGCTCGAGCTGCGCGGTCGGGTGGCCGGGATGAGGGCGACGGCGCAGGCCTCGCCCGGAACGGCGCCGGTGCCCCTAGAAGCTCTCCTCGAGGCCCGCCGACTGCTCGCGGCAGACCGCCCTTCAGACGCTGTCTCGCTTCTTCACGGAGTGCTCGCCGCCGCGCCGTCATGTGTGCCGGCGTTCGAGGTGCTCGCCGAGGCTTACATGAACGCAGGCAGACTCGACGACGCCTATGAGGCCTTGCGGACGGCCCTGCTCGGGAATCAGAAACCCGAGTTGCTCCTGTCGCTCGGCGAGGTGGAGCTGAAGCGAAACCGGTTGACCGGGGCTCGAGACGCCTTCCGACGTGCGGTCGAGATCGACAGCGGCAACGATCGTGCATGGGCCGCCCTCGGCTTGCTTGCCGCCCGCATGGGCGACCTTGCCTCGGCACGCGAAGCGCTCGACAAGGCTCTCGCATCCAACGGAATGCTGTTCGAGGCGCGCGTGGTCCGCGCCGAGATCGCGCTCGCCGAGGGTCACCCTGCCGAGGCCCTGACCCACCTCCAGCGGGCGCTGCAGGTCAAGCCCGACGACCCATGGGCCAGCGGCTGGCTCGGAGCAACGTACCTCACGAGTGGAAACGTCGCCGGAGCCGCCGAAAAACTTGCGGTTGCAGTCAAGGCCAACCTCGTCCAGTTCTCGCTGGCGCTAGCCGAGGCGCAGAGACGCTCGGGCAGGGTCGACGACGCCCTCGCGACGCTCGCGTCCGCAAAGGGGGACGATATTACCATCCGCTTGCTTCGCGCGCGGTGCCTGCTCGACGCCGGCCGGCCGGCCGACGCGCAGGCTCTCCTCACCGATCTCGTGGCCAGCAACCCCGAGAGCATCGAGTCCCGCTACATGCTCGGATACTCGCTCCACGCGCAGCGGCAGTGGGCCGCCGCCGCGCAGGAACTCGCCAAAGCCGCCTCGATGCCCAAGACGCCGGCAACCGTCAGGGAAGGGGCCCAGCTCGCGGAGGCGACACGCCACGCTCAGGAAATCCTGGACTCGGCGCTCACTCCACCGGTGCTACCGGCACACCACTGAGGCGGCACACCAGATCGGATATGATGAGCGCGGTTGCGCCCCAAACGCGATGGCCACGATAGTGGAAGACCGGTGATGTGACGCGTTCTCCCGCCACGACAAGCTCCTCGGTCTCTGCTGCCTCGGGGTTCGCGAGGTAGGCGAAGGGCACCGGTACCACCGCTTCGACCTCCTCGGCGGAAGGCTGCAGGGCGAGCGGGTACGGCAGCGCCCCGACCACGGGAGAGATCACAAACCCGGTCTGCGTCCAGACATCGTCAAGCTGCCCCAGCACGAGCACGACCGACGAGTCCACACCGAGCTCCTCGCCGGCCTCGCGCAGCGCGGTGGCGACTTCGTCCTCGTCACCGTCCTGACGCACGCCGCCCGGGAATGCGTACTGGCCGCCGTGGTTCGGGAGCGAGTTGGTTCGGCGCGTCACCACGACCCACAGGCTGCCGCCGGCCACGTAGAGCGGCACGAGCACCGCGGATGCAGTCTGCCCCTCGATTGGGGGCCGACGTCTCACCGGCCTGGCCGCCAACAGCCGCTCCACCTCCTCAAACCACATGCGACATCTCCCCAACGGCCGCGAGCATCGCCGCAGCGGCCCGGCTCGGTTCGTGCCCACCGCGTTGCCAGGTATCCTTCGCGGCGGCCCGCGAGGACTTTCGTGCCTCCTCGCTCCCGGCCAGTAGGGCCGCGACGCGGACGAGATCCGAGACCCCGGCCGACCCCGGCGAGACGCGCGGCGCCGCCGACGCCGGAATCTCCAGGAACTGGCGATAGCCCGCCACGGCCGCAGGGGTGCCCGCCGAGAGGAAACGCAGCACCGCCGCCGAGGTCTCGCCCGCCGTCGGGTAGCGCGGCACGAGGCCGAGGTCGGCCGCGCCGAGGATCCCGCCCAGCGCTTCGGGCGTCGCGTACCCCCAGATCCGCACCCGCTCCGCGAGGCCGGCGGAGGCGACCGAGGCCTCGAGGGCGCCCCGCTCGCTCCCCTCGCCGACCATCACGAGGCGTGCAGCCACCCCGATCTCCCCGAGGGCGACCAGGCTCCGGAGCACGACGTCCAAGCCCTTGGCGCGCGTCAGGAAACCGAGGTGGACCATCAGCAGGTCGCTCGGCGCCACGCCGAGCCGGGCGCGCCAGAGATCGTGGTCGCCGGGAGGCAGCTGGGCGACGGCGAGCGGCACGCACCGCACCGGAACGTCCGGGCACGCCCACCTCACGTCCGCCTCCGCTTGCCGATTGTGGACGATCACACCCGAGGCGAAGCGCAGGTACGCGCGGCGGGCAGGGAACAGGAACGGTTCGAGCCGGCCCGCGTAGCCCCAGCGGCGGCCCAGGGCCACCGCCGCTCCTCCCGGGCCCTCCGCCTCAGCCAGTTCCGCAGCGAAACGGGACCAATTCCCGTCGTCCGCCGCCTCCTCCACCAACAGGTGGTGCAGCACACTGTCGTGGAGCACCACGATGCCCCCCGAAGCGCGAAGCCGCCGCGCCACCCACAGGTGATACGGGTTGTTGCCGAGGTGAAGCAGTGGCACAAAACCGACCGGCGTAAGCGCATCGTGAGGGAAAGACGCGAGACCCGCGAGCCATCGCTCGCCTGCCGGAGGCTCCCAACCCGGCGGCTCCAGCAGCGCGACGTCGGTCGCGCCGGCGAGGTGCGGCAGGATCTCGGACGCATAGTCCGCGACGCCCGACCGGGTCGGCGGAAGAGGCGAGCCCCAGAGGATCCGGGGACCGGGGGCCGGGGTCCGGGGTCCGGGGCCAGGCCCAGCCATCCCCCGGGGCGGACGCGAGGCACCGATCACCGTCACCCCTCGTGGCCCGCCTGCGCCTGCTGCTTGAGGTACGCCTCGATGAACGGATCGAGATCGCCGTTGAGCACGCGGTCGGCGTCCCCAACCTCGTGGCCGGTACGCAGGTCCTTCACCATCCGGTACGGCTGGAGCACGTAGGAGCGGATCTGGTTCCCCCAGGAGATGTCCTTCTTCGTACCCTTGATCTTGTCGAGTTCCTCTTCCTTCTTGCGGCGCTCGACCTCGAAGAGGCGGGCGCGCAGCACCTTCATGGCCTGGGCGAGGTTCTTGATCTGGGAGCGCTCGTTCTGGCACGACACCACGATCCCAGTCGGCAGGTGCGTGAGACGAACCGCGGAGTACGTCGTGTTGACGCCTTGGCCGCCCGGCCCCGACGAGCAAAAGCGATCGATCCGGATGTCCTTGTCGTCGAGGTTGACCTCGACCTCCTCGTCGACCTCCGGGTAGGTCTGAACGGAAGCGAACGACGTGTGGCGCCTGCCCTGCGCGTCGAACGGCGAGATGCGCACCAGGCGGTGGATGCCGCTCTCCGCCTTGAGGTACCCGTAGGCGTACTCGCCCTTGATCAACACCGTGGCCGACTTGATCCCCGCCTCCTCGGCGTCCTGCGTGTCCAGCACTTCGGCATCGAGCCCCCTCCGCTCGCACCACTTGAGGTACATCCGGAGCAGCATCTGCGCCCAGTCGGCCGACTCGGTGCCACCCGCCCCGGGGTGCACCTCGAGATAGGCGTTGTTGACGTCGTATTCCCCGGTCATCTTGGTCTGGAGCTCGATCCGCTCGAGCTTGGGCTCGACCCGTGCCAGCGTCGCCTTAAGTTCCTCTTCGCCGGCAGGATCCTCCCGGACGAGCTCGAGCAGAACCTCGATCTCCTCGACGGCCTCCGCGAGGAAACGGTCGTTTGCGAGCTTGGCCTCGAGACCGCGCTGGTGCCGCATCACCTCTTTGGCGTGTTCCTGGTTGTTCCAGAAGTTGCCGCGCTGAGTCTCTTCCGAGATCGTGTTCAGCTCGGACTGCAGGCGGGCCGCGTCAAAGATACCCCCGCACGCTCATCAGCGTGTCGCGGACCTGCTGCGCGCGGCTCATGACGTCTTCGAGCACGGTGCCTCCTTCGGAAACCGGCGCAACCGGATCAAATCAGCGAGACCTTTGCCGCCGCCGCCGGGCCCCGAGGATCATAACACCCACGGCCACAAGGACAACGCCGGCACGAATCGCCCCGCCGAACGCCACCGCCGGGGTGACGCCGGAGGTTGCCCGAACGTCGGCCGTGATGATCCCCTCGCGGCCGACTCCGAGACTGGTGAGCACACGCCCGTCCGGCCCGATGACCGCCGAGATCCCTGTGTTGGCGGCCCGTACAAGGTACTTCTGGACTTCCGCTGCCCGCAGGATCGCAAGGGCGAGGTGCTGTCGCGGCGCAGCCGAGTCGCCGTACCAGCCGTCGTTGGTGATCGTGGCCAGGATCTTCGCGCCGCGAAGGACCTCGCCGGCGTACAGCGACGGGTAGGCAACCTCGTAGCACACCGCGACGCCGGTGGGCCCGACCGGCCCGGGCATCGGCATCAGACTGGTACCCGGCGTGAAGGCTCCGACCTCGCGGACCAGGGCGTCCAGCGCCGCGATCCGCCCGGCCAGCGGAACGTACTCCCCGAAAGGAACCAGGTGCACCTTGTCATAGCGCCACGGCACCAGACCCGCCGGGGAAGCCGTGTAGACGGAGTTGTAGTACTCGCTCTCGCCCGGGCCGAGGCCGATCGAACCCAGGAGGAGCCAGAGGCCGTGTTCTCTCGCGAACGTCTCGACCTGCACGCGATACTCCGCGTCACGGTCGAGGGTCCGAGGGACCGCACTCTCTGGCCAGACGATCCATCGCGCCCCGACGTCCGCGGCCTGGCGCGACAGGCGCCAGACTCTGGCCTCGATTGCCTCCTCGTTGACCGGGTCCCAGCGTGTCTCCAAGGGTACATTCGGCTGCACGGCGGCGACCCGCACGGCCGGGCCCTCCGGGTGGGCGCGCGGTGCGAACAGACCGGCACCGACCCATGCCAGAGACGTAATCACCACCCAGATCGCTCCGGCGCGCCGGGTGCGCGGCTCCAGGAGCGCAGCCAGGGAGCTGCCCAGCAGCAGCACGAGAAGGGAAAGGCCGATGGCGGCGGTCACGGGAAGCGGCGACAGGAGCATCGGCACCGGCGTCAGGGCCGCAGCGGCCGGGTTCCACGGAAAGATCCACGGCGGGAGGCGCTGAATCTCCTCGAAAGCGGCGAGGGCGAGCGGGAGCGCCGCGACTCGCCAGGTCTCGGGGAGGCCGCTCACCGCCCAGGCCGCAAACGCCCAGGTGAGGCCGAGGAAACCGGCCACCAGTGCTACGGCCAGCACCGCGAGCGCGGCGTGGAAGTGGCCGTGCCGGTGCAGCACGATGTACACCCACGGGACCGCGATCACCCACTGTGCGAATCCGGCGAGCCACCCGATTCGAAACGCGCGCCACCCGTGGACCCCCGTCAGCGCGCGGCGCAGCAACCCCGGCACGGCAAGGACGAGCGGCACGATCCCCGGTCCCGGAAGCGCCAGCGCCATTGCAACGCCGGACCCCGCTGCCAGCAGCCACGGTCGCAATCGCTCGCGGGTCATGGGCCAACCCCTCTCAGGAATGCAAGCCCTCGGCTCATGCCAGGTGGGCGACCTCGCGCAGGAAGGTGCCTCGCTTGTACTCGCGGGTGATCGCCTTCGCCAGGCGCTCCACCTCCTTGAACTCGTCCCAGTGCACCCGCAGAACCGGGATGAGGCGGCTGATCTCGTGGAGGAACTCCTCGTAGTTGTCGTACAGGCGCTGCAAGTACTCGAGCGTGATCCCGGACTCGATGCCGCGATCCCGCTGCCTGATCCGCTCCAGCGAGTTTGCCGGCGTGACATCGAGGTAGATGATCACGTTCGGGCGGCACATGAAGTTCGAGAGGTTGCGGAACAGGCTGACGTAGGTCTCGTAGTCGCGAGGGTCCATGAGGTCCATGTCGCGCAGGGTGCGGGCGAAGATCGCGTCCTCGTAGATCGTACGGTCCTGTACACCGCCGCGGCCCCGCCAGATGATCTCCTGGTGCTGCTGGAAGCGCCTGTTGAGGAGGTAGATCTGCATCGCGAAACTGTACCGCTTGGTCTCGCGGTAGAAGTCCGCGAGGTACTCGTTGTCCGCCACCGGTTCGTAGTGCACGTCGAGGCCAAGGTGCTCGCCGAGCGCGGTCGCGAGCGTGGTCTTGCCCGCCCCGATGATCCCTGCGATGCCGATGAACGCTCTGGCGAGAGGGCTGTTCTTCCGTGCCGCCGCGCCGCCCGCCTCCTTGCCCTTGGGCTGTGATGTCATCCGGCCTCCCTCACGCGCCGTCGATCCGTGCGGAACGTCGGCGGAACCCTACCAGAGTGGCCTCGCCCCTCCAAACGCAGCCTATCAGGTGCGTGCTGCGAACAGGCGGGCGACGTCGGCGTACGCCTTCGGCGCGACACGGCGGCGGCTACGCATCCTCTTCGCGAAAATCGAGCATCCGAGTCCACAGCTCGGGACGCCGGTCGCGTAGGAACAGCCGGCGGGCGGGGGACCGAGCGACCTCGGCGAGGTCCAGGTCCACAATCAGCGCGTGATCCTCCCCGAGCGGCGCGCGGGCGATGACCCTCCCCGAGGGGTCGCAGACGAACGACTCGCCGGCGAACTCGAGCGGGTCCTCGCGGCCGACGCGGTTGACGAGGGCGGTGAAGTACCCGTTCTGGAACGAGGCCACCCGCACCTCCGCCTCGTAGAGCCCGTCCGGCCACTCCCCCACCGCCCCTGCCTGCGGGATCACGACGATCTCGGCACCGCCCAAACTGAGGGCGCGCATCACCTCCGGGTAGTGACGGTCGTAGCAGATCGCGACGCCGAGGCGCCCGGCTGCGGTGTGATACACCGGCATGCCGCGGTCGCCGGGCGCGTAATAGCCCTGCTCGTGGAACCCCGACATCTCCGCGATGTGCAGCATGCGCGTCACGCCCAGCAGACGGCCGTCGGCGTCGATCACGGGAGAGCTGTCGAACGCGCAGTCGCCATCGCGCTCATACAGATTGAGAACGACGACGATTCCAAGCCGGCGGGCGAGGTCACAGAACGCCTGGGTTGTAGGCCCCGGAATCTCCTCGGCCAGCTCGAGCGGCGGAGCACCGCACGAAGGGTTCCGCGGGTAAAACGGCGTGAACGCCAGCTCGGCGAAGGCCACGAGTCGCACCCCCTCTGCGGCGGCGCACTCGGCGGCCGCGATGCCGCGACCGATGTTCTCTCCACGATCACTCGTGGCGTGCTGCTGGATTAGCGCGATGCGCATGGGAGTCTCCCCGAGCGGCGTCCGCTAGGCTCGCACCTTGAGGAACACCTCCTCCGCGTGGTAGGAGGAGCGCACGAATGGGCCGGCGATCACCTCGAGGCCGATCGAGCGCCCGTAGGAATCGAGCTCGGCGAATTCCTGCGGCGTCCAGTAGCGAACCACAGGCACCTCGCGGCCGGTCGGGCGGAGGTACTGGCCGATCGTGACGACCCGGCAGTTGACCGCTTCGAGGTCATCGAGCGTCGCCTGAAGCTCTTCCCGCGACTCGCCGAGGCCGACCATGAGGCCCGACTTCGTCACCATGCCGCCTGCGCGGGCCGCGACATGGCCGACAACCTCGAGCGCCCATCGGTAGCGGCCCTGACGACGCACTTGCGGGTAGAGGCGTTCGACCGTCTCGACGTTGTGGTTGTAGATGTCGGGACCGGCCGCCAGCACGGTATCCACAGCGGCCATGTCGCCGCGGAAGTCGGGGGTGAGCACCTCGACGGTGGGGCGCGGGTCCAGCGCCCTCAGCGCCTCGATCACTGCCGCGAAGTGGGCGGCGCCGCCGTCCGGGAGGTCGTCGCGGTCCACCGACGTCACGACCACGTGCTTGAGGCCCATCGCGCGCACCGCGCTCGCGAGCTGGGCCGGTTCGTCCGCGTCGAGGGTCCGGGGCCTGCCGTGAGCGATCGAGCAGTAGCGGCACGCGCGGGTACAGACGTCGCCCATGATCAGAAACGTCGCCGTCCCGCGGGAGAAGCACTCGCTGCGGTTGGGACAGCGCGCCTCGTCGCAGACGGTGTGCAGCCCGCCGCGACTCATCACGCTGCGAACCTGGTGGAGGGCGCCGAGGTTGAGCTTGCGCTCGCGGATCCAGACCGGGAGCGAGACGCTGCTCACGCGCGCTTCCTGGATCCCCAGCCCGAAGGTACGCACCTCATCGATGCCACGGTACAGACCATTGCAGTCCAGACCCCCTTCCGGAACGGAGATTCACTCGCCCGGCTTGACCACGAAAGCCCCGCTGAACCCCTCGGCTCGCAGGCGGGCGGTGACCCGGCCGGCGCTTTCCCCATCCGGGAAAGGCCCGACGCGCACCCGGAATTTCCCGCCGCCCGCCGGTTGGACGACGACCTGCTTCGGCGTATAGCCGAGCGCCACCACCCGGTTGCGGACGCCCTCGGCCTGGTCGCGCTTGCCGAGCGCGGCCACCTGCACCCAGCGGCCCGCGCTTTTCGGCAGCGGGACACCTGCCGCTGCCGTCGGTTGGGGCTTCGGCTTCTCGGTCGGGGCCGTGGACGGCGCCGGCGTCGCCGTCGGGGTCGGCGGCAGCGGTTCGGGAGTGGCCGCCACGCCGGAGACCGCCGGAACCGCCGCGCTCGTGGGTACCACCGTCGGCGTCGGCACCACCGCGATCACTTCGTGAGGAGGGGGCGCCGCAGGTTGCAGCAGGCGGACCGACACCCCCAGCCCGAACGCAACCGCGACCAGGAGCGCAACACCGGCCACCAGTGCTGCGAGCTGGCGGCCGGTGATGATGATCTCAAAGTAACGGCTCATCGCGTGCCGTCACCAACCCGAGCCGAGTCGATAGGCGCAGCTCAAACTACTTCGCCTCGGCTGCCGGCTTCTCGAAGAACGGCCTGATCAGATCGATCGGGAGCGGGAAGATGATCGTCGAGTTCTTCTCGGTCGCGATCTCGGTGAGCGTCTGCAGATAGCGGAGCTGCAGGGTGGCGGGTTGCTTGTTGATAATCAACGCCGCGTCGGAGAGCCGTTGCGCCGCGAGGGCTTCGCCTTCGGCGTGGATCACCTTGGCGCGCTTCTCGCGCTCCGCCTCGGCCTGCTTGGCCATCGCGCGCTGCATCGACTCCGGGAGGTCGACCTGCTTGACCTCGACGTTGGCGACCTTGACGCCCCACGGGTCGGTGTGACGGTCGATGACTTCCTGCAGCCGCTGGTTGAGTTTCTCCCTCTCCGCGAGAAGATCGTCGAGCACGACCTCGCCGAGCATCGAGCGCAGCGTCGTTTGCGCGATCTGAGAGGTGGCGTACACGTAGTTCTCGACGTCGATGATCGCGTGCACCGGGTTCATGACACGGAAGTACACGACGGCGTTGACCTTGACCGAGACGTTGTCGCGCGTGATTACGTCCTGGGGCGGGATGTCGAGCACCACTGTCCGCAGGCTCACCTTGACCAAGCGCTGGATCGGCCAAAGGACGAAGATGATGCCGGGTCCCTTGGCGTCCTTGTCCACCCGCCCCAAGGTGAAGATCACCGCACGTTCATACTCGTTCAAGATGTTGATCCATTTGAAGATCAGCACCAGGACGAAGAAGGCAGCCAGGAAGATCCCGAAAGGAAACTGCGGAGCCATTTACGCCTCCCCTTTGCCCGGCCCGGGGAAGGACCCCTCGGCCGGTTCCACCTCTAGCCTCTTGCCATCGAGCCCCAGGACACGCACGCGCGCGCCGGCCGCGACCGCAGCTCGCGACGTCGCGTCCCAGAACTCCCCGTGCACGAAAACCTTTCCGCTCGGCGCGAGGGCGTCAAAGGCCTCGCCGATCTCGCCCACCATGCCCTCCGCGCCGGTGATCGGCTTCTGGCGGTGGCTCTTGAGAACGCGGGCGAGCAGGAACATCACCACGAACGCGACCGCCAGAGCCGTCGGCAGCACCACCGCGAGGCCGACCCGCAGCGCCGCAAACGGCGATTGGATCAGCATCAGCGAGCCGAGCACGAAGCTCGTGAGCCCCGCAACGGTGAGAAGCCCGTAGCTTGCCACTTTGACCTCCGCGACGAAGAACCCAATGCCCAGCAGGATGAGAAGGACGCCCACGTAGTTGACCGGGAGCACGGAGAGCGCGAAGAGGGCCAGCAGGATCGAAACGCCACCGAGAACGCCGGGGAGCACCGCCCCCGGGTGCGACAGCTCGAAGTAGATCCCCACCATCCCGAGCAGCAGGAGCAGGTAGGCGATATTCGGGTGGGCAATGATGGAGAGGAGCCTGTCGGAGGCGCTCAGTTCGACGACGACGATCTCGGGCGCCGAGGTGTCGAGCTTCTCGATCCGCCCGTCGAAGCGCTTGACTTCGCGGCCGTTCAGCCACTTGAGCAGCTCTCCGCGGTCGTTGGCGACCACATCGATGAGCTTGTTCTCGAGTGCCTCACGCTCGGTGTACGAAAGCGATTTCCGGACGGCCTTCTCGGCCCACTCGCTGGAACGCCCCCGTTGGGTCGCGAGCGAGCGGACGAGTGCGGCCGCGTCGTTCGTGACCTTCTCGGCCATCGTCTTGGTGAGCTCGGCCCCCTCGCCGGCCACGGGATGCGCCGCGCCCGCGTTCGTCCCGGGCGCCATCGCCGCGACGTCCGCCGCCATCAGCAGGAAGAACCCGGCAGATGCCGCCTGCGCTCCGGACGGGGTGACGTAGACGACCACCGGCCGGCGCGCCATGGTGATTGCCGTCGTCATCTGGCGCAACGAGGACAGCAGGCCCCCGGGCGTGTTCAGCTCGATGACCGCCACGGCGGCGCCGCCGGCGTCGGCGGTGCTGAGGCCTCGCTCGAGGTACCGCAGGGAGGCCGGTTGGATCGAGTCCGACAGGGTTAGAATCACAACGCGCTGGGACGCCCCCGCGGCTGAAGCGAGAATCAGAAGCAGCAACGAGGCAAGGAGAATGCGCCTGGACACGGAAGCCATCTTAGAGCCGCCCAGAGCCGCCCGCAAGGGAGCGCTGCGGGTTTCGGAGCTCGCTCTCCTCGTCGCCCTGGCCGCGATGACCGCGATAGCCTGCGTCTATCCGGCCCGCGTGCCCCGCATGATCCCCCTCTCGCTCGCGACCGTCGGCGCGCTCTTCGCGATTTCGGCCCTCGCGCTCGGGGAGAACGAGAGCGGGTGGCGGTACTGGGCGCGCGAGCTGCTGCCCGTTCCCTTGTTGCCGTACATCTTCATGTACCTCGGACACCTCATCCCGCTCGTCAACCCGCGAATCTGCGATCAGGCCCTGCTCGCGATCGACCGGGCGATCCTCGGACCCGAGGTGCAGGCCGCGCTGTACACCCTGCCGCTTCCCGCCTGGGTGGCCGACATGCTCACGCTCGCCTACTCCACGTTCTACTTCCTGCCCGTCGCCCTCCTGCTGGTGCTCGCGGCCCGTCGCGACCGCTTCCTACCGCAGGTCGCGGCTGCGATCGTGATCACCTTCATCGTCTCCTTCGCCGGGTACTTCGTAGTGCCGGCGTATGGACCCAGGACGACGGTGGCGCAGCAGCGGTATCAGTCGCTCCCCGGCGTCGTAGGCGACCAGGTGCGCGGGAAGCTCGACCAGTGGGAGAAGACCAAGACCGACGCATTCCCGTCCGGGCACACCATGATCACGCTCGCCGTCCTCTACTGCGCGAGGCGCCGGAACCGGACGCTCTACAACGTCCTGCTCCCGCTCGGCTCGCTCCTGATCCTCGCGACCGTCCTGCTCACCTACCACTACGTCATCGACGTCCTTGCAGCGATCCCCCTCACCGCGGCGAGCCTGGCGCTGGGAGCACTCCTCGCGGGCCGAATACCGGACGCGTATCGGGAGTGAGCGATCGCCACCTCCGGGTCGAACTCCTACGGTTCAGCGTGTGCCAAAGGGAGTGAAGAGTCGAGAGTTACTAATCTGACAGCGGTAGG
>PMLC01000158.1 GCA_003158745.1 Acidobacteriota bacterium
GCTTCACGATGGCTGCAAACGCCGGGTCGGTTCGCCGCACGGCGGCCGCCTGTGTGTACAGCCGGCTCGCCGAGCCCGCGCCCCTGCCGATGACCACAGCGAGATCCTTCACCTTCAGCCCGCACTGTTCAACCCCGACCAGCATCACCAGCTCTCGGGCACGCAGCAACTCCTCTCCTCGAATTCTCCCAGCGAGCGCCTCCACAGGGATCTCCACCATCCCCGCCGCAACCCGCACCACGTCGGCAGCATCCGCGCTCGGCGGGTCCGGACGTTGGAGGCCGCCCTGCCAGTCAAGGCGCGGCCTGGCTGGATCCAAAACAGGTACCAAAACAGGTACCAGGTATCCCAGTTTGTCTATTACTGTCTGGATAACCTCGTTTGACTCTCCCGCAGCGTCTGCGTCACCCGCTTCACGATGGCTGCAAACGCCGGGTCGGTTCGCCGCACAGCGGCCGCCTGTGTGTACAGCCGGCTCGCCGAGCCCGCGCCCCTGCCGATGACCACAGCGAGATCCTTCACCTTCAGCCCGCACTGTTCAACCCCGACCAGCATCACCAGCTCTCGGGCACGCAGCAACTCCTCTCCTCGACTTCTCCCAGCGAGCGCCTCCACAGGGATCTCCACCATCCCCGCCACAACCCGCACCACGTCGGCAGCATCCGCGCTCGGCGGGTCCGGACGTTGGAGGCCGCCCTGCCAGTCAAGGCGCGGCCTGGCTGGATCCAGGTGCAGCTCGTCGTCCTCGCGGCTCACGGGCCGCCACCACGGCAGCTGGCCCGGCCCCTCCTGCATCCACCCCTCGTCTTTGCCGCGCCCGAGCACGCTTCGGTAGGTGAGAAGTGCGTCGCGTCGCGCGGAGCCGAACGCCACCAGCGCCTCATCCACGTCGACCAACCCGGTCCGCACCCGGCCGAGGATCTGCCGATGCCCGCTCCAGCGATACGAGCCCGGATCCTTGACCAACCCGCTCGCCGCCGGGTTGAGGTGCACGTAGGCGATGGCCTGCATGAGGTAGGCCGGATCGTCAACCAGCCGTGCCTTGTACCGTCCTTGCCACACCGGGCCGAAGACGCGCTGCGTGTGGTTGAAGGCTTTGGCAAACCGCCCCTGCACGAGCCGCATGCTGCGCCACAACGGCAGTTCCCCCGCGCCGAGGACGAGATGGTAGTGGTTCGGCATCAGACACCACGCGAGAATCGTCAGGCCGTGCTCGCGCTTGACGGCGGCGAGTATGGACACGAAGGTCCCGGCCACAGTCTGGTCAACAAACGGCCGCTCGCCACGCGCGACACGGCAGTACACGTGATACGTCCCACCGGCGACGAAGATCCTCGGCTTCCGTGGCATGCCGCGCCTCCCTCCGATTCACCCTCGCATAGGAGGCTACCACACAACAGATCGAATGGGATACCTGGTACTACCTCGGTCGCGAAGGAAGGACCTCGGCCTCCCGATCAAAGGGCGACCTTGTGCGCCCTCAACCCGACACCCTACCGGTACGAAGCATTGGAGGCGGACGATGGCCGGCGATGTCTGCCCAGGCCGGCTGGAAGAAATGAGCCGCGGCGCGTGTTTTCTACCCCAAGAGGGGGAAATCATGAAGAAGACAACGTGGCTGCTCGCTGCTTTGGTCGCTTTGGTCGTCGCTTCGCCGACATTCGCGCAGGGGATGAAGGCCGGTCCTGCTCCGGGCGCGGTCGAGACGTTGCGCCAGAGCCTCAACTACGTGAAGGGCTTCGTCCTGACGAGCGCGGATCAGATGCCGGAGGCCGACTATGCCTTCAAGGCGACGCCCGCGGTCCGGAGCTTCGGCCAGATCCTCGCCCACGTCGCCGACGCGAACTACATGTTCTGCTCGTCGGTCCTCGGGGAGGCCAGCCCGGTGCCAGCGCCCGGCATCGAGAAGAGCAAGACCTCGAAGGCGGACATCGTGGCGGCGCTCAAGGCGTCGTACGAGTACTGCGGCCGGGCGTACGCGATCGCCGACGCCGACACCGGCACGAAGCTCACGATCTTCGGCCGGGAGTTCACTCGCTTCGGCGCCCTGATGATCAACACCACGCACAACTGGGAGCACTACGGCAACATCGTCACCTATCTGCGTCTGAGGGGCCAGGTTCCGCCGTCCAGCAAGGAGATGTAGGCCTCGGCGCCGCGACTCGGCGGCCGCGTTCGGAGCGCGAGGATGGGCGCCACGGAGGCGCCCATCCGAACCGCTGCCGGGCGGAGCCGCAATTCCGCCAACTGCGTACCCGGCACCTTTTACCTTCTTGCGGTTGCCGCGTTCCGTGGCCTGCGCTACCGCTCGGCCAACCAGTCGAGTGCTTCCTCCTCCGTGTCGAAGCGAGCGATATCCCTGCCGACCAACCTGACCACGCCGTCGTAGATGACCCCGACGGCTCCCAGGACCGCGCTTGCCTTGACAAAGGGGGTGATGGCTTTGCTGAATTTCTTCAGCTCCTCGACTGCACTGACATTGAAGTGCGTCTTGGTCAGATCCGTCAGAATCAGGACCGATTCCGGCGGCTTGGTGCTGATGAGGATCCTCGCCTTCTTCAGAGCATCGATGTTTTCCTCGATACTCGTGCTGTGCGAGAGGTCGACCTTGAGGACCTTGGTCCCTTTGTGGGTGACGAACTGCACGCGGTCCAGTGCTCGGTCTCCGATCTGGCTGCGAAGTTGTCGCGAGCCTTTGCCGCACCGGCCCTGGCGATAATACCCCCCGCCACATCGCGGCGGCGAGAACAAGATCGGTACCACCTTCGATGCGGTTGTCTCGCCGCTCCGGCCGGCCCAAGACCGGGCAACCTCCGATCAGTGTCCCGGGCCGGCGGCGGCCCCCTTCAGCTCGATCGGGTTGCCGGCGAACAGGGTGCCGGCGCCCTTCTCCAGCGCGAACTTGTTGAAGGCGGGCACGTCCGTGCGCAGGAGCTCGTTGAACTCCGCCAGGAACGCGTCGAGCTCCTTCTTCGCCGCCGTCACGTCCTCCATCATCAGCGGCGTCGGCGCCTGGCCGTACGGCATGGCGACCGCGCGGCTCGCCCTCTGCAGGCGGTCGTGCGAGCGCGCGAGGTTGTGCAACCCCGCCTCCGGGTCCTTCAGCGCCGCGACGTTGATCACCTTCTCCGCCACCGCGCCCAGCTTCTTCCGCAACGCCCGGGCCTGCGCCACCACCGGCTCGTAGGGAGCCTTCTCCACGCCCGTCCTCTCCGCCTCCGGCCCGAGCAGCCTCATCGTCGCGGCGAGCTGAGCCCTGAGGTCGTCGATCCGGTTGAGCGACTCGTTCATCGCGTTCATCCAGCTCTGGAGCTCGAGCGCCTGCCGCAGCTGAGCGCGCGCGGCCGCCATGTCGAACGGCGCGCGCGGATCGGCCTCGAAGGCGACCTCCGTGGTTTCCGACTTCCCGGCTGCCGCGACCGTCACCTTGTAGCTTCCGGGCAGCGCCGTCGGCCCGCCCGGGGTGAAGAACGGATTGTCGTCCTCCGGCGGACGCGCCGCATTCAGCCGGGTGGCCTCGTCGTAGCGCACGTTCCACGCGACGCGGTTGATCCCCTGCTTGCCGGGCCCGTACAGCGTGCGCACGACCTGTCCGCTCCCATCCGTGATGACGATCTTCACCGGCCCACGTTTCTCGCCGCCCTCGGGAGCCTGCTCCGCCTCCTCCGCTCCCGGCGTCTCCGCGCCCGCCGCCTCGGCGTCCGGCGCGGGCGCGCTCGCGCCCTGCTTCGGCGGCTGCCCTTTGCCGGCCTTCGCAGCGCGCGGCGAATCTGCTCCATCGCGCTCGTGGTCGGGTTCGATCGCCGCCGCCAGGTAGTAGGAGATCACGACGCCCTGCGGCGGGTTGGGCGTCGAGAAATCCCCCAGCGTGCTGTCGCCGTGCTTCTGACCCGGCCACAGACGCCAGTTCACCCCCGGCCGCGACGAGTACAGGTGGAACGCCTGGGACAGCACCTCCGGCGACGTCTCCTCCAGCGGCGTGACGTCGTCGAGGACGAACAGCCCGCGCCCATGCGTCGCGACGATCAGGTCGCGGCTCGCCTGGTGGAACTTGATGTCGTAGATCGGGGCCGTCGGGAAGTTGCCCTTCAACGGCGTCCAGTGCGCGCCCTCGTCGTATGAGGTGAACAACCCGGCGTCGGTGCCGACCACCAGCATCCCCTGCCGGTTCGGGTCCTCGCGGACGACGCGCGCCGGGTCGTCCGCTGGAAGGCCGCTCGCGATCGACGTCCAGCTCTTGCCGAAGTCGTGGGTCTTGAAGACGTACGGCTTGTTGTTCTCGACCTCGTGGTAGTCGAGCGCGACGTAGGCCGTGCCCGGCGCGAACGGCGACACCTCGATCTGCTGCGCGCGGCCCCACTCCGGCACCTTCGGCGGCGTGACGTTGGCCCACGTCTGGCCGCCGTCTCGAGTCACCTGGACGAGACCGTCGTCGGTGCCGACCCAGATCACGTTCGGATCGGCGGCAGAGACGGCCAGCGAGAGGATCGTGTCGAACGTCTCCGCGCCGCTCATGTCGAGCTGGATCGGCCCGCCGCTGGGCAGCTGTTTCGACTTGTCGTTGCGCGTCAGGTCGGGGCTGATCGGGTTCCACGTCGCCCCCTGGTCGGTGGACTTGAACAGCACGTTGCCGCCCAGGTACACCGTCTTCCAGTCGTTCGGCGCGACCACGATCGGCGAGGTCCAGTTGAAGCGGTACTTCAGGTCCTTCGGCGCCATGTCGGTGACGCCGTGCAGGTACGGGCGCACGCTGTCCGTGGTGCCCGCAGGCAGGGTCATGCGGACGATCGACCCGTTCTGCGAGTCGCCGTAGACGACGTTGGACTTGCCGCCCGCGGGCACGACGTACTCGCCGTCGCCGCCCACCGAGGTCCACCAGTCCGCGCCGGCGATCCCGCCGCGGGAGAGGCTGTTCGAGGGGCCGCACCAACCGTTGTTGTCCTGCAGTCCGCCGCACAGCAGGTACGGGCGGCCGTCGTCGAACGCCACCATGTAGAACTGCTCGATCGGGATGTTGTCCAGGTAGCGCCAGCTCTTCGCGCCGTCGGTGGAGACGTAGGCGCCGCCGTCGTTGCCGTCGATCATACGGCGCGCGTCCTTCGGGTCGATCCAGAGCGCGTGGTGGTCCACGTGCACGCCGCGCCCGATCACCTTCGCCGTCTTGCCGCCGTCGTGCGACTCCAGGACCTGGTACGAGATGAGGAACACGTGGTCCTCGCTGTCGGGCGCGACCTGAATCGTCGTGAAGTAGAAGCCGCGGTTGATGTAGCTCGGGTTCGAGCTGACCAGCTTCCAGTGGTCGCCCAGGTCCGCCGAATCCCACAGCGTGCCCTTCTTCGCCTCGATCAGCGCGTACACGTGGCTGCCGTTGCTCGGGGCGAGCGACAGCCCGATCCGCCCCAGCGGCCCTTTCGGCAGGCCCTCGGTCAGCTTCTTCCACGTCGCGCCGGCGTCGGTGGAACGGTAGATCCCGCCCGTCTCGCCCCCGCTCACCAGCATCCACGGATACCGCACGAACTCCCACATCCCGGCGAACAGCACCATCGGGTTCGACGGGTCCATCGCGAGGTCGCTGGCGCCGGTGGTGTCGTCCACGTACAGCACCTTCTGCCACGTCGCGCCGCCGTCGGTCGTGCGGAAGACGCCGCGGTCCGGGTTGGGCCCCCAGACGTGCCCGAGCGCGGCGACGACAACGACCTCGGGGTTGGTCGGGCTCACGACGATCTGCGAGATCTGCCCGGCGTTCGCCAGGCCCATCAACTTCCAGCTCGCGCCGGCGTCAGGCGAGAAGTACACCCCCTTGCCCGTGACCACGTCGTTGCGCGGGTTCGCCTCGCCGGTGCCGACCCACACCAGGTTCGGGTTGGACGGCGCCAGCGCGATGGCGCCGATCGACGCCGTCGGCTGCTTCTCGAACACCGCCTTCCACGTGGCTCCCCCGTCCGTGGTCTTCCACACCCCGCCCGCCGCCGCGCCCACGTAGTAGACGTTGGCGTCACCGGCGATCCCCACCACCGCCGCCACCCTCCCGCCAGCGGCTGCCGGCCCGAGATTGCGGAACTTCCAGTTCTGCAGGATGTCCGGCGCTTCCTTCTCCGTCGCGGGCACGGCGGCCCACGAGCTCATGGCCCCGCCGAGCGCCAGGGCGTAGGCGGCCAGGAGCAGGATCCGCATCGCGAACGAGGTCATCGCTTTGTCCATGGCTTGGGAGTTCCTCTCTTACTGCACATAGTAGCGCTCGGAAATGGAAAGGCACTCCCTGCCCCGCCTCAAGCCCTGGGAGGGCGACCAACCGCCCGTCGCGGCACGATGCCGGGCCCGCTGAGAGCGCAGCCGCCATCGCCGGACCCCCGCTTCCGCCGGGATGACAGTAAAAAGCCGCGGGGCCGGTGCGCTCGCTGCCTTACCCCCTCTCCCGCTTGCGGGAGAGGGCGGGGTGAGGGCAGGAACGCCGACCGGGTCGAGCGCGTCATTCCCGCCCTGGACCGAACTCCGAGGCAGGCTCCATCGGGAATCCGAAACGCCGCGGCGCCAAAACCCCGACACCTCCTCCCGCGGGGTGGCGGCAGGGGGCGTGGCGTTGGCATCAGGAGACGCGGGTGGCACAAGGTGACGCGCCTGCGGCCGATCCCAAAACGGCACTCGCCGGGAACCGGCGCTCGACATAGCAGATGGTGAGATGGCGGTTCCTGGTACCGATCTTGTTCTTAGATGGTGAGATGGTGGTACCGAGCACCGATGCCGGCGGCGCCCGCAGGGGCCGGGTCCGGTGAGAACCCTTTTTGCGCCGGAATGCGTATCCTGATACTGGAAAGATGTCTGCGCGGGAGGGACACCCATGAAGCGTGTGAGGACGACACTGCTCGTGACGCTGGTCGCGATCCTGATCTGCGGCGCCGCATCGGCGACCGATACTCCGAACCCGGGAACCGCCGCCCCGCAGTCGGCGGCGGCGCACTTCGACCCTGACGCGGCCACCGCCGCCTACCTGGCCGCGCTCTCGCCGGAGGCGCGGGCGAAGTCCGACGCCTACTTCGAGGGCGGCTACTGGCTGATCCTGTGGGACCTCGTCGCCGGCCTGGTCGTCGCCTGGCTGTTCCTCGGCACCGGGCTCTCGGCGCGGATGCGCGACTGGGTCGAGCGGGTCACCCGCTTCCGGTGGCTGCAGACCGCCCTCTACTCGCTGCAGTACGTCGTCATCGCCGGCGTGGTGATGCTGCCGTGGAGCGCCTACCAGGGCTACTTCCGCGAGCACCAGTACGGCATGTCGAACCAGACGCTGGGCGCCTGGCTCGGCGACCAGGCGAAGGGCCTGGCGATCGGGCTGGTCCTCGGCACCCTCGCGATCACGGCGATCTACGCGGTCCTGCGCAAGGCGCCGCGCACGTGGTGGCTGTGGGGGTCGCTGGTGCTGATTGCCTTTGCGATGTTCGGCGCGGTGATCGCGCCCGTCTACCTGGAGCCCGTGTTCAACAAGTTCAAACCGCTGGCCGACACGCCGCTCAAGCAGGAGATTCTGTCGATGGCGCGCGCGAACAGGATCCCGGCGACCGACGTCTACGAGTTCGACGCCTCGAAGCAGACGAAGCGGATGAGCGCGCACGTCAGCGGGCTGCTCGGCACGACGCGGATCAGCATGAACGACAACCTGTTGACCCGAGGCTCGGACGAGGAGATCAGGGCGGTGCTCGGCCACGAAATGGGCCACTACGTCATGAACCACGTCTACAAGGGGATGGTGTTCATCGGCGTCATCATCGTCGCCGCCTTCGCGGCGCTGCGCTGGGCGTTCGAGGCGCTGCAGGCGCGCTGCGGCGCCCGCTGGGGGATCCGCGGCGTCGGCGACGTCGCCGGGCTGCCTCTCCTCCTGTTCCTGTTCTCGGCGATCATGTTCGTGCTGACGCCGGTTAACAACACGATCTCGCGCACCATGGAGGCCGAGGCGGACAACTACGGCGTCAACGTCACCCGCCTGCCCGACGGCTTCGCCCAGGCGGCGCTGCACCTGTCGGAGTACCGCAAGATGACGCCCGGACCGGTCGAGGAGTTCGTCTTCTACGACCACCCGAGCGGCTGGAACCGCATCCACCGGGTCATGGTGTGGAAGGCGGAGCACCTGAGGGAAGTCGACATCGCGGCCTACGACGCCGCGCACCCCGCCACGCCGGGCATGGGGAAGAAGGAGTAGCGCCCCTCGAGCGGACGGGCGCGGAAGAACGGCGGTGCCCATCCCCGTCGTCGCCATTGTGCAGGCGGCTTGAGACGCGGCCGGGTATGATGTCGGCGCGATGGGGCAGAAGGGCGAGTCGTTGAGCGCGAGGGCGGCTGCCGCCTGGCGGAGCATCAAACGGCTGATCTCCGGCGGCACGCTCTACGAGAAGCTGCGCGGCCGAATGCTCGAGATCACGCGTCGCGCGGACGAGGCGCGCGTGCGCGGCGACCTCGAGGGTTCTGCGGCGGGAAATCGCGAGGCCCTCGAACTCGCAAAGCACATCGCGAAGACGTTCGGCGATCACCGGTCGGTGTTCGAGTGCCTCCGCTGGGCGTACGGGAACCTAGGTGGGGCGCTGCTCGAGCTCGGCAATCTCGACGGCGCCCACGATGCATTGGTCCAGGGCGTCCACCTCGCGCGGCGAATCCTGGCGCTCGACGAGAACAACGCTTCGGGTTTCTCCAACCTCGGATACGCGCTAAGGGGGCTGGGTCAGGCCGAGGCGCGCATGCGGCGGTTCGACAGGGCGGCGGCCGCATTTAGGGAAGCGGCCGAGAGAGCCCGGGAGGCCGCCGAGCGAGGATGGGACCAAGCGACCGCCCTCGATCTCGCGACCTCCTGCCTCCGCGGGCTTGGCGACGCATATCGGGAGCTCGGTCTGCCGGCGGTGGCGGTAGAGGCGTTCGCGAATGCGGCGGAAGCCGCACGCCTGCTCGGCGAGCTGACCAAAGGTACAACCGATGCCCTGAACCGCCGGTGGACCGCGCTCGACGCGATGGCCGATGCGTGGTTCGCGTGCCTGGAGGACGAGAACGCACTCGCGGCACACAGGAAGGCGGAGCCGGTTGCGCGCCGCCTAGTGGCGGCGGGTGGTGGCACGCTCGAGGCGCTCCATTCGCTCGGAACCACTCTCTTCGGCATCACCTACCACGCGCCGCACTCCGAGAGGGTCGACGAGGGCGTCTCGGCTGGCCGAGAGGGTGTGAGCGTCCAGAGGCGGATCGTCGCCCTCGAGCCCGAGCAGTACTCGCGCCGACGCCAGTTGGCGACGATGCTCCAGTACCTGTCTGGAGCCGAGATCCAGGCCGCCGACCTCGAAGCCGCTCGATCTTCCCTGGACGAGGCGATGGACATTCTCAGGCGACCGGCGAAAGACGACGACCCTGCGGAAACCCGCGTTCAGCGGATCTTCGCACTGAAGTGTCTGGCCTGGCTGGAGGAGGAGGCCGGTCGTGCGGCCGCCGCCCGGGATGCGTACGACCACGCGTTCTTGGAAGCGCGGGCCGCGCTGGAGGCTGGAGACGAGGTACATGACCTGCTCCAGACTCAGGCGGACCTGCACCTGAGGCGGGCGGATTTCGAGACGCAAGCAAAGTGCCACGAGGCTGCCGGCGAGCACTCGAGGCAGGCGCTCGAGCTCCTCCCAGGAGTGGTCGACCGAATGGGTGAGGACTGGATGGCTCTCGGCGGTCCACTCAACAGGCTCGACTGGTTGTGCGATCGGGTCCGCGACTCCGGGGACGTTGCATGGTCCCTCCAGCTTCGGCGCGAGTGGGTCGCGCTGCACCGCCGCGTCGCCAGTCGCCCGACACCGTCCGTGGAGACCCTCGAGATGCTCGCGTCGGCGCTGCGCCAGCTGATGATCGAGCTGGACTCGACCGGCGAGACTCGGGAAGCGTCCGACCGCCGACAGGAGCTGATGGACGTCGAGGCCAGGCTCTCCCAGGCCCGGTCCGCCGCGCCCCCTCTTCCCACTATTCCGGCGTGGTCCTGGCCCGAAGGCGCGAAGCCCAGTCCTTAGCCCTGCAGAGGAAGGCCGGCCGATCGGGCGGGGCACCGCGATGCAATCTGGAGAACGGCAGTCGATTCCGATCGAGAGCGGCTTGCCCGCGTCGCGGTCGAGTTGACGATTCATTGGTACCGTGTATCGCCATCTCATGATCATCTCCAGCCAATGCCCATGCCGACCTCCAACGCGCGATTCAGCAGCACAATCGTGACATCGTGATACGCGGTACCAGCCTTCGGCATGCCACGATGACGAGCTCCGAAACCCCGCTGCCCAAGCACGCCGCCGGCGCGCGTCAACCGGGGCGCTGGCGCCGCCCGCGCGCCCTGAATGCGCGCGCGAGGAGGGAGGTGGCCTGGGGGACGCGCAGGGCGGCGGCAGCAGCGAGGTAGCCACCGCCGAACAGCGAGAGTGAGACGGCACCCAGCACCAACGGTCGGCTGACGCCAAGGCCGAGCTTGGCCCCCCAGGCCAGCACGGCGCCGACGGCGGCGGCGGCCCACAGCCGCAAGGCGAGGGAGGCACCAAGCCCTGCGCGGCCGATGCGGCGGCTGAGCGCCCGCCGAAGCAGCGCGAACTCGACCCACCCTGCCGTCGCCGAGGCCAGGGCGATCCCGGCCGCGCCCCAGCGGGGATTGATCCCCAGCCACCCGGGCGCCAGAAACGCCAGGACGGCTCCGAGCGCGGTGCCCACGAGCACCCGCGCGACGGCAAAGCGCATCGGCGTCTTCGTGTCCTTGAGGGCATAGAAGCTCGACGAATAGAGCCGCGCCATGGTGGTGGCCAGCAGTCCGATCCCGGCGGCGGCCAGGATGCCCCAGACGTACATCGAGTCGGCGCGGGAGAACCTGCCGGACTGGTAGACCACCGACGTCACGATGTCTCCCAACGCCAGGAAGGCAACCGCCGAGGGGACCACCAGGAACGCGATGCGCTCAAGCCCGGTGGCGAGGCGCGACCGGAGCACGGCGGCGACCTCGGCCTCGGAGCCCAGCGCCGACGACATCTCGGGCAGCTCGGCGGCCGACACCGACATCCCGAACAGGCTCACCGGCAGCGTGTAGAGCGTCTGGGCGTTGGCGAGGGCGGTGACCGCGCCCGCAGGCAGGAAGCTGGCGAGCAGGGTGTCCACGTACGCCGAGACCTGGACCACGCCGCGGCCCAGGAACGCCGGCAGGAAATTGGTCACCACCGTGCGCACCCTCGCGTCTGCGCGACCCAGCGAGAGCCGCAGCCGGCCGAGCAACCGCATCACGGTGGGAAGCTGGACGCCGAGCTGGAGGGCGCTGCCGGCCACCGACCCCCAGGCCAGGGCGACCGCCAACGGGTACTCGCCGATGCTCTGGCCGAGCCACACGAGCGTCGCAATCATGGCCAGGTTCCACCCCACGGGCGCCGTGTACGAGAGGAAGAACCTGCGGTGGCTGTTGAGGATCCCCAGACACCACGCGGACAGGACCAGGAGGCCGGCGCCAGGGAAGAGGATCCGCACGAGTCGGATCGCGAGCGCCCTCTTCTCGCCGGTGAAACCCGGTGCGATCGCGGCGATGAGCCAGGGCGTCACGAGCACGCCGGCCAGGACGATGAACGCGACCGCCAGCGACAGCAGGGCGAGCACGGCGCCGGCGACCCGGTCCGCCTCCTCCCGGTCTCCGCCGGCCAGCTCCGCCGAGTAGACGGGGATGAACGAGGCCGAGAGCACCCCCTCGCCGAAGAGGTTCTGCAGCAGGTTCGGGATTCTGAAGGCCGCCTTGAAGGCGTCGCCGGCATCGGAGAGGCCGAAGTAGTGGGAGAAGATCCGCTCGCGGACCAGACCGATGCCCCGCGACAAGGCGATGCCCGCCGCCACCAGTACCGCGTTGCGGCCGGAGCCCCTCGGCCTCGCAGACGGGGCACCAGTCGCGCCGTTGGACCCCGGTGCAAGGGCGCCGCCGTTTCCTGCCCCGGCGATCTTCGCCATTCGACCCCCCTCATCGGTACCGGGTATCACCACCTCACCTTCTCGGCGGGGCTTCAGCGAGCTGGTTCGCGGCGCCTTCCGGCGCTACGCCGACGCCGTGGTCAGCTTCTTCACCTCGTCGTCGGTGAGGCGAAGCGAGGCGACGGGCAGGAGCTCCGCGAGCTGCTCCGGGGTGCGGGCGCTGGCGATCGGGGCGACGACGGCCGGGCGCGCGCGGAGCCATGCGAGCGACACTGCCGCCACGGTCGTCCGGCGCTCCGCCGCGATCGCGTCGAGCGCGGCGAGGATCCGGAGTCCCTTCTCGTCGAGGTACTTGCCCGCGCCCGCGGCGCGGGCGCTCTCGACTTTCGCGCCGGGCCGGTACTTGCCGGCGAGGAAGCCGCTCGCGAGCGCGTAGTAGGGAAAGCACGCCAGCCCCTCGCGGGCACACAGCTCGGCCAGTTCGCCCTCGTACTCGGCGCGGTGGACCAGGTTGTAGTGCGGCTCGAGGGCGACGTACCGGGCAAGGCCCAGGCGCTTCGAGACGGCGAGCGCCTCGGCGAGGCGGGGCGCCGTGTAGTTCGAGGCGGCGATGTGGCGGACCTTGCCCTCGCGGACGAGGGCGTCGAACGCCCCGAGGGTCTCCTCGAGGGGCGTCGCCGCGTCGTCGACGTGGGCGTAGTAGAGGGCGATGCGGTCCGTCCGCAGCCTGCGCAGCGAGCCCTCGGCTGCCGCGCGGATCGTCTTCGCGGCGAGCCCGCGCAGGCCCGACAGCATCCCCACCTTGGTCGCGACGACGATGCGGTCGCGGGTCCCGCGGGCGGCCATCCACCGGCCGAGGATCGTTTCCGACTCACCTCCCTCGTGGCCCGGCACCCAGGCGGAGTACACGTCGGCCGTGTCCACGAAGTTGCCCCCGGCGGCGGCGTAGGCGTCGAGCACGGCGAACGACTGCCTCTCGTCTGCCGTCCAGCCGAACACGTTGCCGCCGAGACAGAGCGGAAAGACGTCGAGCGATGTGGTTCCGATCTTCACCATGAATCCTCCCCGCGGCCGGCCGTGCTCCAACGGGATCAGGTGAGACGGCTGCCGGCACGACCGCGGCCGGCCGGCGCCCCCGTCACGACCACGCAACCCACTCTAACCCAACGTGCCCGCGGCCGGATTCCAGGTCCGGGCCCGGCAGCCGCGCGTGGCGATCCTCGCGGGACGCTGCGACAGTCCGAACCAACCTATGGCGCGCGCCGCCCGGTCCGGGCCTCCGTCCCCTGATGGGTACCCGGCACCGCCATCTCACCTTCTTGTGGAGAGAACTGGTACCAGGTGCCTCGCCCTCCCCTTCGCCGATGGCGCGGGGGTCACGGCTGGCCGGCGACGACGCGGTCGCGGCCGGCGTTCTTCGCGCGGTACAGCGCCCGGTCCGCGACGGCCATCGTCGCGTCGATGGTGCGCCCGTCGACGTGCTCGGCCACACCGAACGACATCGTGATGGCGAAGGATGAATCCTCGACCGCAAAGGAAGTCGCGGAGATGGCCGAGCGCACCGACTCGGCGGCGCGCACGGCGCCGTCCATCGTCGTCTCCGGCAGCAGGAAGACGAACTCCTCCCCGCCCCACCGCGCGGTGGCGTCCAGCTTGCGCACGGCGGCGCGCACCCGTGCGGCCACCTCGCAGAGGACACCGTCCCCTGCGGCGTGGCCCAGCTCGTCGTTGATGCGCTTGAAACCGTCGATGTCCGCCAGGATGAGCGAGAACGGGCGCCGGGTGCGCGCCATTCTCCGGACCTCGGCCTCGGCCACCTCGAGGAAGGCGCGCCGGTTGGCGAGGCCGGTCAGCGCGTCGGTGCGCGAGGCTTTGGCCAGAAGGCGGTTCGCTTCCGCGAGCTCTCCCGCCACCCGCTCGGTGGTCAGGAGGATGAACGTGACCGTGACCCCCAGGTGCAGCACCACCGATGCACCGAAGAAGGCGAGCTGGGACGGCGAGTCGATGAGGAGGGCGACGCCCGGGCGCCTCAACACGCCGCCGGCGCGCACCAGCATTGCGGCCGTGAGCAATGCGAACTCGACGGCAAGGGCAGTGAAGAGCGGCGACCTCGCTGCGGCGCGCTCCTTCCACACCAGCGCGACGATCGCCGCGAATGGAATGGCGGCCGCGACCATCAGGATCGCCGTCCGGGCGGCGATGTTGTCGTTGACGAGCAGGTAATACAGGCAACCGCCGAACGGGATCGAGGCCAGCGCGTACCAGCCCAACCGCAGGCGAGCCTGCCCGAGGAAGCGCCGCGTCCCGTCGAGAAACATCGGCGCGGCGACGAGCAGGGAGGCGTTGACGGCCGGGACCGAAACCGCCTCCGGGATCAGTCCGCGAAGGCCAAGGAACAGGAAGGCGGAGCAGACCAGCCCGGTGCCGGCGGTCCACTGGGGAAAGCCCGGGTGCCGGTGATGCGCTCGCAGGAACACGAGCATGATCACGAAGAGGGTGCCGGACATCTCCGCGCTGAAGACCAGGGCGTCTCTCAAGGCCTTGTCTCGCGCCGCGATATGGGTCCGGCAGCCGGCGCCGCCACCGGCTCACCCGATCGAGATGGGCTGGCCGCCGCTCGGTCAGGCCGCGAGCGGGCGCCCCGGCGGAAGCGATCCGAAGCCAGTGCGGTCGAGCCGGCCACGGCCCGAGTCTACCATCCGAAGTAGGTACCTGGTTTCCCCGTTGCACCTTCGTGTGCAGCGAGCCTCAAGCGTACCGCGAACGCGAACCAACGGTGCCTGCCGGGGCCGACCCGCTCGACGTTGTCTCGGCATGCCACGCGAGGAAACCGCGGCTGGGACGCCACGCGGTCGGTAAGACCTCGCCCTGACCCATCCTGGGTTGAGCGGGCAACCGGCAGCACGATCATCGCGATGCTTCTGTCACCCATCACGCCGACCGTGTGCCCTTCGCTAAGAACCGGTCTTGCCAGGTCCAGAGAACATTTCCATGTCAATGGTCGTAGCCTGAAGACAGGCGGAGGCCCGTCCTTGGGCGTGGTTCAATAGTATGACCTTGCTGTTGCCCGCCTTGGGGCGGGGGGTTGTCGGGCGATGCTCGGGGTATGGACGAGGATTGGGTCATCGAGAACTGCTCCCGAAGGTGGTAGTTCGGGTGAAGTAGTTTCGGATTGTGGCGGGGCGAAGGTCACGGCGAAAATGTCGGTAAACTCGGCTCGGGTGACAACCGAGAGGTCGACGGAGGAGTTCAATGAGACTCCGAGTGTTCGCGATCCTCACAACCTGTGGTTTCCTCATCTTCGCGTTCACGATGACATTCGTCCCCCTCATGCCGGCGTGGGCCAACTACGCGACAAGAGCCGGACTCCTTGTTGTCCTTGGCGCTCTTTGGTGGGTCGCTCGGGACGGATATCGGTTGAGCCGATTTCGGCCAGTGTTCTTTGCCTACTTCACTGCGGTTGTTGGCCTCTCGTTGGGGTTCTTCCTCGCGGACCCGGGGCTCAAGCTCCTTGGCCTGACGACGCAGACGCCGATCGGAATCGCCGTGGCGAAGCTCCTTCAAGCGTCGCTGATCGTGATCGGTATTCTCGCCGTGGCGAGGATCTGCGGCGAAAGCTCCGCATCGCTCTACATTCGGAAAGGCCGTTTGATACTCGGCCTCAGCGTGGGCGTGATCACCGCTGCCGCACTCTTGGTCCTGAGTTTGTTGCAACCAGCGGTCAGGGCCCTCGGCTCGGCCAAGTTCATGTCGTTGGCCCCATGGATTCTGCTCTTCGTGGTATCCAACGCCTTCATGGAGGAACTCCTATTCCGCGGGTTGTTTCTCGGGCGCTACGAGCCACTGATCGGACGATGGCCGGCGGTTCTTTCCACTGGCCTGGCGTTCACCCTGGCGCACATGCAGGTCACGTACGCACCGGCATTGCTGGTCTTCCTGGTCGTCACCTTCGGCTTCTCGATCGCGTGGGGGTGGCTGATGCAGAAGACCGAGAGCCTTTGGGGATCGGTTGTGTTCCACGCCGGCGCCGACTTGTTGATCATTCTGCCCATCTTCAGCAGTCTCGGTGCCGCGTGATGCAGACAAGCGCGGGTGCGGTCGATCACGTCCATCGCCGGGTGGCGCGCAGGGTCGGCGAGTCGGTTGGAGCCGAGGCGGCCGATGCTGGGCGCGGCGACTCCGGCTTCGCTACGACTTCCGCCGCTCTACAATGAGCCGAGGTGAATGTGGGCACCTCTGCTCGGCAGCATCTGCGGTCTTCCAGCTGCACGCCTGGGGCGACGAGGTGTCGCGCGCAGGCGGGGCCCGACGTGCCACACCGAATTCGATTTCAGTCGGCGGGATCCCGGGCGTTGCCCCGCGTAACTGCCTGACCCGGACGGAGGAGCGAGGAAATGAGACGAGCCAGACCTGTTCACCTGATGCTGGCGGCCGGGATCGCCGCCTGCCTCGCGGCGCCGCTTTCCGTGAGCGCACAGGACGTGGCAATCGCTGGCGCCACCCTGATCGACGGCAACGGCGGTCCCGCGATCCCCAACGCGGTCGTCGTGATCCACGGCGACAGGATCAGCGCCGTCGGAGCGCGCGGCGACGTCAGCATTCCCGGTGACGCCACCGTCATCGACGCGGCCGGGCGCTGGGTGGTCCCGGGCTTCTTCGACACGAACGTCCATCTTTCGCTCTACGGCGGCGTGCGCGATCGCTACGAGACGCTCGCCAAGTACTACCCGCGCGAGAACGAGATCGTGCTCGAGGCCGCGCAGATCGACCTGACGTACGGGGTGACGACGGTCCGCGACAGCTACGGCTTTCTCGTCCCACTGACGCAGGTGCGCGACGACATCGCGGCCGGCAAGGCCACCGGCGCGCGCATCCTTGCCGCCGGCAACATCGTGGGGTGGGGCGGGCCGTACTCGGTGTCGTTCTCGCTGTTCCCGCAGCGCGATATCACGCGCTTCCAGGCCGAAGTGGACGACGCGATGGCGCAGGATGCGGGAGAGCTGCTCGCCGAAATGACGCCGGACGAGCTGCGCGTCGCCATCGACAAATACCTCGACAAGGGCCCGGACTTCCTGAAGTACGGCGGCACCAGCCATTTCGACCAACCCACCTTCATCGGGTTCTCGCCGGAGGCACAGAAGGTGATGGTCGACCAGACGCACAAGCGCGGCCGCGCGGTGGACACCCATTCGACGACCATCGAGGGGTTGCGCATCTCCGTGCTGGCGGGCATCGACGTCATCCAGCATCCGGAGGCGATCACGCCTCGGGAAATGCCGGATGACCTCGCCAAGCTGATCGCGGAGCGCAAGGTGGTGTGCTCGATGCTGGTGAGCACGATGACCGGCGAGGCGTGGGAGAAGCACCTCAAGGACAAAGCCGAGGAAGAGAAGAAGCTCGCGGAGGCGGCGAAGAAGCAAGCGCTCCCCAAGACCCTCTACGACGAGCGCAAGCGCGCCCACGACCTGGGCGTCGATCTCGACACCCGCCGCAGCAACGCGCAGAAGCTGATCCGGGCCGGGTGCGTCACCACGGTCGGCACCGACAGCTATTGGGCCGCGGCCCCCGAGTTCCAGATCGAACCCAAGCCCACCTGGCAGAACCACGGCATCGGCACCGTCATGGCGATCGAGGGTCTGGTCGAGCTCGGCATGACGCCGATGCAGGCCATCATCGCGGGGACCAGGAACGGCGCGATCGCATCGCGACGCCTGAACGACCTGGGTACCCTGGAGAAGGGCAAGATCGCGGACCTGGTGATCCTGGATGCCGATCCCCTCGCGGACATCCACAACATCCGCAAGGTGCGGTCCGTGATGCAGGGTGGGAAGGTCGTGGATCTGGCCATACTGCCGGAGAACCGCGTGATGTCGAGAAAGCCGCCGGCGGTTGCGGAAGGGGCAGCGGACAAGGCGAAGAAGTAGGCCCTGCCACCCGAAGCGTACCGCCAAACCCCGCCGTGCGCGCCGACGTGCTCGGCTCAAGAACGGCTCCGAGCGGCGTAGAGGCGCGTCAGCCGGTCAGCTCGTCAACCACTTCTTGGCTTCGTCTTCCGTTGCAAGAAGCCTGGTGTGCTGCGAGCCGGAGAAGGCGATATACCCGTGAAGGAGCATGCGCGTGAACCCGACGATGCCGACGATTGCGTGGCGGGCGTCCTTCTTCACGTAGACGTCCCTGGCGTGCTGTTTGGCCTTGCTCATGAAATCGGGGCCGATGCCACAACCCTCGAGGTTCGTCAGCGCAAGCAGGGGACCCGACGAATCGCGGACGATTTCGGTCACCTCGTCCAGCTGGTCGATCATGTCTTCCTGTGTCATGCAGTTACGATAGTCGACGTAGAGGATCTTCCGGCCCGCGTGCTCGATCCAGTTGATGGACATGACCACCCCCTGTTTCCTTGTCGTTGCGCATGAGCCGCGCCCTGTTGCGGCACCGGATCGGCCGCACCGGATCTCAGGTTGCCCCTGCCTCACCCGCCCCGAGAACCGAACCGCACGAGGGCGCGGGGCCCGACCTGCCGGCGCCTGCCTCCGCCCGCACTGAAGGGGACGTCCGCACTGCCACTATGCCACGTGATACATAGCCGCTGTCAAGGCGGGAGCCGGCGCGCTGCGAGCAGACAGACCGCCACCAGCTACCACCGTTTCACATCTGACCGGAGCTTGGTCCAGTCGATGCGCCAGCGTGTGCCGCTCTTGATCCAGACCAGGGGCTTGCGCTTGTCGGCGGGTGCGCCCAGGGCCAGGTGGTACAGGGCGTCCACCCTCCAGTAGAACCCGCGCGCGTGGGGCGTGTCGGACCAGCCGAACAGGTGGATGTCGAGGTGGTGGGCGAACTCGTGCAGGAGCGTAACGACCTGATTGGGATACCAGGTACCTATCAGGTACCTATCGGTACCTATCTGATTGGATACCAGGTACCTATCATCTTCATCTATCATCAAATCGCACGCGGCGGGTGTGCCCTGTCGGGAGAACCTTCCGCCGCCGGATTTCGTCTTTGCAGGTGGAGGGTACGCTCATGAACCACCGCACGCCGTTCGGCGCAGCCTCGCGCGTTGCCGCGCTGGTCTCGATCCTCGCTCTCGTGCCTTTGGCCGGGCCGGTGGAGGGATCCCCGGGCGCCGTCCCCGCCGATCCGATCGCGGCGCTCGCCGCGGTCCAGCCGCCACAGGTGCGGACCAGGGTGCTCGTGCTGGGCACGTTCCACCTGCGAGAGATCGCGGAGGAGTTCAAACCTTCGATGCTCGACCGACTGCTGCCGGTACTGCAGGGGTTCCGGCCGGACGCGATCTGCGTCGAGACGCTGTCGGGGACGCGGGTGCGCGAGCTCGAGCTGCGGCGCGACGCGGGGCCGCTCGTCGGGCAGGTCGTGGACGACTTCGCCGCCGCGCACGTGAAACTGGGGAAGCGGGCGTGCGAGGTGCTGGGCACGTCGCCGGAGAAGGCGGCGGTCAGGGTCCGGGAGATGTTCGCCGCCACGCGGGCCGCCGGGGCGGGAAAAAGGAGCCCGGAGGAGCGGGCGGCGCTGGCGCTCTGGATGCTGGCGGCGTACGACCCGGCGTCGGCGGCGCTCCAGTGGTCGTACCTCGACGCGCAGGCCCGAGCTGCGCAGAAGGCGGTTCCGGCCGACCTGGCGGCGTTGCTCGACGCGCGTCTCGCCCGGGTGGACGAGACGTACGCGATCGCAGCGCGAGTTGCCCGTGCGCTCGGCCTCGAGACGCTGGAGCCGGTGGACGACTTCGAAGACCTTGATGCGTACGCGGTGATCGACGCACAGCTCGACAAGGACCTCGAGGGCAACGCCCTGGTGGCCGCCATCTCGAAAACGCCCGTGTATCAGGACGCGGCCTCCCGCCTGAAGGAGTGCGTGAAGAGCGGCGATCTGCTCCCGCAGCTTGCCCTCGTCAACTCGGCGGGGTACGCAGCGGCGGACGTGGACGCGCAGTGGGGCGTGTTCCTGCGCACGCACTTCGCGAGCGGCGCCGACCGCGGACGCCTCGGCCTCTGGGAGAACCGCAACCTCAAGATCGCGGCGCGGATTCGCGCCGTAGCCGCGCTCCACCCGGGCGGCCGCGTGCTCGTGGTCTACGGCGCCGCCCACCGGCCGTTCCTCGAGGCCTACCTCGCGAGGACCATCGACGTCGAGGTGGTCGGGTTCGAGAGCCTCGCGCCGCAGGCGCCCGCCGCCGGTGCAGGAGCGCGGTGACTCGACCAATGGTAGAGGTTAGAGGTGCCAGGTACGCAAGTAGCTGAAATGTGAAAGTGGCGAGGAAGAAGGGCTACGCCTGGGCCTTGGGCTGGAGGCGGAACCCGTCCCGGTGCGAGCCCGGTTCCCGTTCCCAGGCGCCGGTGTTCTATCCCGGCTCGCGCGGCCGGCGGAAACTTCCACGAGTTTCCCGCGTATCCTTACCGGAACGCCAGCGAGGCGACTGCCCATGTTGGAAGTGACCGCACTCCGAAAGAGCTACGGCGACATCGTCGCGGTGGACGGGGTCAGCCTGAACGCCGGCAAGGGGGAGACGATCGGCCTGCTCGGGCCGAACGGGGCCGGGAAGACCACGGCGGTGTCGATAATCGCGGGGCTGGTGCGGCCGGATTCAGGCACGGTGCTCATCGACGGCCGGGCGCTGCAGGGCGACACGGACCCGGCCAAGAGGGCCATCGGCCTCGTTCCCCAGGACATCGGGCTGTACCCGGAGATCTCCGCCCGCGAGAACCTCCACCTGTTCGGGGCGCTCTACGGCATGGACGGGACGAACCGGCGGCGCGCAATCGACGCGGCGCTCGACCTGGTGGGGCTCGCCGAGCGGGCGAAGGACAAGGTCGGCTCCTTCTCCGGCGGGATGATGCGTCGATTGAACCTGGCGGCGGCGCTGCTGCACGACCCGCAGCTGCTGCTGCTCGACGAGCCGACCGTGGGCGTGGACCCGCAGAGCCGCAACGCTATCTTCGACAACCTCGAGACGCTCAAGAAGCGCGGCAAGACCCTGCTCTACACCACGCACTACATGGAGGAGGCCGAGCGCCTCTGCGATCGGATCGTGATCATCGACCACGGTAAGGTGATCGCGGACGACACGCTGCAGGGGCTCCAGCGCCTCCTGCCTGTCGCGAACCTGCTGAGCGTCGAGCTCGAAGAATCGAAGGCGGACGGCCTGCGCCCCGAGGACGTGCAGGCGATCTCGGGCGTGCAGTCGGTGGAGATACTCGGCGGGACGCTGAGGATCGGCATCCGCGACCTGGCGGCGGACTCGCCCGGGATCTTGCGTTGGCTGGTGGAACGCGGCTATCCGTTCCAACACGTCGTCAGCGAGCGGGCCAGCCTCGAGACGGTGTTCCTCACGCTCACGGGAAGGAGCCTGCGCGACTGATGCTCACCCCATTCCTGGCCCTGACCCGCAAGGACGTCAAGCTGTTCTTCGGCAACCGGCGCGCGCTCCTCGTGACCATCGCCGCTCCGATCGCGATTGCGTCGTTCTTCGGCTACCTCTTCGGAGGCGGCGGCTCGACGGAGCCCAGCCGCATCGCGGTGCTGGCGGTGGACCAGGACGGAAGCGCGATCTCGCGGGAGATCGCCGCCGGCCTGACGGCCGACAAGAACCTCGAGGTGAAGCCTTCCACCCTGGAGCCGGCGCGCGAGGCGGTACGCAAGGGCAAGGCTGTGGTCGCCTTCGTGATCCCCAAGGGTTTCGGCGCCGACGCTGGGCGCGCGTTCTTCAACGGCGGCGCGTCAAAGCCGGAGATCGCGCTGCTGTACGACCCGTCGCATGGCGCCGAAATGAGCATGGTCCAGGGGATCCTCACCGGCCACGTGATGGAGGCGGTCAGCAAGGAGATGTTCAACGGCCAGACCGGCCGCTCCGTCGTGAAGGACACGCTCGCGCAACTCGACCGGTTCGACATGGCCCCCGAGCAAAAGAAGGGCCTGCGCGGCCTGCTCGAAGGCGTCCAGGGGTGGAACGCGGCGCAGGAAACCGGCACGGGCTCCGCCCAGGAGGCGCCGCGCGTGGGGCTGACGCTCCCCTACCAGGTGCGCTCCGAGGCTGTCACCTCGGGAACGGGCGTCAAGTACAACGGGTACGCGCACTCGTTCGGCGGGATGGGGATCCAGTTCATCCTGTTCCTTGGGATCGATATCGGCATCGGGCTGCTGATGCAGCGCCAGACTGGCGTGTGGAAGCGCCTGCGCGCGGCGCCGCTTTCGAGGGGCGTGCTGCTCGGCAGCCGGGCGACGAGCGCGGCGATCACCTCGATGTTCGTGCTGATGGTGCTGTTCGCCTTCGCGCGGGTGGTGTTCGGGGTTCGCATTCAGGGCAGCGTAGCGGGGTTCCTCGGCGTGTGTGCCGCGTTCTCGCTGATGACCGCGGCGTGGGGGCTGCTGATCGCCGCGCTCGGCAAGACCCCCGAAGCGACCCGCGGGCTGTCGATCGTCACGACGCTGTTCATGGTGATGCTTGCCGGCGCGTGGGTCCCGACGTTCGTCTTTCCGGCGTGGCTCCAGAAGCTGACCGTCGTCATCCCGGCCCGCTGGGCGATGGACGGCCTCGACGCGATGACGTGGCGCGGCCTCGGCTTCTCCGCCGCCGCCCTCCCGATCGCGCTGCTGTCGGGTTGCGCCCTGGCGTTCGGTGCGCTCGCGGTGCTGCGCTTCCGCTGGGACGTCGACGGCTGAGGGCGCGGTCAATTCACCTGCAGCGTCCGCCGTAGCGAATCCCCTCCATTGCTTAGAAAGTCTCCCTCAACGCGGTGTCATCGCGAGGCGCACGGGCCGCCGCAGGCGGACCGGGCAACGACGCGATCCCAGGGTGACCGCGAGATTGCTTCGGCCCTTCGGGCCTCGCAATGACAGTCACTTTCATGGCCCAGGGTGAGCCCGCCGCTCATGAGGATTGTTCAGAAGGGCCCCTCGACAACCCTTGTCCTGAGGAGGTTCGCCGCAGGCGGGCCGACGAAGGATCTCCCCGAGCCCGCGGGTGACCGGGTAAGTGCGCTCCC
>PMLC01000146.1 GCA_003158745.1 Acidobacteriota bacterium
GTCTGCCGACTGGTGCCCAGGCGACCCGCGATCTCGAGATTCTGCGCGCCAGCGGTGGCCATGAGCACGATCCGCGCCCGCAGCACCAGCCGGGCCGGCGTGCTGCGGCCTCGTGCCCACCGTTCTAGCGTCTTCCGATCCTCATCCGTAAGCTCGATCGCCTTGGCAACGCGCATGCCTCATTGGATCACAGCATCTACAATATGTCAAGCTATTTATGAGTCACTACACTAGGATGGGGTCATGAGCGATTCCATGCGTGACGAGGACCTCGACGCGTTCGTGCGGGAGCTTAACCGCACCCGGCCTGAAGCGCAGGCGACCACAGCGGACGCCGCCGGAGTCCCGCGCGACGGGGCCGCGGCCGCGCGCACCATCGTCGGCGAAGGGGACCCCCTTGAAAAAGTGCTGACCCACGTCGTGCGACGCGACGCAACGGATCTCCTGCTGGTTCCCGGTTCACCCCCGGCGCTTCGGGTGGCAGGACGACTGGAAGTTCTGGGGGCTCCGGCCATGGACGAGGAGGACGTGAGGTCCGCGGTTGCACCGCACGTTTCCGCCCAGGCGTGGAGGGCGCTCCAGGAGCACGGTTCGGCCGACTTCTCGCTCCGTGTCACCTCGAGTACCAATGAGGGGGCACACGTCGGGTTCCGCTTTCGCATCAACCTCCACCGCCAGCGCGGGCGCCTCGCGGTCGCGATCCGGATCCTCCCGCGCGGAATTCCAACGCTGGCTGCGCTCGGGCTTCCTTCGTCCCTGGCCGACCTGGTCAAGCCCGCCCGCGGCCTTGTACTCGTGTGCGGCCCAACGGGAGCTGGAAAAACCTCCACCCTGGCGGCCCTCGTCGGCGAGATCAACCGTTCCCGCACTTGTCACGTGGTGACGATCGAGGAGCCGGTGGAGTACGAGCACCCAAACGTTCGGTCGAATCGTGGAGCAGGTCGAGGTCGGCGTCGACGCTCCGTCGTTCGCTGCCGCCCTGAAGGCTGCTTTGCGGCAGGATCCCGATGTCCTCTTGGTCGGCGAGATGCGAGACCTGGAGACGATCGCGATCGCGCTCACCGCCGCCGAAACGGGTCACCTGGTTCTGTCAACGCTTCACACGGCTGACGCTGCGCAGGCGATCCATCGCGTCGTCGACGTCTTCCCGGCTCTCCAGCAAGGGCAGGTGCGGCAGCAGCTCGCCCTGGCCTTGCACGCCATCGTCTGCCAGCAACTCGTCCCGCGCGCCGATGGCCGAGGCCGGGTTCCGGCGGTCGAGGTCCTGCTCGCCAACCACGCGGTGCGGCAGCACATCCGCCGGGAGCGCGTGGAGAACCTCCACACCGAGATTACGCTCGGGAAACGTGCCGGGATGATCTCGCTGGAGGAATCTCTCGCGCGTCTCGTCCGCGCCGGCACCGTCGCGCTCGAGGAGGCCCAGATCCGCGCAACGCACGTCGACGAACTCGAGAGTCTGCTGAGAGGCTAGGGAACCACGAGGAGGCCAAAGGTGAAACGGAAAAGGTCATAGGGAAGGCGGCGGTCTCCTCGTCTTCCCTATCACCCTTTACCTTTTCCGTTTGACCTTCTCCCTTTGCGTCGCGCGGCTGCACTCACTCGAAGACGACGCGGCGCCCTTCCAGGCGCCACGGGCGCGTGAGGAGCATCCGAAGGGCGGCGGGGTACGCGACGTGCTCCTGCTCCAAGATGCGGTCGGCCAAAATCTCCGCCGTGTCGTCGTTGCGCACGGACACGCTGCGCTGGAGAACGATCGGGCCGCTGTCGCAGCCTGTGTCGACCAGGTGCACCGTGCACCCGGAGACCTTGACGCCGTGGGCCCAGGCCTGGTGCTGCGCTTCCAGGCCCGGGAACGATGGAAGGAGCGCCGGATGGATGTTCACGATTCGCTGCGGGAACCGTTCGATGAACGAGGGCGATAGCAGCCGCATGTAGCCGGCGAGGCACACCCACCCAGCTCCCGCCTCGGCGACGGCCGCGATTACGAGCCGCTCGTGCTCCTCGCGCGGGATGCCTTTCCCCGGGATCGCGACAGCCGGGATGCCGCGCTCGCGGGCACGCTCGAGGCCCGGCGCGTCGGGCTTGTTCGAGACCACCAGCACAATCTCGGCAGGAACCTCGCCGCGCGCGCAGGCATCGGCGATCGCGACGAAGTTGCTGCCCCGGCCCGAGAGAAGCACAGCGAGCCGAGTCATGCTTTCCACCCACCCTCCCAGTGGTTCGTGGACCGTGGTGGTCCATGGTCCGACAAATCTCTACCGGAGTTCCCCGCGTGCCGGAGCCGATGCTTCTCTCGGTCCCCAGTCCCCTGACCCCTGAGCCCTTTCGTGTCAGGCACGCTGCTCACCTACGAACCGTACGCCGCGACCCGGGACGCAGCGGCCGATCGCCCAGCCGGGCCCGTGAGGACCCAGTTTCTCCAGCACGACACCGGTGGCGTCTTCGGCCACCACGAGGATCATCCCCACGCCGAGGTTAAACGTGCGCCGCATGTCATCCTCGGGCACGCGGCCGGCCTCGCGGATCAGACGGAACAGCGCCGGCTCGTCCCACGAGCCGAGCTCGATCTCGGCGCCGACCCCATCCGGCAGCGCCCGCGGCAGGTTGTCGGGAATCCCACCACCGGTGATGTGCGCAGCGCTCTTCACAAGACCGGCATCGATCAGCGGCCCCACCGCAGGAAGGTACGACCTATGGGCCGCGAGCAGCGCGTCGGCGACGGTGCAGCCGAGCGCGGGCACTTCATCGTCGACCTCAAGCCCGAGGAGTTCGAAGAACACCTTGCGTGCGAGCGAGTACCCGTTGGTGTGGAGACCGGCCGAAGGAAGCGCCACGAGAGCGTCGCCGGTCCGAACGCTATCGACCCTCAGCAGCCGGTCGCGGCGGCACCCGCCCACGATAAAGCCGGCCACATCGTACTCACCGGGTTCGTAGAAGCCGGGCATCTCGGCGGTCTCGCCCCCGAGAAGCGCGCAGCCGGCGGCGGCGCAGCCGCGGGCAACTCCGGCGATGACCTCCACGGTCACACCGGGGTCGAGACGGCCCGAGACGAAGTAGTCGAGGAAGAAGAGCGGCCGGGCTCCCTGGACGAGGATATCGTTGACGCAGTGATTGACGAGGTCCTCGCCGACGGTCCCATGTCTGCCCGTCATCTGTGCGACCTTCAGTTTGGTGCCGACACCGTCAGCCGACGCGACGAGGACCGTCCCCGAGGGGTTCTCAGGCTCAAGCGTGAAGAGGCCCCCGAAGCTCCCGATCTCGGAGAGCACGCCGGGCGTGAACGTCACCTTCGCCAGGCGTTTCACCTCGGCAAGGGCGCGATCCTGTGCGTCGATCGAAACACCGGCGCCCTCGTACGTCAGCGGCCCTCTGTCACTGCGATCAGGCATGCTGGAAGGTTAGCAAGAGCAGTGAGGAGTTCAGAGTGAAGAGTGAAGAGTTCAAGGCGCAAGGCTCGGGAAGTGAACGGGCCTCCGACTTCTTCCGACTCTTCACTCTCAACTCTTCACTCTCAACTGTCGTCACTACCTTTCCTCCTTCGTCACGGCGCCGGCCCCCTCCTCCTCGTCGAGAACGCGGTAGCGCCCGGAGAAACACGCGGTGCAAAAGTTCGCCGCCGGCGTGGCAAGGCACGAGAGCATCCCGTCCTCGGAGAGGTAGCAGAGCGAGTCGGCACCGACGAAAGCCCGGATCTCCTCGACGCTCTGGCTCGAAGCGATCAGCTCGCGGCGCTGGGGGGTGTCGATGCCGTAGAAGCACGGCCCGATGGTGGGCGGGGACGAGATACGCAGATGGACCTCGCGCGTGCCGGCGGCTTTCAGCATCATGACGATTTTGCGCGAGGTCGTGCCGCGGACTATGGAGTCGTCGACCAGCACGACGCGCTTGCCCGCGACCGCCGCGCGAACCGGGTTGAGCTTCACCTTCACGCCGAAGTGCCGGATCGCCTGGCGCGGCTCGATGAAGGTCCGGCCGACGTAGTGGTTGCGCACCAGGCCAAGCACGAACGGCAGGCCGGACTCGCGAGCGTACCCAAGCGCCGCCGGCACGCCCGAGTCCGGGACCGCGACCACGATGTCCGCATCCGCCGGGTGCTCCCTGGCCAAACGCTCCCCGAGCTGCTCGCGCACCGGACCGACGTCCTCGCCAAAAACGCGGGAGTCCGGGCGGGCGAAGTAGACGTGCTCGAAGACGCAGTGAGCGTAAGGCCCGCGCGCCGGCGGACGCAGAACACGAGGCTCCTCGCCGGCCAGCTCGACGAGCTCGCCGGGACCCACCTCACGGAACATCCTCGCCTCGATCAGGTCGAAAGCGCAGGTCTCCGACGCCACGACCCACGCCTCACCGAGGCGTCCCAGGGCGAGCGGCCGGAACCCGTGAGGGTCGCGCGCAGCGAAGAGCCTCCCGTCGCACATGACGGCAAGCGAGTACGCGCCGACGACCGCGTCCAATGTCTCGAGCAACGCGGCCTCGAGGGTCGAGGCCTTCGAACGCGCCAGTAGGTGCAGGAACACTTCGCTGTCGGAGGTCGACTGGAAGATCGCGCCCTCTTTCTCGAGCTGATGCCGCAGCCTCAGAGCGTTGACGAGGTTGCCGTTGTGAGCGAGCGCCACCAGCCCCCGATGCGTCGTGGCCACCACAGGCTGCGCATTCGCGAGGGTCGAGTTTCCGGCGGTGGCGTAGCGCACGTGGCCGAGAGCCACGGTACCCGGGAGCTCTTCGATCACCGTCCGGCTGAATATGTCCGCCACGTAGCCCATCGCCTTCTTGTGGCGGAGCTCGCACCCATCGAACGCTGCGATTCCCGCGGACTCCTGACCGCGATGCTGGAGGGCGTAGAGGCCGAGGTAGACGAGGTTCGCCGCGTCCGGGTAGCCGAGCACCGCACACACGCCGCACTCGTCGTGGAACTTGTCGTCCGCGCCGCTCACGCCTCGTAGAGCCATCCCAAGCCCTTCTCACCGAGAGCCGCGAGCTCTGCGACGGGAACCTCGAGCACCGTCTTGCGTCCGTGAGCGACAACCAGCTTCGTGCCGCCCGCGATGCCCAGCCGCGTCAACGGGAGCCCGTGACAGGCCCGTTCCAGCGCGGGCTCCAGCGGTACCGGTGCCGTGAGCAGGAAACCGCCGCGCCACTCACCGAACAGGGCGCGGACCGGCGAGACGCCTGACGGCAACGTCAGCTTGCACCCCACGGTGCCGGCGCTCATCTCGACGGCAGCGACCGCGAGCCCACCGTCCGAGAGGTCCTTGGCGGCAGCGAGGCCGAGTCGCACCAGCTCGCGGGCCACCGCCGCGCTCCGCCGTTCGGCCTCATAGTCGACGCCCGGCACGGGCCCGGCCTCGAGGCCGAGCACGATCTGCAGGTAGCGCGATCCGCCGAGCTCGCCTTCGAGGGGCCCGAGCAGGTAGATGGCGTCGCCGACCTGCCAGTGCGACCGCGGCCGGCACCGCACCTCAGGCACCACGCCGACCATGCCCACGGTGGGCGTAGGCTGGATCGCCGTGCCGGAGGTCTCGTTGTAGAACGACACGTTGCCGGAAACCACAGGAACCTCGAACGCTCGGCACGCCTCGGCCAAGCCGTCCACGGCAGCGACGAACTGCCCCATTATGCCCGGATTCTCCGGCGAGCCAAAGTTGAGGCAGTCGGTCACACCGATCGGTTCGGCGCCCACGCATGCCAGGTTGCGCACGGCTTCGGCCACGGCCTGCGCTGCGCCGTTGAACGGATCGAGGGAGCAGGCGAGGGCGTTGCAGTCGGTCGTCGCCGCCAGGCCGATGTTCGTGCCCTCGACGAGCTGCAGCGCCGCATCGGCGCCTGGCCCGACCACGGTGCTGGCGCCCACCGACTGGTCGTACTGCTGCCAGATCGGCCTCGAGCTGGCGAACACCGGCGACGCCAGGAGCTCGCGCAGATCGGCCTCCCAGTCACGGTCGTGCAGCTTCGGCAGGGTCACCGCGGCGGCAGGCACGGGTGGCACCCACGGCCGCTCGTACCGAGGCGCCTCGTCCACGAGAGGCGCCAGCGGCAGCCGGAACGCCTGCCGTCCATCGAAGCTCGCCACCACTTCCGACTCGGGGATCACGGTGCCGATCTCGATCGCGTCCAGCCCCCAGCGGCCGCACACATCGAGCACTGGCGCGACGTTGTCGGGCGTCACCACCAGCACCATGCGCTCCTGCGACTCGGAGAGCATCAGCTCGTAGGGGGTCATCCCTCTCTCGCGCGCCGGCACTTTGGAAAGGTCGAGTGTCAACCCGCATCCGGCCCGGGCAGCCATCTCGAACGCGGAGGACGTCAGACCGGCGGCACCCATGTCCTGGATCCCAACCACGAGGCCATCTCCCATCAGCTCGAGGCAGCACTCAATCAGCAGCTTCTCGGTGAACGGATCCCCGACCTGAACCGTGGGACGCTTGGCGCTCGCGCTCTCGTCGAAGACGTCGGAAGCCATCGTGGCCCCGTGGATTCCGTCGCGGCCCGTCTTGGACCCGAGGTACACGACGCGGTTACCCGGTCCCGAGGCCCGGCCGTAGAAGATCCCGTCGGCCCGAGCCACGCCGACGCACATCGCGTTCACGAGGATGTTGCCGTTGTAGCTCGGGTGGAAGTCCACCTCGCCGCCCACTGTGGGGACGCCGACGCAGTTGCCGTAATCGCCGATCCCTCGCACGACGCCGTCGACCAGGTGCGTCATCCGAGACGCGTCGAGCGCCCCAAACCGCAGTGAGTCGAGGAGCATTACCGGTCGCGCCCCCATGGTGAAGACGTCTCGCAGGATGCCTCCCACGCCCGTCGCCGCGCCCTGGTATGGCTCGATGAAGGAAGGGTGGTTGTGGGACTCCATTTTGAAGACGGTGACCCATCCCTGCCCGAGGTCCACGACGCCCGCATTCTCGCCGGGCCCCTGAACCACCCGAGGGCCGCGCATCGGGAACTTCTTGAGGTGGATCCGGGAAGACTTATACGAGCAGTGCTCCGACCAGAGTGCGGCGAAGATCCCGAGCTCCGTGAGGTTGGGTACCCGGCCGAGGTCCGAGAGGATGCGCTCGTACTCCTTTTGCGAGAGCCCGTGCTCTCGCGCCAGCTCCACCGTTGCGGGCGCATCCCACTTCATGCCGCCTCCACCAGACCGCGGATCAGCGCGGCTCCGTCCTCACCGCCGAGCAGCGCCCGCATGCGGCGCTCGGGGTGCGGCATCATCCCGAGCACGTTGCCCTGCACATTGACCAGCCCGGCGATCGCGTCCAGAGCACCGTTCGGGTTGGCGCCATCGTCCAGCTCACCGGTAGGCGTGCAGTAGCGAAGCGCCGCCATGCCCTTTGCCTCCACCTCGCGCATGACATCCGGGTGGGCGAACCAGTTCCCCTCCTTGTGCGCAATCGGCAACCGAAGCACCTGACCACTGGCGAGGTGCCCGAGAAGAGGGAGGTCGTTCCGCTCCACCCTCAGGTGCACGTCGCGGCAGATGAAACGCAGCGTGCGGTTCATCAGCATCGCACCGGGCAAAAGCCCAATCTCGAGCAGCATCTGAAAGCCGTTGCAGATACCGAGCACCGGCCCACCGTCGGCGGCGTGGCGACGCACGGCGGTCATCACGGAAGAGTGGGCCGCCATCGCCCCAGCTCGCAGGTAGTCGCCGTATGAGAAGCCGCCCGGCAGGATCACCGCCGTGCAGCCCGCGAGGTCGGCGCTCTGGTGCCAGACGGGAACCGCCTCGCCTCCCACCAACTCGACGGCCGCGAGCGCATCGCGGTCACAGTTCGACCCCGGGAAGATCACCACCGCCACGCGCGGCCGCCGGCCCGCGCCGCTCACAGCGCCCCCACCAAGACGCTGCGGCCCGGAGCGACCGCGTTCCCTGCGCGGGGCGTGTCGGCGTCGGGTTCGGACCACGGACTACCCCCCACGGACCACGTTCTTTTCATGGCAGGCGAACCTCGTACTCCTCGATCACCGGATTTGCGAGAACCTCCTTGCAGGCTTCCTCGACTCGGGAGCGCACCTCAGGCGCATCGGTTCCGGCCACCTCGAGGAGCATCAGCTTGCCGACCCTCACCTGCTCGATTTCTCCGTACCCGAGGCCGGAGAGGACCCGCCGGATCGCTTCGCCCTGCGGATCCAAGACCTGCTCCTTGAGCTTGACGCGAACCTCAACAAGCATCGTGTGCCTCCTACCATGCCTCGAGCGCTCCGCGGCGCCCAAGAGTACCGCGAACGTGTCACAAGGGGGAAGAACCGCGTCCCCTTCGCACGACTTTCAACGAGGCCCCGTGCCGGCCCGGGCCGCCGGATCCTGACCGATCTCGACCGCCAGAGCGCTGTGCTGGGATGCCACCTCCAGCCGCACGCGCGAGCCTGCCAGTACGGCGGACAGCTCGCGCTTGACCATTTCAGGGCGGTTGTTGGTCTGCGAAAGGTGCATCCCCACGACCACCTCGAGTTGCGAATGGGCGAGACGTTCGAGGGCCGCGCATGCCTGCTCGTTGGAGAGGTGACCGGTGCGCGAGGCGATGCGCTGCTTGAGCGGCCACGGGTATGGACCGACGCGAAGCAGATCCCGGTCGTGGTTGCACTCCAGCAGCACGGCGTGGCACTCCGAGAGGCGTTCGGCCAGGAGCCCAGTGAAGACCCCCGTATCGGTGACCAGGCCCACTCGCCGGTGCCCGCTCTCCAGAACGAAACCGACAGGCTCCCGGGCGTCGTGGCAGGTCTGGACGGGCACCACGCTCAGGCCGCCGAGCCGAACCTCGCGTCCGGATGCCAGCGGTCGGGGGCTCGGAGGCTGCAGCGGCATCCCTTCCAGGGTGCCGACCGTAGCCAGCACCGGCACGGGATGACGGCGCAGGAAAACCCCCAGACCTTTCACGTGGTCTTCGTGCTCGTGAGTCAGGAGGACAGCCTCGATGCGGCCCGGTTCGAGGCCGAGAGACTTCATCCGAGTGGCGAGCTGCCGGTAGGAGATCCCGCAGTCGATCAGGACACAGGCGCCGTCGACCTCGATCACCACTGCGTTGCCGCCTGAACCGGAAGCCAGCACCACGATTCGCACTCTAGACGCCCGTCGAGCCGAACCCGCCGGCTCCCCGGTCCGAAAGCCCCAACTCGTCACGCTCCCGAAACGCCGCCTGCACCACGGGGGCCACGACGAGTTGCGCGATCCGCTCGCCCCGCCGGACTACGTAGCTCTCACGGCCGAGGTTTACGAGGATCACCATCAGCTCGCCCCGGTAGTCGCTGTCCACAGTGCCGGGTGCGTTCGCGACCGTCACCCCGTGCCGCAAAGCGAGGCCGGAGCGCGGACGGACTTGGACCTCGTACCCCGCCGGTACCGCCAGCACGAGACCGGTCGGGACCGCCATCCGCTCCGACGCCGCGAGCTCGACGTCGGACGTCACTGCCGCCGCGACGTCCGCCCCGGACGCTCCAAGGGTGAGATACCGCGGCAAGGGAAGCCCCTGGGCGTGAGAGAGTCGCTTCACCTCCACTTCGACCGGCGTCATGCCACCCTCTGTGAAAGGCCGGCAGGCAGGCGAAGCGCCGCTTCCGGTCCGCACACCGCGCCGGCGACCGCATCGATACGGATGACCCGATCGGCAAGCGATCGGACGCGTTCGGGTGTCACCTCGTCGAGCCTGCGCCGTGTCAGGGCTCCATCGAACGGCCTGCCGTGGGCGAGGAGCTCCCCGGCGTGGGCTTCCATGAGCGCGTCGATCCCCTCCGCCCCGAGCACGACCCCCGAGGCGAGCGCACGCCGCGCCAGCTCCACCTCGTCGTCCGTGATCCGGCCGGCAGCGACCTCCCCGAGAACGCGGAAGACCGCATCCCAGCAGGCCTCGGTCTGGCGCGCCGGAGCCGAGAACGTCACCTCGAGCACTCCGGCGACTGCAGCGGCGTAGATCGAGCTCCCGACGTCATACACGAGTCCCAGCCGGTCCCGCAACTCCCTGAACAGACGGCTCGACGCTCCGCCGCCCAGCAGCTGGTGCAGGACCCCCAGGGTGAAGATGTCCGGGTCATCGGCGCGAAGTCCAGGCAGCACGAGGTTGGCATAGAGCTGCTCCAGCCCGTCGCGTTCCTCCACGAGCACGCCGGGGCTCCATCTCGGAGGGACCAGAGGCTCGGCTCGACCTCCGCTGACCGAATCAAGGCCGAGTCTCTTCGCGATTTCACCCTTCACGACCGGCCCGACTGCGACCACGAGCAGGTTTGCCGGCGTGAAGTGAGCGTTGTGGTAGCGTTCCAGGTCGGACGCTTCGAGCCTCTCGACGACCTCGCGCCGGCCGAGCACCGGCCGCGCCAGGGGGTGGTCACCCCAGCACGCGGCGAGCGCCTTCTCCGCGGCCATCTCCCCCGGCGAGTCCTGGATCAGGTCGAACTCGGCGGCCACCACCCTGCGCTCCAGCTCCACCTCGTCAGGGAGCAGCCTGGGACGGAAAACCGCATCCAGGACCAGTTCGAACGCCTCGTCGAAGCGCTCCGCCGGCACGTGAGCAGTCACCGCGCACACCTCGCGCGTCGTGAAGGCGTCGACCGCCCCGCCCAACGAGTCTGTGAGCTGGGCGATCCCTTCGGGGGTGCGGTCACCGCAACGTCGCAGGAGCAGGTGCTCGAGGAGGTGGGTGACGCCTGCCAGATCAACGCTCTCGTGCGCCGATCCGATGCGCATCCACGCTCCGACGGCCGCGGTCGCGGCGTCGGGAAGCTCGTGGACGAATACCGTCGGGCCGGTCTCCATGGGTGCGCAAGTGTAGCAGCCCGGCGGGATGACGATCAGGGTTTCACCGTGGGGACGGCCACCACCGGCGTGTTGCCCATTGGGTTCTTGGGGTCATAGAAGAACTTCCAGTCGCAGTAGTTGGTGTGCCCCAGATACACCTTGATCGAGTTTTCGCAGACGCGGGACTTCACCCCGACGATCGTGCCGGTTGCGCCCTGGCCGCCGGTCGCTGGCGGAGTCGGCTGGGGGGTTGCACTCGGGTTCGGGGTCGGCTGCAGCGTGGTTCCTTCCTGGCCCAGGAAGACCGGCTGCCAGTCGGGCTTGCCCGTCATCGGGTCGGCCCAGGCCTTCCTGAGCACGCGCGGTTTGGCGTTTGGAAGCTCCTCCAATTTCACGGGGAAGCGGCCGAAACGGGCCCGGAAGAGCCGGATCCCCTCGACGATCTGAGTGCCGCGAAAAATGAGCTCCTGCTCCTTCTCCCGGCGCTGCTGAAAGCTCACGCTTTCGATCGCGACAGTCAGGAAGACCGCCATCACGGCCATGAGAACCACCAGGGTCGCGAGAGTGAACCCCCTCTCCCCGTCACAAATCCGGGGGTCAGGGGTCAGGAATTCGAGGCTATGCCGCGCCACTCCCGCAGACCTCGATGCGGGCGGTGACGGTCGGGGACCGAGGCTCCGGCACCCTCGAGGGCCTCGGTGCGGACCTGGTGCCCGGTGCCCGGAGCCCGGTTCCCGGCCTCTACCACTCGGCAAACTTCGTACCATCGAGAGCTGTTCCCTCCGAGCCAGAGTGAATGTCGATGATGCCGGGGCCGGCCTGCTGCTGCCGTTCGTCCTGCTGGTCCGCCTCCACCTCCTCGTACAGCACGACCCAGGTCTCCTTGGACCTGGTCTCGGGGTCAACCGGTACGGACCGGAGGTACCCCATGCTCACCAGTTCATCCAGCGTTGTCGGGTAGCGCCCGCGGTCGGCGTGGAACTGATCCAGGCACGAACGGAGTGTGAAGAGGTCCTCCTTGAGAGCCGACTCCCTGGCCCTCATCGGGGCGGTCCTCATGGCAGGGACCGCGATCGTCGCCAGGATGCCGATGATCGCCACCACCACAATGAGCTCGATGAGCGTGAAGCCACTCTGCCGGCGGGTCCCGTGTCCGCTCCACCTCGCACTCGGACGCTCTTGACCCCCCGAGTCCCGCCCGCGCGCCAGGAGTGAATCCCGGCGTACGGAGTCAGGGTAGCTAGGAGCATCCGTGCCCTGTGCCCTGTGCCCTGTGCCCACTCTCATGCCTACCAGTCCTTGTACTTCGTGCCGTCGAGCGCCGTGCCTTTCGAGAGAGAGCAGACATCGTAGACGTTCTGCCCACCCCACGAAGTCGCATCCATCTCGTCCTGGTACGAGCGAAGTCCCCACTCGGCCTTGCCGGTCATCGGATCGATTGGGACTCGCCGGAGGAACTTCTTCTTGTTCAGCTGTCCCACGATGGAGACACCCTTTACCATATCCTCGAGCGACTTGGGGTACCCCTCGGTTCCGATCTCGATCTGGATCATCCCCTGGTCCGCCAGATGCTTGTAGTCGTCGATTGCGCCTCTCATGAGCCGAAGGTCAAGCCGCAGCTCCGATTCCCGCTCGCGCTGCATGGTGAAGCGCGCCGTCGGGAGGGCGATGGCGGCCATGATGGCCACGATGGCGGTCACCATCACGAGCTCCGCCACGGTGAAGCCGCGGCTCGCAGATCTCACCGAGCCACCTCCCGGGCGGCAGGAGCCGCGACCACCGTTCCGTTGCGGGCGATCAACGCCCCGAGGGGACCCGCGAAGATCACCGGGAGCTCTCCCGGCTCGCGGGGCCGCACCGAGAGGCGCAGGAGCATCCCGGCCGCAGCGACGCGGTCGCTCACGTCGACGGTGATCCAGCCGAGCACCGGGGTGTGCCCGACCTTCACCTGGAACTCGCCACCACTGCCCTGCAGGACACCACCTTCGACCCGCGTCACTTCCAGCCGCGCCGGGTCGTAGGCGAGGTGGAGCTGACCGCTCACCCCGACGGTGCCGGGGTCGATCACCACTTCCAGGACTCCCTCCGCTCCGACGGCCAGCGGAAGCCGGGCCGGCTCGAAGGTCAGCACCGCGAGCCCGTTGGAGTCGCCCGCCGAGGTGTCGGAAACAACACTCTGGTTCGAAGCCGACACATCAGCCGTCACACTCTGGGTCGACACCGAGGCATCGGAAGCAACACTCTGGGTCGACGCCGAGACTTCGGCCGCCGAACCCTGAACGGTCGCCGACACTCCGCTGCTGCTCTGGTTCGAGCCCCCCCCCGAACCGGGAGTCACAACTGCGCCGGTCGGGCGGGTGCGGAACCGTCGAGGCTGATCTGTCTGCGGCGCCGTCTTCGAGTCCTGGCCTCCAGGGGAGCCCGACGGCTGTGAGCTCGCGGGCGCCGACGGGGCCACCGGAGGGACACCGCCCGAAACGTCCATCGGGCCCGTGGAAGCCGGGGACCTCACCCGCGGCGAGTTGCCGAAGATCGAGACGCGGTTCTCGGTCCCCACCCAGAGCGGCGCGAGGTCCTCTTCGGTGATGTCGGGGTACCGGATGATGTGAGGGGTGAGGGTCAGCACCAGGTCCGTCTGGCTGGTGGTCTTGGATTTGTCGCCGAAGAGACTCCCGATCACCGGAAGATCGGACAGCCAGGGAATTCCGCTCGTTTGCAGGTTCGTCGAGACCTTCGTCAACCCCGCCAGCAGCGATGTCTCGCCGTCCTTGAGGCGGATCACGGTGTCGATGTTGCGGGTGGCGATGTTCGGCCCGGCTCCCGACGCCAGCGGGGTAGACGATGCCACGATTTCCGACACCTCGATCTTGAGCTTCAAAGTGACCTCATTGTTGTGGTGCACCTTCGGCTCTATTTCGAGCTTGATCCCCACGTCCTGGTAGGTGTAGGCCGTGATCGGCACAACGCCGGTGTTTACCGTCGTTGCGGTGTTGAAGGTCGTCGTCGGGATTGAGACCTTCTCCCCGATGACCAGATTGGCCTTCTCACGCTCGGTGATGCGGAGCTGGGGCTGGGCGAGGGTCTCGGCTTCACCGGCCGACTTGATCAGGTTGATGGTGAGACTCGGCAGCGTCATGCTCCACATCGACCTCGTGATGTTGCCAAAGTTCTGCAAAGGAATGGACGCGCTACCGCCGCTGGCGGCCGCCGTGCCGCCGAGCTTGGTCGGGTCGACGGATGCTCCGAACGTGTACGTCGAGAGGTTCGTGCCGATGTCGCGGAGTTTCGAGGTGTCGACCTGCAGCAGCTCAACATCCACCAAGACCTCGGCTTTCGACTTGTCGTTGGCGTTGATGAGTCGTTCGGCAATCGCCACCTTGTCGGCCGTGTCACGAATCACAAGCGAGTTGAGCTGCTCGTTGACCGCGATCCGGCGCGCGTCGATCAGGGCGCGCAGCATGTTGTTGACGTCCTTGACGTCGGCGTTGGAGAGGAAGAACGTCTTGACGACCAGATCCTCGTAGTCCCGTCGGTTCTGTGGCGTGTCCTCGACGACGATCACGGTCTTCTCGTCGAACACCTTGTAAAAGTGGCCGGCCGCCTCCACGACGGCCTCGAGAGCCTGCCTAGCGGTGACGTTCCTCAGCTCAATCGACAGCTTGCTGTCTTTGAGCTTCGGGTCGAAGAGGATGTTGACCCCGAAAGCCTGCCCGATGGCCTTGTAGATGTCCCGCAAGTTCGTCTGGTTCGGGAACGAAAGGCTCATCGGCTCATCGGACGCAGGGTTCAGGATCGGCGGCTTGACCTTCATCTCGGACGCCGTCTTCTTCATCTCCGCGAGCTTCGACGCTCCGCCTTCCTGGTTGAGCACCGCGAGGTCCTTGCGCACCTTGACCAGCTGCACCTCGGCGTACTGGTGCGTCGGGTCGAGCTGGACGGCGAGCTCGAGCTCGGCCTGGGCACGCGCGAGCTCGCCGGCGTCCCTGAACCGCATGCCGAGGCGGAAATGCCCTTCTCCGGCCTTGAGGCGCGCCTTTTGGAGCGCCATCTTGAAGTGCACGTTGCCGGGATCGCGCGCCAGCGCTTCCAAGTAGTAATAGACGGCCGCATCCCAGTTCTCGGCGACTGTGGCGTCGCTGGCGCGGCGCGTGTACCGATACGTGGCGCAGCCTGGGAGCAGGACCACCAGGCTCAGCAACAGACCTGCGACTCCGACAAGCTTCTTCGTCACACTCACCTCGCAAGCACAACCTTGCTGGTCACGTTCGGGGGATAACCCACAAAGCCGATGGTGACGCCGGTGGGGTCGACCTCGCGAACGATGAACTTCAGCTTCACAGTCTCTCCTACGGCGACCGCCAGGACTTCGTCACCATCGCGGAAGATCGCGACGGGCAGGCGGTTGGGCCCCAGCCATCCCAGGTAGCTGAGCGAGAAACTCGGCGGCGGCGGCAAGATCCACTTGCCGTTCACATAGATCCCCTCGGGCGTCGGCGTGGGCTGCGGCGGGGGGGGGGGCGGCGGCGTCGGTTTGGGTCTGCGGTCCGGCGTAGGCGTGGGCGGGGCCCCGAAGGTGAAGAGGTTCCTGCCGGCGCGAGGAGTCGGAACCACGCGCTCCTCCAACCTGTCCCACCCGAGAACGGGCACGGAGTAGCTGCCCACGTGAACCGCCTTGTCGTTCCCAGCGGCGGCCCCAGAGACAAGAACCGGCCGGAGCCTGACGATGGCCACCACCGCGAGCACCACCAGGAGCGCGGCGAGGACGGCGACGTTTCTGGGTCTCGCGTCACGCGCCACTGGCCACCTCATTGACACCGAGCTGCTTCATGAGCCCCTCGTCGAGGTCCGAGAAGTACGTCCCGACTCCCAGTTGGACCACCACCTCGAGGGACGAGGCACTCTCGTCCCCCCGCAAAGCCAGCCCCTCGAGCAGGATGAACTGCGGAGAACTCTCGAGCAGGAATGCACACTGGCGGATCTGCTCGTAGCTCCCTTTGACCCTGTAGTTCGCGCTGAAGTAGACGAGCCCGGACTTCTCCTCGCGCTGTGCCGTGTAGGACACGCGCTCCGCTCTCAATCCCGCTTCCTGAGTCCGCTTGACCACGTCAGTGAGGAACGGCACGAGTCTCTCGCGCATTGGCGCCATCTCCTCCTGCCGAAGCGCGCCCAGGTTCTCCTCCAGGGCTGTGAGCGACCTCTTGATGCGCTCGAGCTGGTCCGCCTGGCTCTGGAGCTTCGAGACCGCCAGATGGGCCTCGTCGACCTGCTGGGCGAGCAGCGAGCCCCGCCCGAGCACCGCTCCACGCATGCCAGCGAGCCAGACGACATTGGCAACCACGATCAGGGTCGCGGGCGCCCACACGTACCAGAGACGGAGCCACGCGCCACGACCGATCATGTCCTTCCCCCTGGCCAGTAGCGAACGCTGAGCTCGAAGAGGTACCCCCTGCTATTCGTGGCCGAGGGTGCCTCTTCAGACCTTGGCAAAGGGTCGGAAAACGTCGAATCGGCAAACAGCACCGCCAACAGCCTCAGCCACGCTTCACGGCCGGTGGCGAGTCCCCGCAGCCCGACCTGAATGGCACCGGTCTTGTCCACCGTTGGGGTGATCTGCACGAGGCGGATGTCCCAGGGGACCACGCGTTCCAGGTCGGCAAGGAGCTGGCTCCAGACCAGCTTGTGGCGCGCGACCACCACCTGCATCGACGTCGTTTGCAGCTGGAGTTTCTTCCAGGAGACCGCAGCCAGCTCCCTGTTCCCTGCCTCGACGCGAATTGCCAGTTCCGCTCGCTTGGCCTGGGTCCGCTGCAGCAGCTCGGCGGCCGATTTCTCCTTCCCTCGGGCCGCGACAAACCCCGTCAGGCTCGCGATCGAAAGTGCCAGCGCGAACACCGCCAGGACTGCGCCGATCAGCCACACCGGCCGAACGTCGACGAACGGATTCGACGCCAGGTTCGGCCTCTTCATCAGGCCTCCCCCGCCCAGGCGGTCCCCAGGAGCGACCACAGACGGACATCCGGAACGCCCGACCCCAGCGGTACCCTCCCGGCGCCGACGGCGAGTCTGTTGACGGTCACTCCGGGCTCGCCGTCCGCCCACCGCTCCACCTCGGTGCCTCTCTCGCCGTCCGTCGAAGCCAGCCAGACCACCACCGGGCCGGTGAGCCCCTGCTGCTCCCGAGCGTGGGCGAGGGTGCGCGTGATCTCGCGCGTCATGAACACCTCGGCACGCTGGGCGTCGGCCGGAAGAGGCTTGTGGCGGAGAAGCACAGGCTTGCCTCCGGCCAGCACAACGAGGGCGAGAGCGTGCTCCTCGACGGCAGCCAGCAAAACAGGCATGGCCGAGACCGGTAGGAGGGCCGTCAGCGCAAGCGCCGCGGGCTCCATGCGGCCCAGGTGGACCCCGGCAGCCGAGAACACCTCTTCCACGGCGGACAGCGGTCGATCGAGCGCCAGCACGACCAGCATCCGACCGTTCTCCCCGCCGGTGAGGAAGTCCAGCCGAACGTCCTCCGGCCGGCACGGCAACAACTTCTTGAGACGCCAGCGCACAACCTGCTCCGCCTCGTCGCGCTGGTGCGGCAGGTCTCCGGTTTCCACGACGACACTCCGCATCCAGGCGTTCGGAGCCACGAGGCTGGCCTGCTGCGGGGGCTTCTCGAGACGCCGAAGCAGGACTCCGAGGGCGCTTGCCAGCACCTGCCGGTCCACCTGAAGCAGACCGACCGGGCCCAGCCTGAACCAGTCTTCCGGCAAGGGTGTCTGTTCGACCTGGACGAGTGCGTCCCGGCGGCCGTTCAGCCGCCCGTATAGGAACTGCTCGCCACCCGGCAAGAAGGTGTGGACCGGAGGTGGAGTGCGGAGCAGGGCAAGCATGTTCATTCGACGAACGTCACCTTGTTGACTTCCTTGAGCGTCGTGACACCGGCGAAGACGCGCTCGAGCGCCGACTCGCGCAGGAACTTCATGCCTTCCGCCCTCGCCGCGCGCTTGATTTCGGCGGCCGGTCTCTTCTCCAGAATCAGCGCTCGGATGTTGTCCGAGAGATCCATCAGCTCCGAGATTGCGCTGCGTCCCAAGAACCCCGTACCGTTGCACTCGATGCAGCCGGCGCCCTCGTAGAACGTGACACCGCGGACGGCGTCGGCGGTCAGGCCCGACTCCTCCAGGTTCTGGGGTGAGACCTTCGCCGCACGCTTGCAGTGCGGGCAGATTCGGCGCACCAGTCGCTGCGCCAGGACGCAGTTAAGGGCAGACACGAAGTTGTAGAGGTCCACGTTCATATTGAGAAACCGGCCCAGCACATCGACCACGTTGTTGGCGTGCACGGTCGTGAAAACCAGGTGGCCGGTGAGCGCCGACTGCACCGCGATCTGCGCCGTTTCCTCGTCGCGGATCTCGCCGACCATGATCTTGTCCGGGTCGTGCCGCAGGATCGACCGTAGGCCGCGGGCGAACGTCAGGCCCTTCTTCTCGTTGACAGGGATCTGCGAGACTCCGGGAAGCTGGTACTCGACGGGATCCTCGATCGTGATGATCTTGTCCTCGACCGACACGATTTCCGACAGACAGGCATAGAGGGTCGTGGTCTTGCCGGAGCCGGTCGGGCCTGTCACGAGCACCATTCCGTACGGTTCCCGGATGAACTTGCGCAGCTTCCGCTTCGTGTCATCGTCGAACCCGACCACTTCGAGGTTCAACGTCCGGAACTCCTTGTTGGCCGACTCCTTGTCGAGGATTCGGATGACGCAGTCCTCACCGTGAACCGTTGGCATGATCGAGACACGGAAGTCGATGGTGCGGCCCTTCAACCGCAACTTGAAGCGGCCGTCCTGCGGGATGCGCTTCTCGGCGATGTCGAGCTCCGACATCACCTTGATGCGGGAGATGATCGTCGAGTGGTAGCGCTTGTCGATGGGCTCCATCGCCTGGTATAGCACGCCGTCCACGCGGTACTTGACGATCACCTCTTTCTCGCGCGTCTCAACGTGGATGTCGGAGGCGCGCCGCTGGATCGCGTTGAACACGATCGTGTCGACAAGCTTGATGATCGGCGAAGTGTCCGCCGTGATCGACTCGATGGAGAGAGCCTCCTCGCCGTTCTCCCGCTCCTGGACGAGCTGGATCTTGAAGTCCTCGGTGGCCTCGTCCAAAACGCGCTGAGTCGACTCGGATTTCTCCAAGATGTCGGCGATCCGGCCGGCCGGCCCCACCTTGACCTCGACCGGCGCGCCGATCGCAAGCTCGACCTCGTCCACCGCCAGCACATTGGACGGGTCCGCCATCACGACGACCACGACGTCGCCCTGCCGCTCCAGGGGCACGAACTGGTAGCGGACCATGACGTCCACCGGGATCTGGCGGAACAGCTCGGGGTCGCTCCGAAAGTCGAGGAGGTCGTCGTATGGCAGGCCGATGTGGGCGGCGAGCTCGGCCGCGCGCTTGCGGTCCTCCTCGTCGCGCGGGACCCCGCGTAGGTACCTCTGGCTCACGGTGCTTATCTCTTCTGCCATGCCGGACCTCACTGCACCTTTTGCATCAGTGTGAACATCGGGTAGTACACCGACAACAGCAGCATCGAGACCACTCCACCCATGATCACCAGTACCGCCGGCTCGATCAGCGTAACCACCCGCGCGAGCCGCACCTCGATCGACTCGTCGTAGAACTCACTGACGTTGATCAGCATCCCTTCGAGCGCGCCAGTCGCCTCACCAACCTGGACCATCGCGATCGACAGGTCCGGAAACAGACCCGTGGTCTCGAGCGAGGTCCATAGCGCCTGCCCCTCCCGCACCCTGGCGGCGACCCGCGTCAGCGGCTCGCCGATGGCGCGATTCGTCACCGTTCCGCTCGCGATCTCGAGCGAGTTGACTAGCGGCGTGCCCCCGGCGATGAGCGTTCCCAACGACCGCACGAACTGCGACAGCGCGAAAAGATGCAGGATCCGCCCCACGAACGGTATCTTGAGCTTGGCGCGATCGAGCGCGACCGTTCCTGCGTCGCTCCGGAGCCAGCGCCTCGACAGAAGGTAGGCCACCACCAACCCACCCAGAAGATAGAAGCCGTTGTTCTGGACGAACGCCGAGAAACCGAGCACGATCTTCGTAGCGAGAGGCAGGTCCGCGGCAAAACCCACGTAGAACGTAGCGAAACGCGGGATCACGTAGGTCACCAGCACGACGATGAGCGAGCCCGAAAGCGCCAGGAGCACCAGCGGGTAGGTGAGCGCCGACGTCACCTTCCGCCGCACAGCCTCAAGTACCTGCTGGTGGTGGATGTAGCGTGTCAACACCCCGACCAGCTCGCCAGCCCGCTCCCCCGCGAGGATCGTGGCGCAGTAGAGCTTGGGGAAGACACCGCCCTGGGCGGCGAAGGCGTCCGAGAGCGAGACCCCACTCCGCACATCCTCGAGGATGCGGGTGAGGACCTCGCGAAAGAACGCGCCGCTCTGCGAGCGCTGCAACAACTCGAGCGACTGCAGGATCGGCATCCCGGCCCTCAGGAGCGTCGCGAGTTGCTGGTTGAAGATGAGAAACTCGAGCGAACTGAGCCGCTCGCGACGACCCATGAAGGGTACCCGGAGCTTCCCGCGGTGCTCCCAGACCCGAAAAACGGTGAATCCCTTACTCTCGAGATCGCGGCGAAGCGAGTCCTCGCTGATGGCGCGATGGCGCTGTTCGAGGATGGAACCCTCGGCCGTGCCCAGCCGCACGACGTACTCGGTCACTGCTTGCCCTCGCGCTCCGCCGACAGCAGCAGAAACAGCGCCTGGTTGGCGTTCTCGGAGCGTGCTCCGGCGATTACCGACGGCTGCTTCATGAGTAAGCTGACGGTGGCGCGCAGCAGTGGGGTCAGCACCTCGGTGTTGTCGGCCGCACGATCGCGGCGCGCGAGCTGGAGCTGAGCGAGTTGGACCCGCTCGGGCTCCTGCGGCACGCTCCGGACCATGAACCGCAGGTGGTAGTGATCGCCGGCCGCAGTTTCCACGGTATTGCCGTCCGCTGCGGTGACCTGGACCGCCGCCACCTCCTGGTATTTCGTGAAACCGAAGAGCAGGTATAGCTTCTCGCCGAGCTCGGGAATTGGCGGCGGTGGAGTCCCAACCTGCTTAGGCTCCCTGGACGCGAGGAAAACCCGAACATGCACCTTGTACGACTGCGGTGCGACGTCCCAACTCGCGAGTGCGTTGGCAACCCGTTTGAGGACATCCGGGGTGTCGCGAACCGTGATGGCGTTCAAACCGGGCTGCAACAAGAGGCTGCCCTCAGCCGAGAGCAGCGGCTCGACCAACGTCGCAGCTTCACGGGCGGGACGGAAGTGGAACTGGAAGACGCGCAGTTCCTGCTCGGCGGCAAGAACGCTGCCCGCTGCAAACACGACTATTGCGACCCATGATCTGACCAACTAGAGCTCCAGGTGCGGATCCACGATGAACGCCACCTGGATCGCGTCACGTGACTGGGAAACCGGGGCGAACTGGTAGAGACGCACCCCGACGCCGTCGACCTCGATGAACGCCGCTTCCGCTGCGGCCGGCCGGGGACGCGGCGCCGCGACCGTTGCCACCGTGGAAGGTGGAGTCGGCCTGGACAGCTCTCGGACCACCGCCGTGCCGCCGAGTACGGTCACGAGGACCGCGGCCGCCGCTGCCAGGACCCGTGACCACGTCCCACTGAGCTTGCGCTCCAACCGACGTTGGTGGATCTGCGCGAGCACCTCGGCCACGAAGCGTTCGTCCTCGGCAGGGCCGGTCTCGGCCGCCATCTTCCAGACAAGCTCAAGGGCCGGTTCGCGAGCGACCACTGCCTCACGGCACGCGGCACATCCGGCCAGGTGCTCGCGAAGCTCCCGCTCATCGTCCGGCGGTAGCTCGAGCGCCACGAACCTCGGCGCCAAGCGACGCACTTCGAGACAACTGATCATCGGCCACCCCCCCTGGGGAGGTACTCGGGATAGCGGTTGGCGAGCTCCCTGCGCAGCGTCGCCCGAGCCTGGAAGACGTGGTTGCGGACCGTTGCCTCGCTGCAGCCGAGCGCCTCGGCCACCTCGGCCGTGGCGATCCCCTCCACCTCGCGCAGGACGAACGCCGCACGCTGGGTCGGCGTCAGGAGCTCCGCGAGCTCCGCGAAGATCCGGCGCACCTCGCCCTCCTGCAGATCCTGCGGCGCGCTGGGGCCGACCGAGTCCCCGACGATCCGCAGGTGAGCGGTGTGGGTCCGGTCGCGGCTGTCGCGCGAGCGCAGCACGTCGATCGCGAGGTTCGAGGCGATCCGGTACACCCAGGTCGAGAAAGCCCAGGCCGCGTCATACTTCGAGAGATTCTCCCAGGCGCGCACGAAGGCCAACTGCGCGATGTCGCGAGCCTCCTCGTCGTCGCCCAGGATGCGCGCGGCGCACCGGCGCACTCCGGCCTGGTGGCGGCGAACCAGCGCCGCGAACGCGGCTTCATCCCCGCCGCGCGCAAGCGCCGCAAGCTGCCGATCGTCGTGCTCGGCGGTCACTTTTTCCCGGACCAACAGGCGCAAAACCCCCATCCCAATTCCAACCTCCGGACCGTATACGGCCCAGCGCGCCCAACCGTTGGGTGCGCCGGAAGTATATCGCCTGGGAGGAGGATCCGCACGAAAGCGGTTGACACCGAAGCCGTCTCTTGCTAGCTTTCCCGTCCCTGGTGGGGCCGTAGCTCAGTTGGGAGAGCGCTTGAATGGCATTCAAGAGGTCGACGGTTCGATCCCGTTCGGCTCCACCAACTTACAACCCGAGAATCGCTGCTGGCAGTGCAGTGGCAGTACCTCGGAACGATTTCGCAGTCCCGAGATTCCTCACGTCAAAGGGTCGTCCTCTCCCTACATCTGCCGCCCTCGCGCACCGCTGCCGCCCAGGCTGCGCGGAGGCACGCCACCTGGACGTCTGCCACTCCCCTCCGCGAGGTCGCGGTTCCTGGGCCTCGTGGTGAGGGGGTCGAGGAAACGAGCGAAGCGTATATTCCAGCGCGGTGACTGAAGAACGGGCAAATAGCGATCGTGGGCCGGATTAGCTGGCAGCACTTCGCCGTGGCCGTGGCCGCAGCCGCGATGCTCGCTGTCGCAGCCTCTGCCACGCTCGTCGAGTTTGCAGGAGACGAATCGGAAACAACGGAGGTCGTGCTCCGAGGGTTGCTCGTGTGGGCAGGTCTGTTAGGGGCCGTCTACCTTGTCGGCTTAGCGGTCACCTGGATTCTGAAACGCCCTCCATCAGAGCACGGTTGACCTCTCGTTCACTGGCCCCTTCACGTCGAGCCACCTTGGTTGTTGTCGGGCGCGGTATTGACCCGCCCCGGAGGGTGCCGAGACAGCAGCGCAGGAGAGTCCGTCGCTACCACTGCATCGCCACCGTCGTCGGATCGTTGGTGATGTTGTCGATCACCGAGCAGGAGGTAGCGTTCCCGTGCACGTGCCCCGCACAAGCGCCATACTGAGGGTGAGAGGTGACCATGTTCGAAGGAGCATTCTCGCCGTTGCACTGGCTGGTGGTCCTGGCAATCGTGCTGCTGATCTTCGGGCCGAAGAAACTCCCCGAGGTTGGTAAGGGCCTAGGCTCCGCGATCCGGGGGTTCAGGGAAGGCCTGAAAGGCATGTCTGACGAGGTCCAGGCGTCGGACAAGGAACCTAAGCCTGAGGAGAAGCCCTCACCCTCCAAACCTGAGCTGAAGGGATAAGGCTCTCGCGCTTGGCTGAGCGCGTAACAACCTCCTCAGATCAGGTCGCCAGCACGCCACGGCCCCGGCATCCACGCCCAGGTCCGCTCGAAGACTGCCGCCAGCTGCCCCCTAACCCGTACCGGGAAGGCACCGCAGTCAAGTCCGTTGCTACCGCTGCATCGTCACCGTCGTCGGGTCGTTGGTGATGTTGTCGATCACCGAGGCAAAGGCGAACACCCCCGACCCCGACTGCACCGTGATTTTGGCGTACCCACGATCCATCGCCGTCTGCCCAGCCACGTTCTTGAACGGCTGCGTTGCCTGCGACCATTGACCTGCAGCCAAAGGCGTCACCGTGTAGTCGGTGAGTTTGGTCCCCGCTCCGTCGAAAAGCTCCACCAGCACCGTCGCACTCCCGGTGCTTGTGTTGACCAACCCGATGTTGCAGTGGTACGAGGCGTTCTCGTGAGTCCCGGAAGGTACGCGCCCTCATCCGCACTCAGCCCGTTACCCGTGGTCAACACCGGATAGTCTTGTCCCTGCGTGCCGTTTGGATAACAGGTCGCACTGGACGCGACTTGGTTGTAGGTCCTCGCCGTGATCTTCAGTGCTTGATCGGAGAACACCCCGGTCGCGCCTGAGCCACTCCCGCCAAGCTGCCCAACCACATCGGTCAGGATTGACTGCGCCCCGGCTGGCACGTAGATCGTGTTACTCACAACGCCGCCGCTGCCGTAGAAGCTGAGCCGGACGTTGGCGGTGAGGCTGCCGGCGTTGAGTAGGCCAAGGTCGCTGCGCCACTGGCTCTGGTTGAGGCCGGAGTTGTGGCTCGCCACCGGCACCCATACAGCGAACGATGCCGAGAAGACCCACGCGGCGCCGACACCAGAGTTGTCGCCTGGTCCGCCGACGATGGCTGTGGTCGCGTCCGCCGAGATCGCCACCGATAAGCCCTGATAGGCGGGATCGACGGCGCCCGTGCCGACGAGCTTGCTGCCCTGCTGAGTCCACACCCCACCGCTGCGCGTGTACACCCACGCCGCGCCCGCATTGGAGTTGTCGCCGAACCCGCCAACGATGGCGGTGTCCCCGTCCGCCGAGATCGCCACCGAGCTGCCCTGCTGGGCGGCCCCGGCGGCGTCCGTGCCGACGAGCTTGCTCCCCTGCTGCGTCCACACCCCACCGCTGCGCGTGTACACCCACGCGGCGCCGGCATTGGAGTTGTCGCCGAACCCGCCAATGATGGCGGTGTTCCCGTCCGCCGAGATCGCTACCGACTTGCCCTGCAAGGCAACTGACCCGACCGCACCTGTGCCGACAAGTTTGCTGCCCTGCTGCGACCACACGCCCCCGCTGCGCGCGTACACCCACACCGCGCCGGCACTAGAGCTGTCGGCCGGTCCGCCGACGATGGCGGAGTTGCCATCGGACGAGATCGCCACCGAGCTGCCCTGCTGGGCGGCCCCGGCGGCGCCCGTGCCGACGAGCTTGCTGCCCTGCTGCGACCACGCCCCACCGCTCCGCGAAAATATCCACGCGGCGCCGGCATTGGAGTTGTCTGCCGACCCGCCGACGATGGCGGTGTTGCCATCTGCCGAGATCGCCACCGAGCCGCCCTGATTGGCACCACCCCCGACGGCACCTGTGCCGACCAGCTTGCTGCCCTGCTGCGACCACACGCCCCCGCTGCGCGTCCACACCCACGCGGCGCCGGCATTGGAGTTGTCGCCAGGCCCGCCGACGATGGCAGTGTTCCCATCAGCCGAAATCGCCACCGAGTAGCCCTGCACGGCGACCCCGACGGCGCCCGTGCCGACGAGCTTGTTCCCCTGCTGCGACCACACCCCACCGCTGCGAGTGGATACCCACGCGGCGCCGGCCCCGGAGTTGTCCTGGTAGCCACCGACGATGGCGGTGTTCCCGTCCGCCGAGATCGCCACCGAGAAAGCCTGAACGGTAGGCGCGACGACGTCCGTACCTATGAGTTTGCTCCCTTGCTGAATGAACTCCGCCGCCGCTGCATGCGCAAGGAGCAGCACCCCGAGAACAACACCTGCTTGTCGTGCCATAGCCCGCCCCCGTCTCGCGCCACACCGCCGAAATTGCAACCACAGCAGTATGCGCCCTCAGGGCGTCACCGCCGTGGTCGTCGCGAATAGGTGCCAGGTACGCAAGGAGCGGAAGTAGCATGGGCGGCGCTCAAGGCTCCAGAGTCCTGGCCAGCGTTCGATCCACTCTGTCGAGCCGGCGCGCGAACGCGGGCTCCGCCGCGCCGGGCTCACCAGTTCCCCGAGGGCGCCTCCTTGAGGATCGCAATGTCCAACGCCTGCTCCGCCACCACCTTCTTCAGCCGGCCGTTCTCCTTCTCCAGACTCTTCAGCCGGCGGGCTTGCTCCGCCTTCAAACCCCCATATACTCGCAGCCACCGGTAGTAGGTCCGCTCGGGCTGATCCGGCAGAGTGAGAAGAGGGGGCGCCTCTCTCCACCGTCGCAGACAATTATTGGTGGTGTTAGACTTGGCCCGGAAGCGCCCGGGGCCTGGTGGCTCTCGCGGTCTTCAAAACCGTTGCTCCGTGCCGACGCGGCACCGGGGGGTGGGTTCGATTCCCATGCGCTTCCGCCACCTGCCAAAGGCGGTTCGAAGGTTCGAACCTGTGAACGTG
>PMLC01000136.1 GCA_003158745.1 Acidobacteriota bacterium
TAGGGAATGGCGGGATGGCTTTGTCGCCTTTCGCTGCGCTCGCTCAGGATGACAGCCGGTAGTGGGCTGCGTTCGGATCCGTCACTTTCATGGCCCGGGGTGTGCCCACGGCTCATGAGGATTGCCTCGCTTTGCTCGCAATGACATGTGAAGCCTTGACACCACTCTCGGCAGCCCTACACTCAGCATCCGTGAAAGGGAACACCCTTTCGCGGTTCGGCAGGGAGGGTCCCATGCGACAACTCAGGCTTCTCGCTCTGCTGGCGGCAGCCCCGCTCGTCCTCGCCGCCGCTCCGGCGACCGAGCCGGCGCTTTCCGGGTTCTCCGATGCCTCGTCGCGGGTCGAGCGCGATTGGGAGGCGAAGTTCCGGGCGATTCCGGACCCCGCGAACATGCGCGAGTACATGAAGCGGCTCTCCGCGCGCCCGCACCACGTCGGCTCGCCGTACGACAAGGACAACGCGGAGTGGATCCTGTCGAAGTTCAAGGAGTGGGGGTTCGACGCGCGCATCGAGACGTTCGACGTGCTGTTCCCCACCCCCAAGGAGCGCCGGGTCGAGATGATCGCGCCGACGAAGTTCGTCGCCACACTCGCGGAGCCTCCCGTCGCCGTCGACCCGACCTCCAACCAGCAATCCGAGCAGCTTCCGACGTACAACGCCTACTCGATCGACGGCGACGTGACCGGACGGCTCGTCTACGTCAACTACGGCGTCCCGGAGGACTACGACCGGCTCCAGCGGCTGGGCGTCTCGGTCAAGGGCGCGATCGTCATCGCGCGCTACGGCCACTCCTGGCGCGGCATCAAGCCAAAGGTCGCCGGCGAGCACGGCGCGATCGGTTGCCTCATCTACTCCGACCCTCGCGACGACGGGTACTTCGACGGCAAGACGTTTCCCGAGGGACCGTCCCGGCCCGAGGCAGGCGTCCAGCGCGGCAGCGTCATGGACACCCTGTACGTCGGCGACCCGCTGACGCCGGGCGTCGGCGCCACCAAGGATGCCAAACGCCTCGCGCTGAAGGACGTCGAGGTGATCACGAAGATCCCCGTGCTCCCGATCTCCTACGGCGACGCGGCGCCATTGCTCAAGGCGCTCGACGGCCCGATGGCGCCTCCGGAGTGGCGGGGAGCGCTCCCCTTCCCGTACCACCTCGGCCCCGGCGCGGCCGAAGTCCACCTCGTGGTGAAGGCGAACTGGGACATCAAGCCGATCTACGACGTCATCGCGAGGATCCCCGGCTCCGTCTACCCCGACGAGTGGGTCGTCCGCGGCAATCACCACGACGCATGGGTCAACGGCGCCGAGGATCCCATCTCCGGCCAGGTCGCGCTGCTCGAAGAGGCCCGCGCCTATGGCGAGCTGCTCAAACAGGGGTGGAGGCCGAAGCGCACGATCGTCTACTGCGCCTGGGACGCCGAGGAGCCGGGGCTGCTCGGGTCCACCGAGTGGGGCGAGACGCACGCGGAGGAGCTGTCGAAGCACGCCGTCGCCTACCTCAACTCCGACTCGAACGGCCGCGGCTACCTGGACATGAGCGGCTCGCACACCCTCGAGAGCTTCTTCAACGACGTCGCGCGCGACATCACCGACCCGGAGTCCGGCGTTTCCGTGTGGAGGCGGCTCCAGCTTCGCCTGATCGCAGACGCCAAGACGCCCGAGGAGCGCAAGGAGCTCCGGGAGCGCGGCGATCTGCGGATCGGCGCGCTCGGGTTCGGCTCCGACTTCACCGTCTTCCTCGACCGCATCGGCGTCCCGTGCCTGTCGCTCGGGTTCGGCGGTGAGGACGACGGCGGCATCTACCACTCGATCTACGACGANNCTCCCGTTCCGCTTCACGAACTTCGCCGACACCGTCAACCGCTACCTGGGCGAGCTGCAGAAGCTCCTGAAGGGCGAGCAGGACGAGGCGCGTGAGCGCGACCTCGAGATCGAGGAGGGGCTGTTCGCGGCGACCTCCGATCCGCGCGCGCCGACCTTCGCGCCCCCCTCCGAAGCGGCTCCGCCGCACCTCAACTTCGCCCCGCTCGAGAACACCGCCGAGGCGCTCACGCGCAGCGCCCAGAGGTACGACAAGGCCGTCGCGGCGGCGCGCGCCAACGGAGGTGCCGTCCTCGCGAGCGAGAGCGTCAAGGCCGTCAACGCGACGCTGCTCGGCGTCGAGCGCGCGACGCTCGACCCGGCGGGACTGCCCCGGCGCCCCTGGTTCAAGAACCTGCTCTACGCGCCCGGCTTGTACACCGGCTACGAGGTCAGGACCATCCCGATGGTGCGCGAGGCGCTCGAGCAGCGGAAGTGGGACGAGGCCGAGGAAGGGATCGTGCGCACGGCCAAAGTGCTCGACAACGTCGCCGCCGTCATCGACCGCGCCTCGTCGGAGCTCGAGAACCTCGCCAGGTAACCGCCCGCCTCATTCGAGGCCGGGTTTGCGTAGCGGCCGCCCGCTGGGCGGCCNNGGCGTGATGCCCATCGCCCCGACCGGCGCTCCGAACCAAAAGGACCGCCGCCCACACGCGCTTCGCGTTGGCGGCATCGCGGTCGATCCAGACGTCGAGAGCGCAGGTCGCGCGCGGCACGCCGTGCACCGCGAGCGCGTGCGCGCCCACGACGAGGGAAGGCGCCCTCGCCTCCAGTAGGCACCTCAGAAGATCGAGGAGGTCCTCGTTCACGGCTCGACCGCCGGCGGGCCGGCAGCCGCGGCCACCAGGCGGACCGGCGCTGCGCCGCGGGCGTAATCGGGGAGGGGCAGTCCGGCAAGAACCCAGGCATCCAGCGCCAGCGGCCACATCATCTCGAGCCGCTCCTCGGCCGTGGTCTGTCCGCTCAGGTCCTCGGGAGGCTGTGCCGCGAGGGTAAACCGACGCACGGGCCAGTGCCGGCGATCCTGGCTCTTCGCGCTGTGTGCCATATGTGTGTTTTAGCAGGCCAGCTCGGGTCCTCCCCGTTGTAGGGACAAAATCCCGTCGCCGTCCTCCTGTCACTGAGAGGAGTCACGCCGACGGCGGGTGACGAAACAACCCCGTTCCTACGCGAAGCGCGTGGCCGTCTGTAGCGGCCGCCCTTTCGACAACCTGCCCGTCCCTGCGTAGTGGGGGCTTGTCCCGCCCTGTCTTGCACCCTCTCCCGCGTGCGGGAGNNTCAGGCGGGCCTTGTCCCGCCCTGCGTTGTCATTCTCCTGAAAGTCTCTCCGACCACCTCTGTCCATCCTGAGGAGGCCCGCCGCAGGCGAGCCGACGAAGGATCTCCCCGAGTCAGCGACGCCACCTGCCCCACCCTCTGTCGTTGCGAGGAGGCCCGCCCCCGGCGGAACGACGAAGCGATCCTGCCGTACCTCGGCCACGAGGCCGAGCGGTGAATGGAGGCGCCCACTCCTCACCGTGAAGGGATCGTCTCGATCCCGGACCAGGGCACCACCGTGCAGGAGCTGCGCCGCTGCTCGGCATTGCCGGCGTAGACGAGGAAGCTTCGTGCCTGGGGGCCGTGCTCGCGACCCAGCTGGCTTGCGGCCTGCCGGAGCCCGGTGAAGAAGTCCTCCGCGACGGTCTGCCCCGACTTTATCTCGACTGCTACGGGCCCGCGAGCCGTGTCGATGAGCAGGTCAACCTCCAGCCCCTTGCGGTCCCGGAGAAACGACAGCCCTGGAGCCAACCCCTGGTGCAGTCGCGCCTTGAGCACTTCGGTCACCACCCAGTTCTCGAAGAGTGAGCCACGCAGCGGATGCGTCTCCAGCTGCCTGGCACCGTGAATGCCCAGCAGCGCGCATGCCAGACCGGTGTCGTAGAAGTAGAGCTTCGGTGTCTTGACCAGGCGTTTGCGTAGGTTGCTATGCCACGGTGGGAGACGGAAGGCGATGAAGGTTGCCTCGAGGACCGAGAGCCATGCGCGGGCCGTGTTGTGTGTGACGCCGCAGTCGGCACCCAGTTGCGAGAGGTTGAGCAACTGGCCGATCCGCCCGGCCGCCAGCCGCAGGAACGTCTGGAACGCGAGAAGGTCCGTGACGTTGAGCATCTGCCGCACGTCGCGCTCCACGTATGTCGCGATGTAGCTGGAGTACCAGTCGCCCGGCGGGATGCGGCGGTCGTAGATTGCAGGGTAACCACCCTTCCATGTCGCTTCGAACGCGTTCCGCGGCGGGTGTGGAAAACCGCGAAGCTCCCCCAGTGTGAACGGGAGGAGATTGACGACCGCAGCCCTCCCGGCGAGAGTCTGCGACACCGACTCCAGAAGGTTGACGTTCGCCGAGCCGGTCAGCACGAAGCGACCCGGCTTCGGGTCACGGTCCACCTCCACCTGCAGGTACGAGAGCAGCTCCGGCACGCGCTGTACCTCGTCCAGCACGGCCCCGGTTGCGAGCGGCGCCAGAAACCCCCGCGGATCGGCGGATGCGAACGCCCGGACATCGGGCGCCTCGAGCGACACGTACGCGTGCTTGGCGAACACGGCGCGAGCCAGTGTCGTCTTGCCCGACTGACGCGGCCCGGTGATCGTCACCACCGGAAAACGCCGCGCCAGCGCACGCAGCTTCTTCTCGAGCACGCGCGGAACCATGCCGGTAATCTAGGCGTCCCGAGGCTATTTGTCAATCGGATTTACAACTAGCCCCCTACAGGCGGTGGCTCGTGCTCCGGTCATTGTCCAGAAGGCAGCTCGGTGTGGGCGGGCGGGGGCAAGCCTCGCCCCTACATT
>PMLC01000131.1:0-8347 GCA_003158745.1 Acidobacteriota bacterium
CTCGTGGCTGTGGTTCCTCGGCGGGCGGGAGAAACACGAGGAAGCGCCAGTGGCGACCGCCTGAGGATCTTCTTCCGGTCTTGCGAGACGGGCGGCCTCCGGGCCGCCCGCTGTCGTCTCAAGGGTGGTAACCCGCGCGAGGAGTATCATTTCTTGGCGTGACATCAAGCCGTGTTCTCGTCGTGGCCACAGCTTCTGGACGTTGATCTGGAATTGCCGATGCCAAACGAAGCCGATACCTGCCGTAGGTTGGTCGTCCCAAAGCTGCAACAGGCTGGTTGGGACGACGAGCCTCATCGTCTGAGCGAGCAGGTAACGTTCACCGATGGCCGCATCGTCGTCGCCGGCACCCGCACGAGTCGAAGGCCGGGCAAGCGAGCCGACTATCTGCTGCGTTACCGGCCCGACATGACCGTCGCCGTGGTCGAGGCAAAGGCCAGCTACAGGACCGCCGGCGATGGGCTCCAGCAGGCCAAGGACTACGCGGAGGTCCTCGGCCTTTCGTTCGCATACGCAACCAACGGCCATGGCTTTGTGGAGTTTGACTTTCTGACCGGCCTCGAACGCGAGCTGGACGCCTTTCCATCCCCCGATGAGTTGTGGTCCCGGCTGACAACCCACAAGAGGATTGAGCCGGCCGCCGCTGGACGGCTCCTGTCGCCCGCCTATCATCTGAGCGGGAAGTCGCCACGGTACTACCAGGAGATCGCCATCAACCGGGCCATTCAGGCGATCGCTCAGGGCCAGCGCCGTGTGCTCCTCACCATGGCCACAGGCACCGGGAAGACCGTCGTTGCGTTTCAGATCTGCTGGAAGTTGTGGTCATCAGGATGGAACCGGAATCCCACAGCTGAACACCGCCGGCCCCGCATTTTGTACCTCGCGGATCGGAACATCCTGATCGACGACCCGAAGGACAAGGTGTTCGCGCCGTTCGGCGACGCTCGTTGGAAGATCGAGAACGGCATCGCCAACAAGAGCCGCGAGATGTACTTCGCGATCTACCAGGCGATCGCCAAGGACGAGGTCCGGCCGGGGCTTTATCGCGAGTACGCCCCTGACTTCTTCGACCTCATCGTCGTGGACGAGTGCCACCGCGGCAGCGCGCGGGACGAGAGCAACTGGCGCGAGATCCTGGAGTACTTCGCCCCAGCATACCAGCTTGGCATGACCGCTACGCCGAAGCGCGATGACAACATCGACACCTACGAGTACTTCGGCAACCCGGTCTACACCTACAGCCTCAAGCAGGGGATCGACGACGGCTTCCTCGCGCCGTACCGCGTGCACAGGGTCATCACGCAGTGGGATGCGGCAGGTTGGCGGCCTGGACCCGGCGATCTCGACCGGTACGGCCGCGAGATCCCTGATGAGGAGTACCACACCAACGATTTCGAGCGCCGGGTGGCGCTGCGCGCCCGGACGCAGGCAGTCGCGCGCCATCTCAGCGACTTCCTCCGCAAGACCGACCGCTTCGCCAAGACCTTGGTGTTCTGCGTCGACCAGGAGCACGCCGACGAGATGCGGCACGCCCTGAACAACCTCAACCCGGACCTCGTGCAGCCGTTCCCCGACTACGTTTGCCGCGTCACGTCGAACGAGGGCGACATCGGTCGCGGCCACCTGTCGAACTTCCAGGACCTTGAGCGCCCTTCGCCGGTCATCCTCACGACCTCGCAGATGTTGACGACCGGCGTGGACATGCCGACATGCAAGAACGTCGTCCTCGTGCGGGTCATCAACTCGATGACCGACTTCAAGCAGATCATCGGGCGCGGGACCCGTGTCCGTGACGACTACGGCAAGCTCTACTTCTCGATCCTCGACTACACCGGCTCTGCGAGTCGGATGTTTGCGGACCCCGATTTCGACGGTGAGCCGACGCTGATCAGCGAGGTGACGATCGACGAGGACGGTGCGGAGACCGCACCCCCGACCGAGACCGGAGACGAGACCGTCTACCCGCCAAGTGACACCATTGTGATGCCACCGGCAGATGTGGCGGAGGAACCACGCCGCAAGCTCTACTTCGACGGCGGACAGGTCGAGATCGCGGCGCATCTCGTCTACGAACTGGACGTCGACGGCACGCAGCTCCGGGTCGTCAAGTTCACCGACTACACGGCGGAGAAGGTCCGCACCCTTTACCCGACCGCCGTCGAGCTGCGGGAGGCATGGGCCGATCCCCAGCACCGGAGCGAGGTGATCGCGCACCTCGCCGAGCGCGGCATCGATTTCGACGAGCTGGCCAGGGCGGCCAACCAACCCGACGCCGACCCGTTCGACCTTCTCTGCCACCTTGCCTTCAACGCGCCGCTGCGCACCCGGCGCGAGCGCGCCCAGGCGCTGCGGCGCGACCGCAGGGATTTCTTCGACCAGTACGCGCCGCAGGCGCGCGAGATCCTCGACGAGCTTCTCGAGAAGTACGCCGAGCACGGCACGGCGCAGTTCCTGATCCCCGACGCGTTGAAGGTCGAGCCGATTTCCCGGCACGGCAACGTCATGGAGATCGCGGCGCTCTTCGACGGCCCCGACAAGCTACGGAACGCAGTGAACGAGCTGCAGACGCTCCTCTATGCGGCGTAGGAGAAGGCTATGGCGGCCAAGATCCCATGGGAACGAATCGCTGAGTTCATGAAGACGGTCCTGCAGGAGCTGGCAGCGGCTGGCGGCGAAGCTCGCGTTGGGGCACTGATCAAGGCGGCTGAGCCAAAGCTCAGCCTGAGCGAATATGAGCGCGCCGTCCTCGAAAAGTCGGGCTATGTCCGATGGCACACGGTGGTCCACTTCTACTCGATCGGCCTCGTGAAGAGCGGCTTCATCAAGAAGGAAGGCGGGAAGTGGTATCTCACCGAAACCGGTCGCGACGCTCTGCGCCTTCCCGCGGTTGAGCTCCTTGAAAGGGCGGACGAGGGGTACAAGCAGTGGGCCGCCAAGCGCGACGACGGACAGCCCGCAAAGAAGGCTGCAGAAGACATCGACACCGAGGAGATAGAGCGCCAGGCCGCCTACGACCAGGCACTTGGTCATGCGAATGCTGAGATCGAAGAGCACATCGGTCGAATGGGTCCGTACGATTTTCAGAGCCTTGTCGCCGAACTCCTCGTAGCGATGGGCTACCACGTACCGTTCGTGGCGCCGCAGGGACCGGATGGCGGCGTGGATGTTGTGGCCTACAAAGACCCACTCGGCACGACCGCCCCCCGAATACGGGTGCAGGTGAAGCACAGGGGGCAGAAGGTGACTGTGAATGAGGTTCGCGAACTCGAAGGAGTACTCAAGAAGGAAGGCGACATCGGCCTCATCGTGTCGAGTGGTGGCTTCACGGCTGAGGCGGACCGGGAGATTCGGTCCTCCAACAAGCACATCGAGACGATGGACCTTGGCCGGTTGATCAAGCTCTGGCAGGAGAACTACGACAAGGTTCGTGAGCCTGGCAAGAAGCTCCTACCGCTCGTGAAGCTGTACTTCCTCGCCCCGACGGAGGAGAGCTGATGCCGGGACCGCGCAAGAAGAACACGGCCCCGCTCACGACCCCTCAGCGTCTTGCGAGCCTCATCAAGTCGGCGCGGGACATCATGCGCAAGGACAAGGGGCTCAACGGTGACCTCGACCGGTTGCCGATGCTCACGTGGTTGATGTTCCTCAAGTTCATCGACGACAGCGAACTGATCCGGGAGGACGAGGCGAAGCTCGACCGCACCCAGCGCTACCGGCCGGCGCTTGAGCCGCCGTTCCGCTGGCGCGACTGGGCCGCCAAGGAAGACGGCATCACAGGCGATGCCCTGATCACCTGGGTCAACCAGGACGAGGCGGTGGCACCGGACGGGAGGAGGCGCCAGGGACTGCTCGCCTACCTCCGCGGTTTGCACTCCGGCAACGGCGGTGACCGGCGGGACGTCATCGCAACGGTCTTCCGCGGTGTGCTCAACCGCATGACCAGCGGCTATCTGCTGCGCGACGTCGTGAACAAGATCAACGGCATCCACTTCAATTCCAGTGACGAGATTCACACCTTGGGAACGCTGTATGAGTCGTTGCTGAAGGAGATGCGTGACTCGGCGGGCGATTCGGGGGAGTTCTACACGCCGCGGCCCGTCGTGCGCTTCATGGTCGAAGCGACGGCGCCGAAGCTCGGCGAAACGGTCCTCGACCCCGCCTGNNGGCACCGGCGGGTTCCTCGTCGAGACGTACCTGCACCTCGACAAGCAGTGCCGCACCGTCGAGGACAGAAAGACGTTGCAGCAACGCACGATATTCGGCCAGGAAGCCAAGCCTCTGCCCTACATGCTGGCACAGATGAACCTGCTGCTCCACGGCCTGGAGTACCCGAGGATTACCCACGGCAACTCTCTCGACGTGACCCTGACCCAAATCGGCGACCGAGAACGGGTGGATGTCATCCTGACCAATCCGCCGTTCGGCGGCGAGGAGGAAAGGGGAATTCTGGGCGGTTTCCCCGAGGACAAACGCACCGCCGAGACGGCGCTGCTGTTCCTCCAGCTGATCATGCGCAAGCTCCGCCGGCAGCCGAAGCCCGGCCGCGCCGCGGTCGTCGTCCCCAACGGCACGCTCTTTGGCGACGGCGTCTGCGCCCGCATCAAAGAACAGCTGCTCACCGAGTTCAACCTGCACACCATCCTCCGTCTGCCCAACGGCGTGTTCGCGCCCTACACCTCCATTCCCACGAACCTCCTGTTCTTCGAACGTGGCGGCCCAACCAAGGAGATCTGGTTCTACGAGCACCCGCTGCCCGAGGGGCGCAAGCAGTACACCAAGACCGCCCCGCTCCAGTTCGACGAGTTCGCGCCCTGTCTCACCTGGTGGAACAAACGGAAGGAGAACGAGCGCGCCTGGAAGGTGAAGGCCAAAGAGGTGCTCGCGAACAATTGCAACCTCGACCTCAAGAACCCGCGAGCGGCCCAGGACCTCGAGCACCTCCCGCCGGAGCAGCTCGTCGAGTCCATCCTCGAGAAGGAGCGCCGCATCATCGAGATTATGGGCGACATCAAGCAAATCCTGGCCGAAAAACAATGAACAGCTCGTGGCGAATAGTGAAGCTCGGCGAGATTCTGACACCCAACCGCCGCCCGTATCACCTTGGGCCAGATGAGGACGCGCGACTGGTCGGAATGCGGCTGTACGGGTTGGGACCATTCTTCCGTGAGCTCAAACCCGCCATGAGAATTGCCAAGAAGAGTCACTTCGTGATTCGCAGCGGCGATGTCATCTACAACAAACTCTTCGCGTGGAAGGGTACCTTTGGTGTCGTCCCGCCCGAACTTGACGGGATGTTCGTCTCGGACAAGTTCCCAACCTACGAGGCCGCTCGCTCGAAGGTCGATCCTAGCTTCCTTGGCTGGTATTTCCGACACCCTGGGCTTTGGGAACAAGCCAGAGCGATGTCCACAGGCTCAGCCGCGCTATCGAAGCTGACGCTGAACCCGCCAAAGTTCCTCCAGCTCGAGATCCCGCTGCCGCCGCTGGAGGAGCAGCGCCGCATCGCCGCCAAACTGGACGTCCTCTCAGCCAGGGTCACACGAGCTCAGGTTTCTTGCACCCAGGCCGCGGACGGAACCGATGCCCTACTGCGTTCATCTCGTCTTCGTGTCTTTGGCGAGAAGCCCGGAAGTGATTGGCCAACGCTCAGCGAATATGTGGCCGCGCTTGAGGCTGGGAAGAGCCCCGCGACCGAGGGGCGTCCAGCAACTACGGGTGAGTGGGCAGTCCTAAAGGTCGGCGCGGTGTCGTTCGGGCTTTTCGACGACCGAGAGAACAAAGCGCTGCCGGTCTCCTTCGTCCCCATTACTCGATTCGAAGTCAAGCCCGGCGATTTCCTCATGAGCCGCGCCAACACGCGTGAGCTGGTCGGTGCATGCGCTGTAGTTCGGGCAACGCGTCCCAGGCTAATGCTGAGCGATAAGACGTTTCGGTTCGTCTTCCGCGAGCCCCTCGAAGTCGTGCCCGAGTACCTGGAGCAGGTACTCAAAGCGCGTGCCCTTCGAGACCAGATCGAAGCACAGGCGTCGGGCACCTCGCCCACAATGAAGAACATCTCCCAGGAGAAGGTTCTAGCGTTGAGAGTTCCCCGCAGGCCCCTAGCAGAGCAACACAAGATCGTGGGGGAGTTGGCCGTGCTCCAGGCAAAGGTTGATGCGCTCAAACCCTTGCAGGCGGACACTGCTGCCGAGTTGGAGGCCCTCATGCCCGCCCTCCTCGACCGCGCCTTCCGCGGCGAACTGTAGCCTCATTGGAGGTGTGGATGCTCCGCAAGCACAGGCCAATCGATGTCCCGGAGGACAACCCACTGGCGAACGACAGGCTGCAGCGGAAGAAGGGCGTCGAGACGCTGTCGGGCCTGATCGCGAACGCGCAGACGCCGTTCGTGATCGCGGTGACCGGGTCGTGGGGGACCGGCAAGACCACGTTCGTGAAGATGCTGGAAGCTACGCTTCGCAAGCAGGGTCATGTCTGCATCCACCACAACGCATGGGAGAGTGACTTCGCTGACGACCCACTCGTGGGGCTGATCGAAGAAATTGCCAGGGCGATCACTAGCGCCACGGTCCCGGAGCACGCGACGGCTTCAGTAAGGCGCAGGATCCGGCAGACCAAGAGCAAAACGAAGGACCTGCTTCACGCCGCCGGACCGGTTCTGCTGCAAATCGCGACTAAGGGAGCTCTAACCAGCGATGTCATGAAGCACTTCGCCGAGATCCTTGGCTCGTCGGGCGACGATATTGCCAAGGCCGTATCAAAGTACGCCGAGGAGTCCCTTGGCCGCTACCGGAAGGCAAAGGAGTCAATTGGGAACCTACAGGACCAGCTCGCCGAGTTGGTTCGCCAGATCTCAACACCGGAGGCAGGGACGAAGACGCCGCTCGTCTTCGTAATCGACGAACTGGACCGCTGCCGGCCGACGTACGCGATTCAACTCCTCGAGCGCGTCAAGCACATCTTCAACGTCGAGGGCTTGGTGTTCGTTTTGGCGATCGACCGTGAGCAGCTCTGTCATTCCATCCAGGCTGTGTACGGGAGTGAATTCGACGCGAAGGGCTACTTGCGCCGGTTCATCGACCTCGGATACCGGCTTGAAGCTCTCAAGATCGAGGAATTCGTCTGGTCTATCTGGGATCAGATGGAGCTCGATCAAGTATGTCAGCGTCACGGTGAAATAGAAGGAGGGAAGCAAAGCTTCTCTGAGGTGTTCTGCCCTGTTGCGGAGGCGTTCGGCAAGAGCCTGCGCGAGATCGAGCAAACACTTACCCAGGTCAATGTGATTGTTCGGACTCTTGAACGGGCCAACTGGGCTCGCCTTCTTGAGCTGGGTGCCGTTGCCGCGTTGCGACTCTCTGTCCCATCGCTCCTACAGGAGTTTGTCGATGGAAGAAAGTCGGCAAACGATGTTCTTCAAGCGCTGGAGGCAAGGCCCGGGGGCCAGGAGTGGTTGGAGAAGATGGGCAGTGTGACCTTTGAAGCACTTCTCGTTACGTCGTCCCGAGTTGAAGGTGAATGCAGAAGAAAGATCGCAGCGCTGGAGGCACCAGCGACGACCGGAAGTTATGAGGCACAAAAGACGAATCGCCAGGCGGAGCTTCTGAAGTGGATCAAGGCCCTTCAGAGTTTCCAAACGCAGTCAGGGATAAACCACGTCGCCCACCACCTCAAGCTCTTCGAGTTGGCTAAGGGCTTTTCGACTGTCGAGTGAGCACTGGCGTTCTCGGCCCGCCGCGAGTGCAAGCTCCCTACAATCGTCGGTTCCCCGGTACCACCCGGCTGTCCGCCCAGGCCACGGCGTCCTTGGCCTCGGATTTGCCTTCCGCAGCGGGACGTGACCCTCGCAGCCACACACAAAGGCATGGTTGACAAACGCCGAACAATGGTCTACCTTTGTCAACCACAGGATGCGACCATGCCACGACACGAAACCCCCAGCAACGTGCTGACGATGCGGCTTCGCCAGCTCCGGCTCGCGAGAGGCTTCACGCTCGAGGCGCTCGCGGCGGCGATGGGCGGGGTCGTCACCAAGCAGGCGCTCTCCAAGTACGAAGGCGGGAAGGCGCAGCCTTCGCTGCGCGTGCTGACAACGCTTGCACGCGCCCTCGAGGTCAAGACGCTGGAGCTGTACCGAGCGCCGGAGGTTCAGATCGAGGTGCTCGCGTTCCGGAAGCAATCGCAGCTCGGGAAGAAGGAACAGGAGCGGGTCGAGAACCTCGTCGCTCGGATGCTGGAGGACCGCACGCGGCTCCAGGGCCTCATCGCGGAGGACGGCGAAACGGACATCCCGGCGAATGCGATGCCGGTCAGAACGCTGGATGGTGTCGAGGAGCGGGCCGATGAGCTGCGG
>PMLC01000131.1:8416-9444 GCA_003158745.1 Acidobacteriota bacterium
CTGAAGCCGGGCAAGGGCGTGGACGAAGAGAAGGCGGCGTTCAGGTTCGGGGCGGCGTTCCTGGCGCCCGCGAGCACGCTCCGGCGCGAGGTGGGTGTCCGTCGCAGCGCGATCGGCGTCGACGAACTGCTGTTGCTCAAGCGGCGATACGGCATGAGCCTCCAGGCGCTGGTCCATCGGCTTCACGATCTCGGGGTGATCAACGACCTGCACGCCCAGCAGTGGTGGCGGACGATCAACGCCAAGGGGTGGAAGAAGGTCGAGCCGGAGGAGGCGCCGCCCGAACACCCGCAGTGGCTCCGACGCACGACTCTTCGGGCCTTCTCGGAGGGTCTGCTCACGGCCAGCGAGGCTGAATCACTGCTCGGCGAGAAGATCGAGGAGCACCCGTCTGCGTCGCTCGTTGAGCGCCGGGCGTTCATGAGGCTGCCGCTCGACGAACGGCGCCGGTTGCTGGCGCAGCAGGCTGACGCAACGGCCGACCACTATCGGCGCGACCGCGACTGGCGCGAGTTCGCCGTGGCGGAACCCGGCGATGAGTAGCCTCCCGGTACCAAGACGCGGGGAGATCTGGCTCATCGGGTTTGATCAGACGGTCGGATCCGAGATCAACAAGACGCGACCGGCCGCGGTGGTCAGCTCCGATGCCATGGGGGTGCTCCCAGTGAAGCTGGTCGTGCCATTGACAGGCTGGCAGGACAGCTTTGCGGGGACCGTCTGGCACGTCCGGATCGAGCCCGACGCCCTCAACCGCCTGGACAAGGTGGTTTCGGCCGACACGCTTCAGCTCCGGTGTGTCGCTGTCGAGCGGTTCATCAAGAGGAAAGGCCAGCTGTCGGCGTCGCACCTTGAGGAGGTCGTCGCTGGGATCGCTGCTGTTGTTGAATACCAACCGGTCGAACCCTGAGGCATCAGGTCCGTGGAAGGGGGCCCGGCCGGGAGGCCTCAGGCAGCCCGCAATCACCCGCTTGACAGGGGTGGCTTTCACTGAAATCGTGGCTTTCACCAACTGGTGAAAGGGCTCCTTC
>PMLC01000130.1 GCA_003158745.1 Acidobacteriota bacterium
GAACTGGGATACCTGGTACCTGTTGGTACCTGTTCGGTACCTGTTTGGTACCTGTTCGAATTGGTAACCGAAACCGAAGCCCGCCGCGGATGACTTGCCACGCCTCGTGCGCTAATTCGGAGGCGCGGGGTCGGTGTCCATGCTCCCCTGGAGAGATCGCGGTTCCTGGGGCATCACCACGAGGGATCAAATTGGGGCCACCTCACCGCCTACGTTGCCCTATGGAGGTGCCGGCGCACCATTTGCATGACCGCAATGGTCGCGGTAACGGAGTCGGCACTGCCACAAGCATCGGTGACCCTCACCCAGAAGCTGGCGGTAGCGGTCCGGCCCGCGGTCAAGGCGATCGAGGCAGCGTTGCCTCCAACGACCGGCATCGAGGTGTCTCCGCTTTCGCCCTGGTACCACTGGAATGAGAGCGGCGCTGTCCCTGTAGCAGTGACCGACAACATCACGATCTCCCCGTTCGGGGCGGTCAGGCTCTGTGGCTCCGAAGTGATCGCAGGCGGGGTGCATGCGTTGGCGACAAAGACCCACGCGGCGCCGGCCCAGTAGTCGGTTGGTCCGCCCACGATAGCGGTGTTGCCGTCTGCGGAGATCGCAACCGAGGTGCCCTGTGCGCCAGCCCCGCCACTGCCAACCAGCTTGTTTCCCTGCTGCGTCCACACGCCTCCGCTGCGCGTGAACACCCATGAGGCACCGGCAAATGAGTTGTCGGTGGGCCCGCCGACGATGGCGGCGCTCCCATCCCCCGAGATGGCGACCGACCAGCCCTGCTGGGCAGTCGCAGCGGCGCCCGTGCCGACGAGATTGCCGCCCTGCTGCGACCACACGCCCGCGCTGCGCGTGTACACCCACGCGGCGCCGGCATTGAAGTTCTCGGCGTCCCCGCCAACGATGCCGGTGTTTCCATCCGCCGAGATCGCCACCGAGTAGCCCTGCTGGGCAGCGCCAATGGCACCCGTGCCGACCAGCTTGTTTCCCTGCTGCGTCCACACGCCCCCGCTGCGCGTGTACACCCACGCGGCGCCGGCATTGAAGTCATCCTGGTACCCACCGACGATGGCGGTGTTTCCATCCGCGGAGATCGCCACCGACCAACCCTGCCATGCATCCCCGACGGCGTCCCAGCCGACCAGCTTGTTTCCCTGCTGCGTCCACGCACCCCCGCTGCGCGTGTAGACCCACGCAGCGCCGGCAAAGGAGTTGTCTCCCTCGCCACCAACGATAGCGGTGTTGCCGTCCGCCGAGATCGCCACCGAGACGCCCTGCTGGGCAGCCCCAACGGCGTCCGTGCCCACCAGCTTGCTGCCCTGCTGCGTCCACGCACCCCCGCTGCGCGTGTAGACCCACGCAGCGCCGACGAAGGCGCTGTCGTCGGCATCGTAGTCGTCGGTGGGGCCGCCGACGATAGCGGTGTTGCCATCGCCTGAAATCGCTACCGACCAGCCCTGCTGGGCAGTTCCGGCGGCACCCGTGCCGACCATCTTGCTCCCCTGCTGCGACCAAACCTGCCCGCTGCGGGTGAACACCCACGCGGCACCGGCATCAAGGGAATCGCCCGGCCCTCCGACGATGGCGGTGTTCCCATCCGCCGAGATCGCCACCGAGTTGCCCTGCCAGGTTGTGGGCCCGACAGCGCCCGTGCCGACCAGCTTGCTCCCTTGCTGGGTGAACTGCGCCGCCGCTACATGCGCTAGGAGCAGCATCCCGAGGACCGCGCCTGGATTCCGTTCCATTGTCCACCCCCGTCTCGCGCCGCACCACCGCGAGTGCTAGTGCACTAGTATGCGCTCCCGGAGCGCCACCGCGGATGTGCTCGTCGCGGGACGGATGCGGCGGGCCAATGGGGAAGCTGGACCCGGCAGAGCTGGTTCGGCCCCGCGTCCCCTCCCGCGACCGGTCAACTTGCACCCGTGACCGCTGCGGCCGGGCTACGAAGGCCCGCAACTGAGGCCGCCGCACCAGGTGAACGGGGCACCCGAAGGCGCCAGTGCCGCTCCCCTGAAGGTCGTTCTGATTCACGTCGGCCCGCGGTCTTGCGTTCGAGGTTGCGGAGGTATTCGCCCCAGTCCTCGCGATGAGAGAACGTGCGGTTGTGCTCCTGGCCATCGATCCGCCGGATCGCGAAGGCGACGAACTCGCCAGCCGCAACGCGGGTGGCCGAGAACACATCAGCGACGACGAGGGGAAAGCACCTCACGGCTTGTGCTGCGTGAAAGGGTTCTTTTCATACTGCGGGCTGCGGAGCCTCTCGTAATGCGGGCTTACGGCCAGGGAGCCTAACTTCTTCTCCTGGCCGTCCTGAATCACGTAGAGAAGGGTGATCGTCTCAGACCCCTCGCAGTGGCGCGCCTGCTTCAGGGCATCCTGCTTCACGCCGGGGATCATTGAAGTGAAGTAGGACCCGCCATGGCGGCCTGAAGCGAGTTTGTGGTGCGAGCGCATGGTCACGGACTCCGTCCACTTGCCGCCAGGAGAGAGGGTCACGGGAGCAAGGACGACGGTCTGGACCTGCCCATTTGGCGTGCCAGCCGTCACGATGTTTGACGTTTCGGCCGAAGTGGACAGCGACCATTCTTGGAGCACGAGCTGCAGCATTCGGCCGCTGACGTTGGTCATCTCTACGCCCACGAACTGGACGTTCTCATCCACGGTCAGAGTCGTCGAGACGAGCGGATCTTGCCCCGAGGCCTGCGGGTCGACCAGCTCGCAGATGGTCGAAACGCCGCTGATGCAACCAACGGTAGCCAACAGGGCGATACTCGCTAGCGCTGCTCTTCTCAAGAATTCCTCCCGCCCGCCTGGCCCGTCGTTGGACCACCCGTTCATGATAGTCCTTCCACGTCCCGTGAGCTTAAGACGGGCCATAGCGACGGCTTACCGATAGGCCACGACATGCTAATATCAGATTGAAGGGTCTCTCTGCGACGTGCAGCCTATGAAACGGATTATGCGAATCTCGCTGCCTCTGGCATTTGCATTGCTGGTGGTGTCAGAACCCGGCTCGGCCCAATCTGTCCAACAAGAGATCACGCCTCCTTCAGCAGCGACGAGCGTGGACTCCCTCAACGAGGCCGTCATCGTGGACCGGTTGGTCACCCGGGCCTCGTTCGAAGCGGATGGTTCAAGCATCCGTGAGACGACCGCCGTGGTCCGAGTGCAATCGGAGGCAGGTGTCAAGGCAATGGCGGTCCTCGTATTCGCCTACACCAGCGTGGACCAAGACATCACGGTCGACTACGTGAGGGTACGGAAGCCCAATGGGGCGGTCGTGGTGACCCCTTCTTACAACATCCAGGACATGCCCGCCGAGGTTACGCGTATCGCACCCGTGTACAGCGATCTTCACGAGAAACACATCACCGTCAAGGCACTGGGAGTGGGCGACACGCTCGAGTACCGCGTTCGCACGGTAACCGCGAGGCCGCAGGTCGCTGGACAGTTCTGGTTCACCTACACCTTCGCACGAGACGTTGTCTCTAAGGACGAGGAGCTCGAGGTCAGCGTTCCTCGCGGTACCGCGTTGAAGATCAGCACGCCTGAAGTCCAACCGCGGATCAATGACGAGGGTCGGCGGCGTATCTACACGTGGAAGGCCGCCAACCTGGACAGCAAGAGCGGCGACAAGAAGCTGCGGGCAAACCAGGGCGCTTGGCCATCGGTCCAGGTTTCGACGTTCCGCACTTGGGAGGAGGTCGGTCGCTGGTACGGGGACCTCCAAAAGCCCGAGGTTGCAGTCACCCCGGCGATCCGCGCCAAGGCCACCGAGTTGACGGCCGGTCTGACCGGCGACGATGAGAAGATCCGGGCCCTTTACGCGTTTGTCTCCGCGAGAATTCACTATGTCGCGCTCTCGTTCGGCATCGGGCGCTACCGGCCACATCCGGCCGAGGAGGTGCTCGACAACGAGTACGGTGACTGCAAGGACAAACACACGTTGCTGGCAGCGCTGCTCAAGGCCGCCGGGTACGATGCTTGGCCGGCCTTGATCAACTCCGCCGGCACCGTTGATCCGGACGTGCCATCACCGGGCCAGTTCGACCATGTGATCACGGTCGTTCACGCTGGGAACGAACTATCGTGGCTCGATGCCACCTCCGGGGCCGCGCCGTTCGGGATGCTGTTCGGCACCCTCCGTGACCAGAGGGCGCTCGTCATCCCCGAAGGTGGGCCGCCGAGACTCATGTGTACGCCGGCCCAGCCTCCCTTCCCGTCGTTTGGAACGATGACCGTCATCGCCAAGTTAGCCGGTGACGGTACCTTGACGGCCCGCTTCGAGCGCACAGATCGCTCAGACTTCGAGATGTACCTGAGGGCGGCGTTCCGCAGCGTGCCCCAGACGAGGTGGCAGGAACTTGTACAGCAGATCTCCTACAGCAGCAGCTTCAGCGGTGTCGTGACGAACGTCGACGCCAGCTCACCCGACGATGCGAGTTCACCCTTCCGCTTCTCGTACGACTACACTCGCAAGGAGTACGCCGACTGGGCCGACCGGCAGATCATCCTCCCACTTCCTCCATTCGGCCTTCCCTCGATTTCGGCTGACGCCGATCAACCCACCGAGCCGATCGAGCTGGGCCCGCCGGCCGAGGTGGTTTACCGCGCGACGCTCGAGTTGCCACTCGAGTACGACGTTGTCGTGCCCAAGCCACTGGACCTCAGGCGCGAGTACGCCGAATACCACGCCGCCTATTCGCTCAAGGACCACGTGCTCATTGGCGAGCGTCGCCTCACCATCGCGAAATCGGAGGTCAGTCTCGCGGAGCTTGACGACTACCGCGTGTTCGAGAAGGCGATCCGCGACGACTACGGGACCTGGCTGAAGTTGCAGAGCACAACAGGAGGAGACACGGAAGCGGTGGTAGGGAACCCGGAAGCCAAACCATGGTTCGACAAGGCAATGGTCGCTCTTCAACAGCGCGACCTGGCCTCCGCGGAGGACAACCTACTTCGGGTGCTCAAGATCGATCCCACGTACCCCCGAGCTCATTCCGGCCTAGGTGGGATCTACTTCCAACAAAGAAAGACGGAACGCGGCTTGGCCGAGATTCGGAAGGAACTGGAACTCCACCCGAAGGACACTTGGGTACTGAGGTCGCTTGCGTTGACGCTCGGTTGGTTGCATCGCCAGAACGAGGCGATTGACGCTTGGACGAGGTTACTTAAGGTCGACGCGCGTGACCGAGATGCCGCTGTGAACCTCAGTGACCTACTGGTCAAGGCGAAGCGCTACGCCGAGGCGCTCCAGGTGATCGAGCCTGCGGCGAAGTTCAGTCAAGACAGCGCCAGTCTGCAGGCGGCACTGGGATCCGTGTACCTGGCGATGAAACAGCCTGAGAATGCGCTCCCAGTGTTGAAGAAGGCCGTGGAGCTCGACCCTTCGGCCGAGATGCTGAACAACGTGGCGTACCGGATGGCCGAGGAGAACACGCTGCTCGATCAGGCGACAGACTGGGCTCGGACGGCCGTGACCAGGATCGAGGCGGATTCGGCAGCCACAAAGTTGTCGGAGTTGAAGGTCGACGACCTCGACCGGATGAACGGGATTGCCAACCACTGGGACACGCTTGGCTGGGTGTACTTCCGCACCGGCGAATTGGAGAAGGCCGAGAGGTACTTGCGCGCGGCATGGGTCCTGTCGCAACGGGCTACCATCGGCGTTCATCTTGGCCGCCTATACGAGCGTGAGCACAAGCGCGACCAGGCTGCCCATCTCTACGAACTGGCCGCCGTAGCCGAGGGCCACGCCAGTGCGACTGACGTTGCGGACCGGTACCAGCGCCTGACTGGAAAGGCGCTGGGTGCTTCGGCGACCCCAGGTGCGGTGTATGGGCCAAGGGCATCCGTTCCGGTGTCACCGGGTGAGGAACTCCTCCGCGCCCGGATGTTCAAGCTCCCGAGCATTACCACCGAGTCAGCCACGGCCGATTTCTTCGTGCTCTTGATACCCGGGTCTAAGGCCGCGAATGTCAAGTTCATCAGTGGCTCCACAGTGTTACGTGAGGCCGGAAAGTTCGTGGCTGCGGTACCGTCCGTCGCCGAGTTTCCGGACGACGGGCCCGTCAAGCTGGTCCGCCGCGCCACCGTCTCGTGCGGCGATGCAGGCTGCGACCTGGTTCTTCTGACGCCTGGCATGGTGCACTCGCTCGACTGATCGACCTCGTGTGTGGGTCCGATAGGTTCCAGGTCCGGCACAGTTGATGAAACGCGCAGTTGGAAGCCCGTGCCCCGTCTTGGCCTCAGTTGCGCGCCGAAGGCGCCCACCTGAAACCCTGAGGGCTCCTCCATCATCCGGTGCCAATGCCCCGTTCCGCAAGGTCAGTCAACTCTGCCGGACTTGGTGCCTATCGCCGACCAATGAACCCTGATGCCGTTGGCCCGTTCCAAGAACTGCGCACCTGGCACGCTTTACGCTTTGACTCTTTGGTTCAGAAACTACGGCCGCAGCATCTTCGGGAGAGAGACCGACAGCATCTTCCCGACGGTGAAGATGCAACATGACACCGTTTCAATACTCCTGAACTCGCCGCAGGTGATAGATCACGGTGCGATCCTCATTGACCGTCCCGCTGGGCGTACTTTCGGGGTCTGGTCTGGCAATGTGTTGAATCGACTTCGTGCCGTCTAGGAGAAGAGCTGCCCGGTAGGTGTTGCCCGGGGAGCGCTGGTTGGATCGCTCGTCGCACAGCCCGGCCCTGGTTGCGTGGGTTCGGCGCCGTCGAAGCGGTGCTGAGGCAAGGATGAGCGGTGAACTGCGAGATGCTCGGTTCATCAACTGTGCCGGACCTGGTACCTATGGTGAGACGAGCACGTCGAAGACCGAAAGCGTCGTACCTATGACAATTTCTGGAAGCGTGGACGCAGTACCTATCAGGCTCAAAAAGCGCTGTGCTCGGCCAGGGTGAAGAGGTGCCTCAGGTTCCTTCGTCTCGCGCCGCGTCATGACACCGTGACAGTGTGAGCGGGGTCACGCTCCAGCCGTCCCCAAGCGCCCCAAACTACAATAGAAGTTATGGCGGCTCAGAGGAATGAGTTCTGACGGAGCCGATTGCCGCCAGTCATAACCGGGAGGTGTGAGATGACGATGTTCCTGGCACTGGTTTCCGGAACCCGGCGTGGACGGGCACGGCTCCGGCGGGCTTATGTCCGCATCGTGGGCATCACGGCCGTGACCGCCGTGGTCGCACTTGCCCCAGGTGTCGTGGTGAAGTCTGCCGCAGCTCAAACGCTGCCAGCCACGACCGCCGGCCTTGCGACGACGATCACGGGTGTGGTCACGCTTGTGTGGGGGGATGGCAGCCCGGAACGGCCCGTGTCGATCGGCCCGCTCGCCATCCTCATGGACGCAGCCGGCCACGATGTCGAGCTCAAGCTCGACGATTCGATGCTGGGGCGCGTCGGCGGTCTTCTCTCCCTGAACCGGCGGCGCGTAACGGTGACCGGGTTGTGGACCACAGCGAGTGCAGGCCGGACCACGGCGGCAGTCGTGGTGACCGACCTCCACTTCGAGGACGGCTTAGGACCAGCGGCCCCCGAGGCTGTCACGGGCGCCCAACCGTGGGTGTCGATCATGTGCAAGTTCAGCGACGTCAGCGCCGAGCCCCAGACGCTCTCGTATTTCCAGGGGATGTACGCCAGCACGTATCCGGGCATCGATCACTTCTGGCGCCAGGTGTCGTATGACAACGTCAACATCGTGGGGAGCAACGCGTCGGGCTGGTACACCCTGCCGCACCCACGCTCGTACTACATCGTCAACGACAGCGCCAACCTCGACGCGCTCTTCGCCGACTGCACCGGCGTGGCCGATCCATACGTCAATTTCGCGCCGTACGTCGGGATCAACATGATGTTCAACGACACCCTCGACTGCTGCGCGTGGGGAGGCGGGTACTGGGCGACCCTGGATGGCGTGACCAAGAGCTGGCGCGTCACCTGGGAGCCGCCGTGGGGATACGCCAACTCATCGGTGATCTCTCACGAGATGGGGCACGGGTTTGGCCTGCCGCACTCGTCGTTCGATCGGAGCATCGTGTACGACAACTGCTGGGACGTGATGAGCGACACCTGGAACTGCAACACGATGGATCCCACCTACGGCAAGCTGGGACAGCACACAATTTCCTTCCACAAGGACCTGCTCGGCTGGTTCCGCGCTCCCGAAAAACTGACGCTGAACGTCGGACAATCGACCTCAGCCAGTCTTGAGAGGCTCGCGACACCCGGATGGCCGATTGCGAAGATGGTGCAGGTTCCGATCGCGGGCTCGTCCTCGCACTTCTACACCATCGAGGCACGCCAGACCGTTGCATACGACGGGGGCCTCCCCGGCGACGCCGTGATCGTGCACGAGGTGGACACGACTCAGGACATCCCGGCCGTGGTGAAGGGGACCAACGGATACGCCGGGGCGATCTGGGGCGTGGGCTCCCTGTTCAGGGACGACGCCAACGGCATCGGGATGACGGTGACCGCCGCCACCCCGGGCGGCTTCACCGTCGCGGTATCCAACGGCTCTCCGCTGGCTGCCTCGTTCCCGGGCATCGACGCTCACGCTGCGACCGGAACCAGTTCCAACCTCAACGGAGTCCTGGAGCCGGGCGAGACGGTCCAGGTGGAGACCGGATGGACGAACGTCAGCGGCGGGAGCATCTCGGCCAGCGGCAGCGCGGCGTCCTTCACGGGTCCGGTTGGGGCAAGCTACACCGTGCCCGACGGCAGTGCTTCCTACGGCATCATCGCGAGCGCGGCGACCTCAAACTGCCACACCGTCGGCGACTGCTACGTGGTCGGAGTCTCCAACCCGGCCACCCGTCCGGTGCTGCACTGGGACGCGACGTTGACCGAAAACCTGAGCTCTGGCGGCTCCAAGCAGTGGGTCCTTCACATCGGGAGGAGCTTCAGCGATGTCCCCCCGGGGGCGTTCGCCTACAGCTTCATCGAAACGCTGTTGCACGAGGAGATAACGGCCGGGTGCGGCAACGGCATGTACTGCCCTGGCGCCGACATCACGCGGTGGCAGATGGCGGTGCTCCTGGCGAAAGCGCATGCGGGTTCGAGCGTGCCGGCAAGCGGTACCATCGAGGGCCTCGGTTCGTACAACTGCGTGTCCGGCGGCAACTCGCTGTTTTCGGATGTCCCGCCCACCGACCCCGGTTGCAAGTTCATCCACTACATCGCAGCCAAGCAGATCACCGCCGGCTGTGGCGGGGGCAACTTCTGCCCGGGCGTGCCGGTGACCCGATGGCAGATGGCGGTTTTCCTTGCCAAGGCGATGGCCGGAACCTACGTGCCGTCCTCTGGAACCGTGCCGTCAAAAGGGCCCTACAACTGCGAGGCGAGCGGGGGAACCTCGGTATTCCTCGACGTGCCGGCCAGCGATCCGGGTTGCAAGTTCATCCACTACATCGCCGCAACGGGAGTCACCGCCGGTTGCGGCACGGGCTACTACTGTCCCGCAGACAGCCTGCATCGCGATCAAATGGCGGTGTTCCTCACCAAGGCCTTCGGATACTCGCTTTACGGCCCATGAGAAATGGGTACCTATCACCGTCTCACCTTCTTGTCCTAGACGAACCTGGCTCTGGGTCATCGGGGGGATAGCTGATTCCTCGTCGGCCACGGGTATTCGTCCCTGGGACGGTCTATCACGTCTATTGCCGGGTCGTATGGGACGAGCCGGCGGACTCGGCGAGCCGGTTGCTGAGTCGAGGCGCGAGGCGGCGCATGACGGAGGAGGCGTTCGGGCGGGTGAACGCGGTCGAAGAGGAGCTGACGGCAGGATGAAGGGTGAACCGCGAGACGCTCGATTCGTCAACCGGGCCGGACCTCGGACCCATACAGCCTGAGTGCCGCGTCCACAGTTGCAGGCGCTGCGAAAGGGTGTCGGGCGGCATCTGCGGGTGCTGAGAGTTCCCTTCGCGTATCGCCGCGTCCGGGCGTATCCTCGAGCGAGGGGTGACACAGGGGACACCTCGGGAATGCCCGTAGGCAGGGCGTGTGTTGGCAAGCGTCACGTGGCCTCGGAGGCCGGGTGGCAAACCGGGGGCGCCGGTGCGCACGGCGCAAACCCCGGCAACAGCAGTGAGGGAGACAGATCATGGCAGAAATCTCGTTGTTCGCACCAACAAAACTCGGCTCATTGCCGCTGCGAAATCGTATCGTCATGGCGCCCATGACGCGCAGCAGGGCGGTCGATGCCAACACCCCCAACGACCTCATGGCCGAGTACTACGGCCAGCGCGCCGGCGCCGGGTTGATCATCACCGAAGGCACCGCTCCGTCGCCGAACGGGACCGGCTACGCGCGCATCCCCGGCATCTGGTCGCAGGCGCAGGTTGCCGGGTGGCGGAAGACCACCGATGCGGTTCACTCAAAGGGCGGGCACATCTTCGTCCAGCTCATGCACACCGGCCGCATCGGCCACCCGCTCAACCTGCCGGCGGGCGCCGAGCTGCTCGCCCCCAGCGCGATCGCGGCCGAGGGCGAGATGTACACCGACGCCAAGGGCCTGCAGCCGCACCCGGTACCGCGCGAGATGACCGACGCCGAAGTGCGCGCCGCCGCCCAGGAATTCGT
>PMLC01000125.1 GCA_003158745.1 Acidobacteriota bacterium
GACGAAGGATCTCCCTGACCCAGCAAGCGACCGGACCCGTACGCTCCCGGGAGATTCTTCGCTCGCTGCGCTCGCTCAGAAGGACAGCCGGTGGTGGGCTGCTTTAGGGTCCGTCACTCTCATGTGCCGGGGCATACCCCGGACCATTGAAGTGGCAGAAGGGAGAGCAGGGTCGACGGGCTGTTCTTCCGGGAAGCCAGATCCGAAAGGAAGGCGGCCGCAAGGGCCGCCCCTACACACGAAGAGGCAACTCCCACGCGAGTGCCCCCTGCGCTCTCGGGTGTAGAAGGGGCGGGAGGTTGCCCCCGCCCTGTCGTTCACCCTCTCTCGCGCGCGGAAGAGGGCCGGGGTGAGGGCGCAAGCGGCAGGTTGCACGGGTCTTCTGGACAATGGCGACACGCGACGTTTGGCCGCCGGGTATGATGCGACCAGCGATTGAAGACGCACCGGCCGCCGCTCCTGAGGTGATGGCCACCTCGGACACGACTGCCGATCGCGGGGTTCCCCAGTCGTTCGGTCCCCGCGGCGGGAGTGACCATGTTCGTAACGTCGCTATCTCTACTGCTCGTTGGAGCAAACCTCGTGGGCGCGGGTCCGGCAACCGCGAAGGACAGCATGCAGATCAGCTACCAAGGTTCCGCGCCTGAAGGGCTGGTTGGGAACGGACGGAGCGTCGTCAAGGTCCGGCCTTCCGGGTTCGAGTTCTTCTTGGGCGGCACCGCCGCCGGCCGATTCCGGCTGGTGGTCGACGGTGAGCTTCGTGAGATCGAATCCTCCGACGTGCGGGCGACGTTCTTTCCCGGCGGGGTGGAGTACCGCATCGGGATCGGCTCGCTCGTGGTCGAAGTCCTTCACGGGGCCACCGCGGAGGCCCCGTACGTGGCGGCGATTCGCGTGGAGCGGGCCGGGGGATCGGTCGCGCTGGACGTGGAGAGTCGAGGCGAACCCGCCATCCTTCCCAGCGGTCGCATCCCGGTGAAGCTCGTGAACGGGGAGGGCACGGTTGTCCTGGCGGCGGGGAACTATGTTGTACCAGGCTCGTTCGAGGTCGTCGAGAAGCAGTTCGAAGCGCCGTATCTCACAGGGCTGCGCCTCCAGACGCCCTCCCACGACATCGATCGCGCGGTGCAGTTCAACCGGTATCTGCTCGATCTCGGCTTCGACGGCCGTCTGCACGTCTGCGAGCTGTTTCGCTGGCGCGACGTCTGGTCGCGGGACCTGGGGTCGGGGCTCGCACCGGGCGCGATGATCAGCGGCCGGTTCGCCGCGGCCCGCACGACCATCGAGTACGACCTCCGCCGCTACGCTGCGGCCAATCCGAAGGGCCTGAAGGTGACTGAGGATCCGTCCCAGGGAGGCTCGGCGGAAGGCACCGCGTGGCTGACCCGGGTGGTGTGGCGCTACTACCTTCTCACGGGTGACAAGGCGTTTCTCACCGACGCCGCACGGACGCTGCGGCCATGGGTCGAGGCCTGGATCGACCGCGACCCGGCGGAAACCGGCCTGCTGGTCGACGTCACCGAGTGGATGGACCACTCGCGCTTTTTCCTCTTTCCGGACGGTGCCCGCGTGCTCTATTCCAACGTGCTCTTTGCCGGTCTTCTCGGCACGTTCTCCGAGATCGAGCGCACTCTGGGCGACCCAGGGGCGGCCAGCCGCCTCGACGTTATGCGGACGCGCTTCGTCCGCGCCATCAACGCAGTCCTGTGGAACGACGCGACGGGCGAGTACGACAACCTCTCGCTCTGGGGGCGGCGCGACGAGCGTTCGTCCTCCGGGGAGAACGCCCTGGCCGTCCTGTGCGGCGTGGCGCCCGCCGACCGCGCGAAGCGCGCCCTGGCCACGGTGCGCTCCCGGAACTGGCGGCCGGCCGGCTCGGTCACGATCGCGCCGCCGATGACGCACGTCGACGAGCACAACGACCACAACTTCAAGGTGTGGCCGTGGTGGAACGCGGTCGAGGCGAGGGCGCGGCTGCGCACCGGCGACATCGAGGGCGGGATCTGGCTGCTCGAGCGGTGCGCGGCGACGCTCGAGGACGAGCACTACCCCGGGCTGATCGAGGAGCTGGTGACGCCCGAGGGCGTCAGCGAAGGGGGCCATGCGTTCCTGAGCGCCGCCGGCTCGTTCCTGGACGCCGTCTTCGAGGGCCTCCTGGGTATCGAGGTCCTCGAGCCCGGCTGCGCCCGGCTCCGGGTTTCGCCCAACGTGCCGGAGAGCTGGAAGAGCTGGCGGGCGCAGGTGCCGCTTCCGCAGGGCGATCTCTTCCTGACCTTCACCGACGGCGAGCTCCTCATCCGCGTGACGGATCCGCGCGTGAAGCTGATCGAAGCACCCGAGACGGCCAGAGTCGAGGGCGCGCAGCGTGTGGCCCTGTCCTGGCCTCGCCTGCCGGAACCAGCGGAGTGGATGGCGCCGACTCCTGTGGCCGTGCCGGTACTCCGACAGCGAAACGCGGCGACGTTTTCCGAAGAGGGCATCCCGGCCGCGTCCCTGCCCGGCCTCCCGGGACGCCGCGTGTCGGCCGAGGATCTCGCTCGCCTCGATCCGGCCGACGTCGGTGCGCTGGTCGTCGCCGGCAATGCGCTGCCGCGCCGGACCCGAGACGGACGCGGCCTCCAGCCCGCGCTGGCGCGGTTCCTCGATCGCGGGGGCGCCCTCGTTTTCTACGGCGCGACGATGCAGGACCGCGGCACGATGGGGGAGACGGGCGGCGTGATCGACTGGTACGAATTCCGCCCGGCCGTGCAGTCCCAGACGGTCACCGGGTGGAAGCTCAAGGGCTCGAACGACGGCACCGGCGTCGCGCGCGAGAGCGAACGCGGGATGCGGGAGGGGTGGTTCCGTCCGGATCTCCCCGACGCCGACTGGGCCGACGTCAAGGTGCCATCGTGGTGGGAGGACTACCTGGGTGCCTCGTACGACGGCTGGGGATGGTATCGAGCGCACTTCCGGCTTCCCGCGGACGCCCGCGGCGAGACGGTGGTGGTGAACGCCGGTAAGATCGACGACGACGAGTGGACCTACGCCAACGGTGTCCTGATCGGTACAACGCGTGGTGCCCAGAGGGTCCGGCACTACGAGGTCAAACCCGGCGATCCGGCTTATGCCGCCTTGAACTTCGGCGGCGACAACGTCATCGCGATCCAGGTGTTCGACGGTGGGGGAACCGGTGGGATGTGGTCCGGTGCGCCCGCGATCGGTCCGATGACCGACACGCTGGCATGGACGCCCGTCAGCCCGGTCGAGGGCCTCGCAATCGACCAGCCGGTGCGGCACGGGGTGGTGTCGTGGGGGCCTGGCGGTGTCTTCTTCAACTCGTGGGAAACATCGCGCGGAGCGTTCGGGTTCAGAGTCGATGGACATGGCGTGGCGTTCGCCGGCCCCCTTACCGCGATCCAGCCGCTCGACATCGACGTGCATGAGGCCTTCACCGATTTCGCCGTCAGCCGGCCATGGATCTTCCAACCGCTCGCGTACACCGAGACCCACAGGAAACTCCTCTATCCGGACCACGGCGAGCGCTACCCGTGCGCGGCGCGAGTGGTCAACCGGGAGACCGGTGGGGAGGTCGTGCTCATCCCCGCCTCGGTCGCGAGGACCCCTGCGGGCCCAGCAGTGCTGAAAGCTGTCATTTCGAGACCCGCGGACTAACTGTCATTGCGAGCCCTGCCACAGGGGGTGCTGGCCAGGATGTAGCGGCCGGCCGCTACAAACGACCGCGCGCCTCGCGCAGGGAGGGGCTTGCCTTGTAGCTTCGCTTCTCGCGAGGAGAGGAGGGTCGCGCCCCTGTTCCCTGGTGTCACATTCTCATCCATTGCAACCCGGAGGGTGGATGTCATGCTCGCCAAGGCAGATGCTAACCCATTGATTCGGTTTGGCATTTGCGGACATGGTACGGAGCTTGCCTTGAAACGGTCTGGAGGCGACGTGTCCCCGAGCGATGCTCACGGGTTGTCAATTTACGGGACGGACATCACGGACCGGCGGGCCGTGCCGAGGATCGAGCCGAAACAGCGACTGGACGCGAAGGTCCTGATGATTCAGCCGGCGCGCATCCTTGACATTTCTTCCCGCGGAGCACAGATCGAAGTGGCCGGCAGCCTGCAGCCGAAGAGGAGGTGCGATCTGCGAATTCAGTTCGCCGACGGCGCCTTCGCGGCCCACGCTACGGTCCGGCGCTGCCATGCGTCGGGTTTCGGCCTCGATGAAAAAGACCAGCGCGTCGTGCTGTATCGGGCGGGCCTCGAATTCGACGAGGTAGACCCGGAGTCCCTTGGTCGTCTCTCGTCCCACGTCCTCTTCCACGCGGGGACTTGATCCGTACCTGAATCACCATCTCACCTTGTTGCGGCGGCTGGTCGTTTGCGGTTGCCTCTGGTGGACGCGCGCTCTACGAAAGAACCTGTCATTCGGAGCATGAGGTATCGCCATTCCACCCCGGTGACGGGACCAACCGCCTTCGTACACCAGGGGATTGCTTCGGCCTTCCTGCGGCAGGGCTCGCAAGGACACAAGTGCGGCTCGCGCGTCGGTCGCAAGATAGCGGAGTGGCAAGTGCCAACCTCAGAACGGTCCGCGTCCACGACAGGTGACGCGAAGCGTATTTTCTTGATTTTTCAGAAGTTTGGTGTATACTCAAATCCTCAGCCGGGCATCGCGCCATCGGGCGCACCGCCGGCCTCGCCTCCGAGCGGAACCTTCCGCGGGTCCGAGGTGGGATTCGCAGTGCGGAAGGTGACCGGTCCGGAAACCTCGGGACCAACAGGAGGCACACATGGCTTCAAAGCTCTACGTCGGCGGTCTAGCCCTTTCCACAACATCGGACAATCTGCGCGCTCACTTCGCCCAGTGCGGAACGGTCGTGTCCGCTGCGGTGGTGACCGAGCGCGACAGCGCGCAGTCGCGCGGCTTCGGTTTCGTTGAGATGTCCTCGGACGCCGAGGCTGAGGGGGCCATTGCCAAGCTCAACCAGCAGCCCCTCGACGGCAACTCGCTCACGGTCAACGTCGCGAAGTCGCGGCTCGAGAAGTCCGGACCACGGACTGATCGCGGCCCGCGCATGTAGGCGACCAGGTATCATTTGAACGAGCCCGGGGCCCCGCCTCAAGCGGGATCCCGGGTCTTTTTTTGTCTTCCGGATTAGCGTCGGCACCCGGAGAGAGCGCAAATGGCCGCCCAGCGGGCCACCGCTTCGTACGATTCCACAGAAGAACCTGTCATTCCGGGTGGCTGGTCGCTACGAACGACACGTGCGCCACGACCTATGCGGTCGCCGCGCGGAAGCTGACCAGCTGGCGCGTTGCCTCGTCGTAGAGGCGGAGGCGCAGCGAGCGCAGGCTCGAGAGGAGCGTGAGGCGGTCCACCCGCTGAAGGAGCGGCTGCTCGCGGAAAGCCTTCGGCAGGCGGTAGTTGGGGATCCGCGGGGAGAGGTGGTGGATGTGGTGGAAGCCGATGTTGCCGGCGAACCACTGCAGCACGCGCGGCAGGGCGTAGAGCGAACTGCCCTCCATCGCCACGGCCAGGTAGTCGCGCTTCTCGTGCCGCTCCCAGTACACCCTCTCGAATTGGTGCTGGACGTAGAACAGCCAGATGCCGGCCGCGCCCGCGATCGCCATCAGCGGCAGCTCCACGAGCAGGGTCGCCTTCACGCCGATCGTCGCGAAGAGCAGTCCGAAGATGGCGGCGAGCGCCAGGTCGGTCACGAGAACGCTCACCTTCTCACGCCTGCCGCTGCCCCGACGCGGCAGCCGCTGCTTGAGGAGGAAGACGTACAACGGGGCGATGCCGAGGAGCACAAAGGGGTTGCGGTACAAGCGGTAGCCGAGACGCTGCCAGAACGAGGCTTGCCTGTACTCGTTCACGGTCATCGTCCACACATCGCCGGTTCCACGCCGGTCGAGGTCGCCCGCGGTGGCGTGGTGCTTTGCGTGCTCCGCCCACCAGTCGTAGTAGGGAGTGAATGTCAGGATGCCGGTGATCATGCCCACCACGTCGTTGACGGTCCGTGACTTGAAGAAGGATCCGTGGCCGCAGTCATGGAAGATGATGAAGACCCGCACCATGAATCCGGCGGCCAGGACGATGACGGGCAGCGCGAGCCAAAAGGACACGGCGAGCAGGCGGTAGGCCAGGTACCACAGGATCAGATAGGGGCCGATGCTGTCGATCATTTGCCAGACGCTGCGCTTGACGTCCGGTCTCTGATAGGCGGCGACTATCGCCTGCCAGCTCTGCTTCATCTCGTTCAGGACTTCAGCCGACGAGCCAAGGCGTGACTCTGACATTCGGGCGCTCTCCAAGAGGCGAATCCGTGACCGGCCGATCCGCCGCGGATTGTCTTCGTGTTGCCATTGTACGTCCCCTTCCGCCGCCGTCCCCAGAAAGACCGGAGGAAACCCAGACGGCACGGGCAGAGTCGCTTGCGGTGCTCCCGAGCCGCCGCCATCAGCACTAACCGGAAAAGTGGGCGTGGAGATTCCTCCTGCCCGCCATGACCGAAGGAGAAGGGTTACGAGGGGATTGCTTCGCTTCGCTCGCAATGATCCTTGCGAGGAGTCCCCCCGCAGGCGGGACGACGAAGCAATCTCGCCGGACCGGCGCCGGCCGGCGCCCCCGTGCGGGCAGCTGGTACCGACTGCAACCCTAGCAAGGGGTTTCGGTTGCGGCGGCCGTCGCGTGGAGCGTAGACTTTCCAAGTACTTCGGATTGTGAGGCTCCAGTGGCTGCCGATGCTCTGGTCGGGCGGACGATGGGTCACCACCTCGTTCTCGAGGTTCTCGGGGAGGGCGGGATGGGCGTCGTCTACAAGGCCCGGGACACGAGGCTCGAGCGCCCGGTGGCCCTCAAGGTCATGCGCCCCGAATCGATGGACAATGCCGATCGCCGGCGGCGCCTCGTGCGCGAGGCGCAGGCAGCCTCCGCGCTCAACCATCCCAACATCCTGACCATCTACGAGATCGATACCGAGGGAGGCGTCACCTACATCGCCATGGAGTACATCGCGGGCGGGACGTTGGCCGAGCTGATCGCGTCCGGGCCGCTACCCGCGGACCGCGCGCTCCGCCTGGCGGCGCAGGTGGCCGACGCGCTGGCGGCGGCGCATGCGGCGGGCATCGTGCACCGCGACCTGAAACCGTCCAACATCATGGTGGCGGGCGAGGATCGCGTGAAGGTCGTGGATTTCGGGCTCGCCAAGCTCGCTGGGCCGGCCGTGGCCACGAGCGACCCACAGACCGCGCTCACAGCAACCGGCACCGTCGTGGGCAGCGCACCGTACATGTCGCCGGAGCAGGCGACGGGACGCGCCGTCGACGCGCGCAGCGACGTCTTCAGTTTTGGCACTGTCCTCTACGAGATGCTGACCGCGCGCCGACCCTTCGGCGGCGCAGACGGAGCCGACATGCTCGCGGCGATCCTGCGGGACACGCCACCTCCGATGCCGGGCGTCGCCCCCGATGTCGCGCGATTGGTCGAGCGCTGCCTCCGCAAGGATGCGGCCGACCGCTTCCAGTCCGCCGTCGAGCTGAAAGCCGCCATCGAGGGTTGCCTCGGGTTGCGCCCCCCAGGGGAGAGTGCGTCCGTTGCGGTGCTCCCGTTCACCAACATGAGCGGCGCACGGGAGGACGACTACCTCTGCGAGGGTCTTGCCGAGGAGATCATCAACGCGCTCACGCGGATTCCCGGGCTGCGCGTGATCGCCCGCACGTCCTCGTTCGTGGTGGGGCGTCTGGGCCTCGATGTTCGCGAGGCCGGATCGCGGCTGGGCGTCGAGAACATCCTCGAGGGGAGCGTGCGCCGGGCGGGCTCCCGGGTGCGCGTGACGGCGCAGCTCGTGTCCACTCGGGACGGCTCCCATCTGTGGAGCGAGCGCTACGACCGCGAGCTGACCGACCTGCTGGTCCTCGAGGACGACGTCGCGGGAGCGATCGCCGAGAGGCTGAGGGTTGGAATGGGTCGCACAGGTGGAGAGCACCCGCGTCCGTCTGTGGATGTCGAGGCCTACGCCGCCTTTCTCGAGGGCCGGCACCACTTCGCGAGGGGGACGCCGGAGGCCCTGGCGAAGGCGAAAGAGCGCTACGACCGAGCGATCGAACGGGACCCGGGCTTCGCGCTCGCGTACGACTCGATGGCGGAGCTGCACTGGTTCCTGGGGTTCTTCGGAAACGTGCCCCCGCGCGACGCGTTCTCCTCGAGCACCTGGTACGCCCTGCGAGCGGTCGAGCTGGACGACACGCTGGCCGAGGCCCACGCGCTGCTCGGCATGCTCCGCAAGGAGCTGGACTACAACTGGCCCGAGGTGGACCGCGAGCTCCATCGGGCCCTGGAGTTGAGCCCCGAGTCGCCGATCGTTCGGCTGCGCCACGCGATCAGCGGTCTCCTGCCCCACGGCCGCGTCGCCGAGGCGATGACCGAAATCGAAGGCATCGTGCAGGTGGACCCGCTGTCGATCTTCGCCCGCTGGTGGCTGGCCGTGATGGCTCTGCTGGCGCGTCGCCCGGACCGCATGAACGACGAGGCCGACCACATCATCGCGCTGGCCCCCGACCACTTCATGGGTTACTGGGTGCTCGGCATGCAGCGGGACACGATCGGCGCGGGAGCCGAGGCGGTCGCGGCGTTGAAGAGAGCGTACGAGCTGTCCGGGGGTGCGCCGTTCACGCTCGGGTTCTTGGCCTACGCCAACGGACGGGCCGGACGCACCGACGACGCACGAGCGCTGCTGGCGCGTGCGAGTGAGGCAGCCAAGGCCGGTTACGTTCCTCCCTCGACGTTCGCATTCGGCCACATCGGGCTGGGCGATTGGGACGCTGCATTCGAGTGGCTGGACCGCGCGATCGAGGGCCGCGACCCGCTCGTCATGCCGCTCACGACCTATCCGTTCCTGGATCCAGTGCGCGGTGACGCCCGCTACCGGGCCCTGTTGCGCAAGATGAACCTCGATTCCTAGTGTAGTGACTCATAAATAGCTTGACATATTGTAGATGCTGTGATCCAATGAGGCATGCGCGTTGCCAAGGCGATCGAGCTTACGGATGAGGATCGGAAGACGCTAGAACGGTGGGCACGAGGCCGCAGCACGCCGGCCCGGCTGGTGCTGCGGGCGCGGATCGTGCTCATGGCCACCGCTGGCGCGCAGAATCTCGAGATCGCGGTTCGCCTGGGCACCAGTCGGCAGAC
>PMLC01000099.1:0-1685 GCA_003158745.1 Acidobacteriota bacterium
GAGTTGATCCAGTTGAAGATGGCCCCCGTGGATCTGGCCAGGCCCTTGTTGATCGCATCCACCTGGCCGCCGTCCGGCTCGCTCACCCACCAGGTCAGCCATCGCCCGTACTTCTCGATGATCTCGACGCTTCCGTCGTGGCTGCCGCCGTCCACGACCATGTACTCGATGTCCGGATATCCCTGAAGCAAAACCGAGCGGATCGTCTCCTCGAGGAACTCGGCCTGGTTGAACGACGGCGTCACGATGGTGATCCTCGGCCACGGCTGGCCGTCCGGCATCGCGTCGGGCAGTTCCGGGGTCGCCTGGTCCCACGGCCAGCCCACCAGGCCAGCGTCCGCCTTCGGCAGATCCCTCATCGTCGGGCACCGCATGTCGATTCCGCTCCCGCGCGCGAGATTCGAGCGTTGTGCCTCGGATGTCAAGGTGGGGAAGGTCCCCGGCCGCCCAGCCTTCCGGCACAGGAGGCCGGGCGGGAGATTTTGGGGGTGGGAGCCTGCCTCGTCTAGTATTTAGGCGGAGAAAGGGGACCGGTGCCAGCGCAAATCGACCTCGTGGTCAACAGCTTCGAAAGGACGTACCGGCAGACCATCGCCCTGGGTGTGTTCCCCCGGATCGAGGAGGAGAACTGCCGGGCCTTTGCGCGGAGAATCGCGCTGATCAACAACGTCGACGATCCCGGCGACGCACGGGCCCGAGCCGAGGTCTTGCTCTCCCGCGGCGAGATCGACGCCTATGTTTTCGTAGCGGACCACCTGGAGCGCGCCCTGCAGATCTGCGGCCTCACTCCCGCAGAGTTGGGCCGGATCCCGCACTACTCGGACTGCGCCCTCGTCGCCGTGACGCTCGAGGGTGCTCCGTGGCTCCTCTATTGGGACGCCGAGGTCCACCTCGAGCATCGGTACAACTGGGTCGACCCGGCGGCGGAGTTCATGGATGAGGACCTCGGTATCTTCGCGGCAAACCCCGCTTCCTGGCGCGGCGAGGTGAACTGGAGCACCCTGGACCACAAGGGACCCTTTGCCCTCGGGTACGGGTTCTCCGACGCCGTCTTCCTGGGCCGCCGCTCCGAGTTCGCGCGGCCGATCTACCGCGAGCGCTGCCTGATCTCGCTCCGCTATCCTCTGTCGCACATCGCGGCGGACTTCGAGCAGCGGGTCGATTCGTACATGAGGGGGCACCGGCGGCTACGGGCTACACACACCGGGGTCATCTACTACCACCCGGAGAACGTTGGGGTCAGCTACCCGAAACCGGCCCGGACCGAGAGGCTCAAGCGACTGAGGAACCACCTGATCTTTCGCCTGCTCGGCAAGTCCCACCTCTCGCACCCGTGCCTGCGGGCGTAGAAGCGACTTCGAAGCTGCGCCAAGCCCGGGGGACCGTGAACCCCTTGCGTGCAGCACCGGTCTCAGTTGCGCGGCCGGTTGTCAGCCCGGCGTTTGGCCGCTAGCATGCTGCACTCTGGAGGCGCTCATGAAGCTCGTGGAGTGCGTTCCCAACATATCGGACGGCCGGCGGCCGGAGGTGTACGAGGCGGTGGCCAGAGCTGCCGCGTCGGTCCCCGGTGTGACGCTGCTCAACGTCGACCCCGGCGCGGAAACCAACCGCACGGTGATCACGTTCGTCGGCGAGCCTGAGGCCGTGCTCGAGGGCGCCTTCCGTCTCGCGGCGAAGGCCGTCGA
>PMLC01000099.1:1758-5953 GCA_003158745.1 Acidobacteriota bacterium
TGGAAGCCCGACTTCGGGCCGGCGGCGCTCGTCCCGAGGTCCGGAGCGACCGTGATCGGAGCGAGGAAGTTCCTTGTCGCTTTCAACATCAATCTCAACACCCTCGACAAGCGCCTGGCCACTCGGGTTGCGCTCGATGTCCGCGAGAAGGGACGCATCCGCCGCGACGATCACGGCCAGCCCGTGCTTGACGCCAAGGGCAACCCGATCTGGGACCCGGGCATCCTCAAGTCGGTCAAGGCGGTGGGGTGGGTGATCCCGGAGTTCGGGTGCGCACAGATCTCGATGAACCTCACCGATCTCGACGTGACGCCGCTGCACGTGGCTTTCGACACGTGTGACGAGCGCGCCAGAGACCGCGGGCTGCGCGTCACCGGCTCGGAGCTTGTCGGGCTGATTCCCAAGTCCGCCTTGCTCGCCGCAGGCCGGCACTACCTGGCGCAGATGGGACGCTCCACCGGCGTGCCGGAGAGCGCCCTCGTGCACGTCGCGATGCGGACTTTGGGCCTCTCCGAGGTGAAGGCGTTCGACCCGACGGAACGCATCATCGAGTACCGCCTCGCGGGCCAGGCCCGGCTGGTCTCGATGACGCTGCGGGATTTCATCGACGAGCTCTCGACCGATTCACCGGCGCCAGGCGGCGGTTCGGTCGCAGCGCTCGTGGGCGCGCTTGGCGCCGCGCTCGCGGCCATGGTGGCCAACCTCTCGCACCCGAAGAAGGGTTTCGAGGCGAAGCTCGCCCAGCTCGACCGGATCGCGGTGCGCGGCCAGGAGATCAAGGACCGCCTGCTGGCAGCCGTCGACGCCGATACGGCCGCGTTCGACAGGCTGCTCGAAGCGATGCGTCTGCCCAAGGGGACGCCCGAGGAGCAGGCAGCCCGCGAAGCGGCAATCGCCACCGCCACGGTGGCCGCGATCGAGGTGCCCCTCGGCGTGCTCGAGGCGTGCCCCGAGATCATTGATCTGTGCCTCGAGGTCGGGAGCATCGGCCTGCAGGCTTCGCGCTCCGATGCGGGGACGGGCGCGCAGGTCGCCCGCGCCTCGGCCGCCGGGGCGTACCAGAACGTGTGCATCAACATGCCGGGCCTCTCTGACCGCTCTCGGGCAGCGGCGCTACTGCAGCGCGCCGACGTCGCCTGGGTCAGGACACAGGAGCTGCACGCGAAGGCGGAGAAGGAGATCCTCGGAGGCCTCCGAGCCGCTGCTGAACAGCGTTGAGGCCGAGCGCACCTGAGGAGTGCGAGCGCAGCGTGGCGCTGTCTCTCCCGCTCGGCAGCCCGCGGAATTCGTCGCCCTCCTCGCCTTCTCGAGGGCATTCCAGCGTGTTGAGGATCAGTCCAGAAAAAATTTGGTGGTGCGCGAGCACCACCGGAAGGAGCGGCCAGCTTCCACCTTGCAGCGCTACTTTCTCCCGCTGGTCACCCGAGCACAATCCCACGAAAGTGGGATGTTTGGCGCCGTACCCGTTTACAGCCGGGCCCGGATCCCCCGCCTCACGCAGTGCCGCAAGCACCGGGGTCGATCCGCCGAGATGAACGTCGTCGATCGCGCCGTGCACGCAGGCCAGCGATCGCGTGCAGTACGTCTTTACAACGCCTGCAGTTACGCCTCGGCCTTGAGCTTTCGCACTTCCTCGATCAATGCGGGCACGATCTGGAAGAGATCGCCCACGATCCCGTAGTCGGCCACCTTGAAGATTGGCGCCTCGGCGTCCTTGTTGATCGCGACGATGATCTTCGAGGAGGACATCCCGGCCAGGTGCTGGATCGCGCCGGAGACGCCGCACGCGATGTACAACGAGGGCGAGACCACTTTCCCGGTCTGGCCGACCTGGTGCGAGTGCTCGATCCACCCCGCGTCCACCACGGCTCTGGAGGCACCGACCGCGGCGCCCAAGAGCTTGGCGAGATCGCGAATGAGGGCGAAATTCTCGGGTCCCTTGATCCCCCGGCCGCCGGTGACGATGACGTCCGCCTCCGCGACATCCAGTTCGGCGCCTTCCTTGGCGAGGATCTCTTTCACCACCGCGCGGATTTCCCCGGGGACGGCCTGCAGCGCCTCGATCTCGGCCGCCCCACCAACGGTCTCGGCCGCGAAGACGTTGGGCCGCAGCGTGACTACCGTCGGCTTGCCGGAGCCGTCAAGCATCGCGAACGCCTTCCCCGAGTACACGGGCCGGGTCGCCGTCAAAGTGCCGCCGTCCAAAGCCAGCCTCGTCACGTCGGCGAGGCATCCCCATCCGAGACGCGCGGCGACACGCCCGGAGAGGTCGCGGCCGAGCGCGGTGGCCGCCATGAAGACCGCGGCGGGCGCGCACTTCTCGGTTGCGGTCCGCACGACTGCCGCGTATCCCTCGGACGAATAACGGGCGAAGCGTTCCTCGTCCGCGATGTAAACCCTGCCGGCACCCCAGGCACCCAGTTCAGCGGCTTTCGCCGCGATCCCGTGGCCGGCGATCACCGCACACACCGACCAACCCGCGGCGGTTGCGAGGCGCTTCGCCTCGGAGAGCGCTTCGAGGGACGCTTTGCGGGTGTTGCCGTTGCGCTGCTCCACGAACACGAGAATGCATGCCATGGCCGCCCCCTAGATCGCTTTCGCCTGCTCGCGCAGCAGACGCGCCAGCTCCCGCGCCGCTCCCCCGGGATCGTCCTCGCCCTTCAGCAACACGCCGCCGGACTTCGCGGGCGGCAGCGTGAGCGCCTTCCAGCGACAGGTTGCGTCGGCGCCGGCCATGGCCGACTCGTCGAGGCCGAGGTCCGCCACGGCGAACGCCTGAATCGCGACCTTTTTCGAGGCCATGATCCCCTTGAGCGACGGGTAGCGGGGGTCGTTCAGGCCTTTTTGGGCGGTGATCAGGCACGGTAGGCGCGCTTCCACCACCTCGGCGCCGCCTTCGATCTCGCGGTGCGCCATGATCGTGCCCTCGCCGATTTCTAGCTTGACCACGCCGGCAACGTGGGGCACGTCGAGCAGTTCGGCGACCATCGCTCCGACCAGGGCGCTGTCGCTGCCCACACCCATGACGCCGGTAAAGAAGATGTCGAACGGGCCGACCTTGCGAACCGCCGCGGCGAGCACGTTCGCGATCGCCAGGGAATCCCCGAACGTCCCTTCGCCGCCCTTGACGTGGACTGCGCCGTCGGCGCCGCGGGCGAGGCACTCGCGCAACCCCTGCTGGGCGCGCTCGGGTCCGTACGTGACTACCGTGACGGTACCGCCCTTGGCCTCCTTGAGTCGGATCGCCTCCTCGAGAGCGTACTCGTCGAACGGCGAGATGATCCACTTGATGTCGGCATCGTCGATGCGGTTCCCCGATCCGGCGATCTTGATCACCGAAGCCGTGTCGGGCACATGGGCCATGAGCACGCAACTTTTCATGGGGTCGTCCTCCTGGAGTAGCCGAGCGGCGGCCTTGGTGCCGAACGTATCTCCGTGGCGCCGTCGGGCCGCGACTTCGGGCGCCTCACCGAACCTTGCCGAGGACCACGCAAGCGTTTGTCCCGCCGAACCCGAACGAGTTCGAGATCGCCACCCGCACTTCGCGTTGAACTGCACGGTGCGGCGTGTAGTCGAGATCGCAACCTTCGCCGGGGTGGTCGAGGTTCAGTGTCGGCGGGATGGTGTTGCGGGCGACGACCAGGGCGGAGATTCCGGTCTCGAGCCCGCCGGCCGCGCCGAGCAGGTGCCCGGTCGCCGACTTGGTGGACGAGATCGCCAGCTTGTACGCGTGGTCGCCGAAGACCTTTTTGATCGCCAGCGTCTCGATCCTGTCGTTGAGCGGGGTCGAGGTGCCGTGCGCGTTGACGTAGTCGACATCCTCCGGCGCAAGGCCCGCGTCCGCAACCGCCATCTGCATGGCACGGGCGGGCCCGTCGCCGTCCTCAGATGGCGCAGTGATGTGGTGCGCGTCCCCGCTCATGCCGAACCCGAGAACCTCGCACAGGATCAGGGCACCGCGCCGTTTCGCGTGTTCGAGCTCCTCCAGCATCAGAAGGCCGGCGCCCTCGCCCACGACGAAGCCGTCCCGGTCCGCGTCCCACGGCCGCGAGGCTTTTTCGGGCTCGTCGTTGCGGGTGGAAAGTGCTTTGATGTTCGCAAACCCCGCGATCGTCAGAGGGTGGATCACCGCTTCGGTTCCGCCGCAGATCGCAGCGTCGCAGTACCCATGCTGGATGTAGAGGTACGCATCTCC
>PMLC01000085.1:0-780 GCA_003158745.1 Acidobacteriota bacterium
GCCAAGTCTGCAGGCCGCTCCTCAGAATCTTCACGTGCCGAGGCACACCCTGGAACATGAAAGTGACGGATCCGAACGCAGCCCACCACCGGCTTTCATCCTGAGCGAGCACAGCGAGCGAAGGATCTCCTGGGAGCGCACGGAGAGGAGTGACTCCCCTGAATGACGGTCGTTGCGGTGGCCGTTCGCTAGAACACACGTGCCAACTAGGGATGAATAGCAGCATCATGCCTTCACGATGTTGGGCGCCGACTGCCGGTAGACGCCACGGGTGTCAATGATGAGCGGCGCGAGCCTGGCGAGGAGCGCGTAGTCAACGGCGGTGTGGTCGGTGACCACGACGACGGCGTCGGCGGCCCCGATGGTCTCGGCGGTGAGGGGCTCGGAGGTCATGGCCGGGAGATCAGGCCACGAGCGCATCTGCGGCGCGACCGGAATGTGCGGGTCGTGGTAGGACACCACGGCCCCTAGGCGGAGCAGCTCCTCGATGATCTCGAATGCCGGACTCTCACGCGGGTCGTCGATGTCCTTCTTGTAGGCGATGCCGAGGATGAGGATCTTGCTTCCCTTGACCGATTTCTTGCGCTCGTTGAGACCGAGCTGGAGCTTCTCCACGACGTAGCGCGGCATGCGGACGTTGATGTCCCCCGCCAGCTCGATGAACTTCGGCGCCTCGCCGGTCTCCCGCGCCTTCCATGCTAAGTAGAATGGATCGAGTGGGATGCAATGTCCGCCAAAGCCGGGACCGGGGTTGAAGCGCATGAAGCCGAACGGCTTGGT
>PMLC01000085.1:803-6447 GCA_003158745.1 Acidobacteriota bacterium
ACGGTGCGGGAGATGATCTGGTCGTAGAGCGCCTGGGCGAGATCGCCCGAGACCTGGTCGACGCCGCCCACGACTTTCGGGGTGTTGGTGGTGCCGTAGTTCTTGTTGCCCGGATCCTCGCGCTCGGGGGAGAAGGCAAGGAAGAAGTCGGTGCCGCAGCGGAGGTGGGTGGTGCCGGTGGGGGCAGATCCTTCGTCGGCCCGCCTTCGGCGCGCCTCCTCAGGATGACAGGAGGTGTCCGCGGCTCCCTCAGGATGACAGCGAGTCTCGGCGTGGCCTTCGAGGATCGAGCGGAGGAGCTCATCGGTGGTGCCCGGGTACGTGGTGGATTCGAGGACGACGAGCTGGCCGGGGCGTAGTGTCGCCTTCACCTGCCGCGCCGAGTTGACGACGTAGGTCATGTCGGGCTCACGCTGCAGGGTCAGCGGCGTGGGCACGCAGATGAGGATGGCGTCGGTCTCGGCGAGACGGGAAAAGTCCCTCGTGGCTTTGAAGCGACCCGTGGCCGCCGCGGCGGCGATGCGGCCGCCGTCCAGATGCTTGATGTACCCCTCGCCGCGGTTGAGCTTGGCGACCTTCTCGGGGTCGACGTCGAAGCCGAGGACAGGGAAGCCCTTCTCGACGAAGGCGAGGGCGAGGGGCAGGCCGACGTAGCCCATGCCGATGATGCCGACGAGGGCGTCGTGGGAGTGGATCCTGGAGAGGAGCGCTTCACGGAGGTCAGAGGGTGATGGCATGGGGCCTCGGAGTGATAACAGTTAAGAGTTAAGAGTTAAGAGTTGAAAGTGAAGAGTTAAGAGTGAAAAGGCGAGAATCAGAGGCTTACGAGTTCAAAGGTCTGGGCCCACCGGCCCAGCAGAGGAGCAGAGGGGCGGAGGAGCAGAGGAGAACCGCCCACCCAACGACGTTTGCAAGTTCGGAGGTTCGGAGGTCCAACGCAAGGACGGTTCGGGGTTCAGAGGTCCCCGGGCTCGAAGGCTTACGATAGGCATGCAGACACGAAGACAGAGGCGGGACAGCGAGGGCGGGAATGGGCTACGGATGAGACTCGGGACCCATGTCTTCCACTGGCGGATGGTACGAGTACTTGAGGTAGTCGACGTACCACATCACGACAAACGCGAGAAGAGCCGCCAGGAGAATGATGATCAGGCGCCCGACTCGACGCTTCAGGTGTTTCAACTCGTGGCGATCAGCTCGAAGCCCCGACCAACCGCAGGATCCGCATAGCCAGCGATGGCTGGGAACGACAAACGACACGATTCGGTCGAGCCTTTGCCGGTGCGTCAGGCCGCACGACTTGCCACATCGCGGGCAGGCCTTGAAATGAGGGTGATGCGTGGCGGCCTTCTCCGCCGCTTCCGGATCCAGGCCTGACAAAGCCTGGGGCTCGGCGGGTTGGGTTGGCCCGGGACCTCGACTCGGTGCAGCCTCAGGGTTGGCATTCCACACCGCAACCCGGGCGCTCGCGCGGTTGCTCCCTTTCGGGCCTGGGCCGAGCGCGCGAGCGCGCTGTTGAGCTCGCGCCAGAATCGCCCGCGGGCTGGGCTTCTGCGTCTGCTCGGACGCCGGGGTGGAGTTTTTCGATTCGCCCGACTCGTGTCGGGAGGGTTTCACGGTTCGCAGTCGCAGGCGCGTTTTGAACGCGAGGGGGCGGCTGCCCAGTTGCGTAGTGGCGTTCTCGAGGGCTGACGGCCTGCGATGCTTCATGGGGGGCGACGACCAGCCGCCCGGCGGGCGGCCGCTAAACACGACCACGTGGGGCGCTCCACGAACGAGGCCTGAATTGGTGGTTCCCCAGGTTATGACCTTGTGGCCTCAAGGCGATCCATGCGGTCGGTGAGGGATACAATGGCACCTTCGAGTGTACGAATGCGGCGATCAAGCTCGGCGTAGGAGAACTTCACCATCGAGCGGAGCTCAGAGAACTCAACCGCGACCTCGGCCCGGAAAGCCCTGAGCTCATCCCCAAGGCCCGTAAGTCCAACGGCCAGGTTCTGTAAACCGGAATCCAGACCTTTGACGCGCTCCGCAAGGAACTTCTGGCCATCCACGAGAATCCCATGGCCCTCGGCCACCGAACGGATCTCTGAGCGTAGGCCTTCTGCGACAACATCAAAGTGGCGGATGATCTCGTCGTTTCTGTCGCCGGTCATTCCTCACCTCTCACTGCGTCATTGGTGCAGGGGGCCATTGTAGACCCTCCCGCAAAGGGTAACTGCGACTGACCGAGGGCGGGGGCAGGCATTGCCCCTACGGCAAGTCCAGCCGCATTGTCGCTTCTGTGGAGCGCACCCTCCGGGCGTGCTCCTGTTGGTTTCAGCGGGCTTGGGGCACGTTCGCGCTGAGCACGTGCTCCACGGCAACGTAGACGACCAAAGGCCGGCCGCCCGGCGGGCGGCCGCTACACACGACCCGACCGTCTCCAATTTCGAACCTGGCAGGCGACCGGTGCAATCAGGCCTCATCACGACGCACTCCGTGGTACTCGCGGTACCAGTCGACGAAGCGCTGTACGCCGGTCTCGATGGATGTCTTCGGGGCAAAGCCGACGTCCCGGCCGAGGTCGGCGATGTCGGCCCAGGTGGCGGGGACGTCGCCGGGCTGCATCGGCAGGAAGCGTTTTTCGGCGACCTTGCCGAGCGCGGCTTCGAGGGTCCCGATGAGGTGCATGAGCTCGACGGGGTTGTTGTTGCCGATGTTGTAGAGGCGGTAGGGCGCCGGGCTGGTTCCGGGGTCCGGACTGTCGCCCGACCAGCCGGGGTCGGCCGCGGCCGGACGGTCGAGGATGCGCACGACGCCCTCGACGATGTCGTCGATGTAGGTGAAGTCGCGGCGCATTCGGCCCTGGTTGTAGACGTCGATCGGCTCGCCGGCGAGGATCGCGCGGGCGAAGAGGAACAGCGCCATGTCTGGCCGGCCCCAGGGGCCGTATACGGTGAAGAAGCGCAGCCCCGTGCACGGGATGCCGTAGAGGTACGCGTAGGTGTGCGCCATCAGCTCGTTGGCCTTCTTGGTCGCGGCGTACAGCGAGACCGGATGGTCGACGTTCTGGTGCACCGAGAACGGCATCTGGGTGTTGAGGCCGTAGACGGACGACGACGACGCGAAGACCAGGTGCTCGACCGGGTTGTGGCGGCACCCCTCGAGGATGTTGAGGAAACCGACGACGTTGCTGTCCACGTAGGCGTGGGGGTTGACCAGGGAGTAGCGGACGCCGGCCTGGGCGGCGAGGTTGACGACGCGGGCGAAACGCTCGCGGGCGAACAGCGCGGCGATCCCTTCGCGGTCGGTGAGATCCAGGCGCGCGAAGGAGAAGCCGGGCCGGCCTTCGAGCTGCGCGAGACGCGCGCGCTTGAGGTTGGGGTCGTAGTAGTCGTTGAGGTTGTCGAGGCCGACGACGGCGCGGCCGTCGTCGAGGAGGCGCTTGCACAGGTGGAAGCCGATGAAGCCGGCTACACCGGTGACGAGGATGGGACCGGAGGGGTTGGCGGGGTTCATTGCGCGTTTCTCATACGGGGTCACCGTTTGTCAAAATGAAGAGGTTGCCGGAAGAGCGGCCGCCCGGCGGGCGGCCGCTACATAGGCTCGATTCCCACGTCACTGCGAAATCCCCGTCTCTACGTAGCGGCCGGCCGCTGGCCGGCCGTTCCCGGATCTGCTGATTCAGTGGAAGGCCGGCCGCCCGGCGGGCGGCCGCTACATGCCGATAGTGCGCTGCAGGCTCGGGGAGATCCTTCGTCGGTCCGCCTCCGGCGGCCCTCCTCAGGACAGAGGTAGTCGGAGAAACCTTCAGGGCAAGTCTCGCCCCTGCAGCTGAACCGTTGCGCTTTGTCACCGGGACGCCCGTCATCAGCGTCCCCGCCGCAAGGCCGCGGCATACGTGAACGCGTGGAAGTAGCGGCGCCATGCTTCGTCGGTCGAGCCGTAGAGGTTGTCGAAGACGAAATGGTCCGCAAGCCCCTCGCGCACGCGGGTCAGCTCGCGCAGCCGCCTGCGGTGGCGAGGGTCGGCGATCGTCAGGTCGAGCAGCTCGAGGCAACGGTCGAACGCCGCCGCGCTGTTTCGCTCGCTTCGTCCGCGCCAGGCGATGGTCCGTTCGATCTCGCTGCCGATGTTGGCCATCTGCTCGACGAGCGACAGCTCGAACCAGCGACCCGCGACAAGCTCCCGGTGCACAACCGTCATCGCCGCACCAGACGCGTCACGATCGCCCGGATCCGGTCCCGGGTGGCCGGATCGTCCTCCCCTCGGGTCCTGTTACCCGACGCCAAACGCAGATTGATCGGCTGCTCAACAAGCTTCATCGCGCCTCTTCACGGGGATTGCCGCGAGACAGGGCGGGGACAAGCCCCGCGCCTACGACAGACATTCCGAGCCTGGAGAGAGAACGCGCGCAGTAATGCCGTCCCCTCGCTTGGCGAAGAGCTGCTGGGCCGTCTCCAACAGACGCAAGCTCTCGCCAAGGGCATGCTGGCTCGTTTCCAACCGCCTAACGCTCTCCAAAAAGGCTTGTTGGCCCAACTGGATTCGCTTCTGCCCCTCCACGAGCCTTCCGACAACCTCGGCAACCGAACGGATCTCCGAGCGAAGCCCCTCTGCAACCAGGTCGAAATGACGGATGATCCTGTCGCATGCACCTTGAGTCATACGGGACCTCCGACCGCATCAACCAAGTAGGGAAGGTCGGCCGCCGGCCGGAGTGACCTGACTATGCACGGGTTTCAAGCTTCTGGACACGGGAACGAAGATCCAGCAACTCGCGTTCGAGGCTCGACATTCGCCCTTCCAGCTCCACGTAGGAGAGCTTGATCATGGACTTCACCTCGGCGAACCCCGTGCGCATTTCGCTTTCGAGGGCCTCCGAGCGCGTCTCGACTCGATCCAACCGGCTTTCAACGCGATCCAGCCGTGCCTCGATCCGGCCTAGGCGCTCATTTGACAGGACAACTCCTTCACCCACCTGAGCGATCTGACCCTGCACGGCTTCCGCAACCAGATCAAAGTGACGGAGGATCTCGTCGGTTCTGTCGTTGGCCATACCAGGCTCCCAATCACGTCAACGAAGCAGAGTGACATTGTACGTCTTCACGAGAGGGCCGGCGGAGGGTGTCATTCCGAGGCCTGCCGAAGGAAAGTCGGGGAACCAGGGCGGGGGTTGGAGTTGGTGGGTGCCCCCCTCCCAGATCCCTCGTCGCGGCGCCTCGGGCGCCACTCCTCGGGATGACAGAGCCTCTGCCGCCGGCAGCGCTACCACGAGGAATGACAAGGAGGGAAGGGACACGCCCCGCGCCTACGAAAACCGGAGGAGAGCACGCGCGGAGCGCGCGCTCCACAGAGACNNCGGGCGGCGAGAGCGAGGTCGCTTTCGACCATCATCTTCACCAGGCCTTCGAACGCCACCTTGGGCGTCCAGCCGAGCTTCGTCCTTGCCTTGGCGGGATCACCGAGCAGGTGCTCGACCTCGGTGGGGCGAAAGTAGCCGGTGTCCACGTCGACGAGCACACGGCCGTCGTTTCCGACCCCCTGCTCTGCGTTGCCCTTCCCGCGCCAGGCGATCGGGATGCCGGCGCACTCGAACGCGAGCTGGCAGAACTCGCGCACGGAGTGCGTCTCCCCCGTCGCGATGACGTAGTCCTCGGCC
>PMLC01000085.1:6501-17991 GCA_003158745.1 Acidobacteriota bacterium
GTGATGTAGAAGGCGTACGCCTTGGCGGCGGCGTAGGGGCTGCGTGGGTAGAACGGGGTGCTCTCGCGCTGCGGCACCTCCACCGCCTTTCCGAATAGCTCGGAGGACGAGGCCTGGTAGAAGCGCGCGTCCAGGCCCAGCTCGCGCATCGCCTCGAGCAGGCGGACGGCGCCGACGCCGGTGACCTCGGCAGTGTACTCGGGCACGTCGAACGAGACCTTGACGTGCGACTGCGCGCCGAGGTTGTAGATCTCGTCGGGGCGCACGATCTTCAGGAGTTTGTTGAGCGACGATGCGTCGTTGAGGTCGCCGTAGACGAGGTGCAGGCGGACGTCCGGCTCGTGAGGGTCCTGGTAGATGTGGTCAAGCCGGCCGGTGTTGAAGGTGGAGGCGCGACGCACCATGCCCCAGACCTCGTAGCCCTTTCCGAGCAGCAGCTCGGCCAAGTAGGAGCCGTCTTGGCCGGTGATACCGGTGACGAGAGCGCGGCGACCGTTCTTGGGGGGCCAATGGGTCATTGGCATCTACTCCTCAGTTGGCGGTGAGTCAGGAGGCCAGCAGCAGAGGAGCGGAGGGGCAGAGGAGCAGAGGAGCTCACAACTGCAGAGGGGCAGAGGAGCATGGGAGACAAGGAGAAAGACACCTCGTTCATTAGCCCTGCCGGGTCATCAGCCATGGCCTTGGGTTGACGATCATCTGCACGAGCTTGCCGAGAATGTTGTCGTAGGCGAACAGCAGCGGTCCGACGGCATCTTCAGCGACATACCGACTTTGGACTGCGAAGCGAAGCCACGTCTGTGTCTCGGCGGCCTCGGCCTCAGAGTCGTTCAGCTTGCTGAGGAATGCTGCTTCGTAGCGGCGCTTTCGCCATGCTTCAGCGAGGTTCGCGCAGACTGAACGGGAACTGCGGCGAATCTGATCCGTCAAGGAGTAGCGCTCTTCGGGGGGAAACCTCTTTGATAACTCGAAAATGCTCTTAGCCGCTTCGAAAGCAAGGCGGTAGACCTCGAGATCTTCGTGGGTACGAACAGCGGGGCTTCCCGGCTCACTCACACCGGGAAGGGCTTGCTCTGCTACGTAGCTGTCTGGTTCCTCTGGCATCGATCCCTACCAGCTTGTCGGTCCGGAGCCGTCAATTCTCGCCTCTGCCATTGTCCTTTCCCCCATGCTCCTCTGTCCCTCTGCTGTCTTGATCTCCNNGTCGGGCTTGGAGGTGTCGAAGGTGAGACCTGCCTCGGGGAAGACGACGTCGCGGACCATCTCGGCCAGCTCGAGGATCGAGAGGTCCTCCCCGGTACCCACGTTGATGTGGAGGTCCCTGTCGTAGTACTCCATGATGAAGAGGCACGCGTCGGCGAGGTCGTCCACGTGCAGGAACTCGCGTCGGGGCGACCCGGTGCCCCAGATGACGACCTCACCCCGCCCCTCGGCCTTCGCGTCGTGGAACTTGCGGATCAACGCGGGCAGGACGTGCGAGCTAGTCAGATCGAAGTTGTCGTTTGGGCCGTACAGGTTGGTCGGCATGGCGGAGATGAAGTCGCACCCGTACTGGTGGCGGTACGCCTGGCACAGCTTGATGCCGGCGATCTTGGCAACCGCGTACGGCTCGTTGGTGGGCTCCAGCAGCCCGGTGAGGAGGTACTCCTCCTTCATCGGCTGCGGACACTCACGCGGGTAGATGCAGGAGCTGCCCAAGTACAGGAGCTTCCTCACGCCCTCGCGGTAGGCGGCGTGCACGACGGTCGCGTGGATCATCAGGTTGTCGTAGATGAACTCCGCGGGGCGGGCGGAGTTGGCGAGGATCCCGCCCACCGTGCCGGCCACCAGGAAGACGTACTCGGGGCGGTTCGTTTCGAACCAGCGGTTCACGGCGCCCTGGTCGCGCAGGTCAAGATCGTCGCGCTCGGCGGTGAGGAGGTTCGTGTACCCCCCGCCGCGAAGCCTACGGGTCACGGCCGAGCCGACGAGGCCAGCGTGGCCCGCGACGTAGATTCGTGCATCCTTGGAGATGGTCGACATCAGATGGCTCCGATCACGGATATGTGGCGGCGAAGGTCCGGGTGGGACCAATGAAGAGTTGAGGGTGAAGAGTCAAGAGTTAGAGGCATGACAGACGTTCAAAGGTCCACATGCAGCAGAGGAGCAGAGGAGCGGACGAGAGCCGCCCGCCGCCCGCTCGCCGACTTTCATGGTCCGGGGTGTGCCGCGGCGAATGGAGATTATCCAGAAAGTCGCCTCGATAACCCTCGTCATCCTGAGGAGGCCCGCCGCAGGCGAGCCGACGGAGGATCTCCCCGAACCAGCAAGCGACCGGGTCGGTGCGCTTCCGGGAGATCCTTCGCTCGCTGCGCTCGCTCAGGATGACAGGCAAGTGGTCCGCCTCCGGTAGGCCTCGCTCAGGATGACAGGCAAGTGGTCCGCCTCCGGTAGGCCTCAAGATGACAATCAAGGGTGCCGGGTCTAGAGGATGACAAGCAGGGTCCCGTGTTTCTTCAGGTCCTGTTGACAAGCTACCGCCATTGGTTCGACTCGCAAACCCTTGAGAAATGAAGGCATGTAGTCCATATGTCCAATTTGCTCCCGCTCCACGGCGCCGCAGCGCCTTCCAGCCGAGGGCCTGGAGCGTCTACTTCTGAATCGCGACAATTCTAGAGGGTTCCGCGGCGTTTACAAGCGGCAAAAAGCACGGCAGGAACGGAGTCACAAGGGGATCGCACCCCGCCGGGCACAGGCGCGGCCGTCGTCGTCGCGGGTCGCGGGCGGGCGACGGCGGTAGTGGTGGCCAGGATGCAGCGTCCGGCGGCTGGCCCGCCGTCGGCAATCATGCGGCCTCGACGGAAGACCGGCCGCCCGGCGGGCGGCCGCTACACAGAACCGCGCGCCTCGCCACGGGCCACGGCAGGGCCAAGCCCCACCCCACGATCAGACAGGTGTGGCGAGCTACGCGCGGCGGATGTGGCGGGCGTCCACCTCGACGTTTCGCACCCCGCCCACCATGGTGAGCAGGAGGCGGACGCGGTCCTTCGCCGGGAGGTAGTGGGTGACGATCCCCTCGAGGCCCTGCAGCGGACCCTTCACGACCCGCACGTGCGAGCCCTTCAACGGCGCCCGCCGCGCGTCTGCGAAGACGAGGTATCCCCGCTCGCCCTCTCGCTCGCGCAGCGACGCGACGAACTCGTCCTCGACGGCCCCGAGCTCCTCGCCGAAGCGCACGATGCTGGACGCTCCCGGGCAGTAGCGGACCGCCACGTACTTCTCGTTCGGGACGCATTGCGCGAAGACGTAGGACGGGAAGAGCGGCACGGGCCCCTGCGGCGCGTGGGCGTGCAGCCGCGGCTCGAGCACCTTCGGGCAATACGCGGCGACACCCCTTCCCTCCAGGGCCTGCACGAGGGCGGATTCCTGCTTGGGTTTGGTCCGCACCACGAGCCAGATCTGCCGCGGGTGGTTGAAGGAGATCAGCATGCCGCCTCGGGCACACTCATAGCAGGCGCGGTAGGAGCGGTCAAGCGAGCTGACCGAAGGTCCAGAGGACAGCAGAGGGGCAGCGGAGCAGAGGGGAGCCACACACCCACCCAAAGGCGTTCGAGGACTCGCTGGATCGAACGTTCGAAGCGTCAAGAGCAGCAGAGAAGCAGGAAACGGCTTTGGCGTGACTCGTCTCTCGCTCCTCTGCTCCCATGCTCCCCTACTCCTCCGCAGAGCGGGATGACATGTGGCTCCCAGAAAAACAACAAGCACGCCCAAAGGCGTGCCTGGGGACCGAGGATCCAATCCGTCGCTAGGGTTTGGTCACCCGACAGACGGAGCACTCCTCGTGCTCGCGATTGTTGATGATCACACCACCCACGACTCCGCCGGCCAGCAACGCTGCAGGCAGCAAGATCCTTTCAGTTGCGCCGGCTGCCGCCGCGAGCAAAACCGCGCGACACGTCCCGTCGGGCCTGAGTTGTCCATTTACGTTGATTCGCGACACGACTCCAGTGCACTGCCAGCCGGTCAGCATGGCCCCGGCCTGGCCGATCACGGTCTCGCCGACCACGAGATTGCGCGCGAAGCGCTCCTGCTCGGGCGACAGGCTCGTGGTGCAGGTGGACGTCACGCTTACCGTCTGGAGGGGAGAACGGGTTTCAATGCCCTCGACATCCTTAACGGCAAACTGGATGTCCGCTGACCGCGTCCCGCTGTCGGGCCTCGGCAGCGTGCCCCAGTAATTGCCCCTCCCGTCGGACCGCAATTCGAGGTAGTAGAAGTCGGCCGAACCGTTCTCGCGGAAGTACACGCGCACGGAACTCCAACCGGTCTCGGGTTTCAACGACAGGGAGACGAGGGTATTGTCGTTCCTCGTCAGGCACGTGGTGACACCCGGGTTCATCGTCGGAGGCGCCGCCTGTGCGGCGGCAGCGCCCAGGATGATTGCAACGGCTGCCAAATGCCTGCAAGGAGCCACCACGCTCTCAGGCGAGAATCTCATCCTGGCCACAGAATCGACCCTCCTCCTCTGACTTTAGCAACCCCCGCCGCGGGCGTCAAGGCTTGTGGGAGTTCGCGGCGCCTGGACCCAGGATCTTCTGGACGTAGCTCTCGACGTAGCTCGTGTGCCGGACTTTCGGCAGCGATCTCTTGAGGACCGCCGCGGCACCGTCGGCGTCGCCGGTCTCGTAGAGCGACACAGCCTCGTAGAAGAGCAGCAAGGGGCGGGCATCGCCCGGGTCGCCGCCGCGCCGGAAGTACGCGACGGCTTCCGGCCACCGCAGCGTGCGATAGGCCAGCTCGGCCGCCACGAACTGTGCCTCCGTGAGGTCCGCCTGCGCGTCGGCGAGGCGCCGCGCCCGAGCCAGGGCGTCACCGATCTTGTCCTTGCCCACCAGCTCCTGGATTGCATCCAGCTCGCGCTTCTCGGCGGCCGTCGGGGCTCTCTTCAGAGAAGGAGTCGCAGCCGCCGGAGGTGGCGGCGGGACGATGGGAGGAGGGCTCGTAAGCGAACCCGACGCTGCCACCGGCTCGACCGCCACCGAGGCTTCGGATGGTGTCGGCACGGCGGAAACAGGTGTTCTTCTTGGCGCCGGGGGCGTGCGGGTCGGCGCCGCGGTCGAAACCGGGGTCGCGACTGCCGTCGGTGGGGTCGTAGGAGCGACCGCTACCGCTGTCCAGCTGGGCGAGGGGACCGCCGAACGCGTCGGCGTCGCCGTTGGAGCCTGGGTGGAGGCGTCCGCCGGTGGGATCGCGGGAGCAACCACGGCCGCCGTCCGGCTGGGCGAGGGTACGGCCGAAGGCGTCGGCGTCGCCGTTGTAGCCAGGGTGGAGGCGTCCGCCGGTGGGATCGCGGGAGCGACCACGGCCACCGTCCGGCTGGGCGAGGGTACGGCCGAACGCGTCGGCGCTGCGGTCGCCCTTGGTGTGGCCGGGACCGGCGTCGGCTTTGCCGCGCGGTTCTCGGGGGCGGGCATCAGTCGCGCTATCGCGGGACGTTCAGCCAGGGTGGACCGGGGGATGAGGTTGAGGACCAATTTCTGGAAGGCGTCTCGGACATCGTTTGGGATCGAGGCCTTGCTGTAGCCCGCGAACCGCTCCTCGACCTCGGCAAGTCGCTGGAACGTCTCGGCAAAGCCCGCGGTGTCGCCGGCCGACGCCTGCGCGAGCCCCAACCGCACGAGCCCGTCGGCCAGCAGCTCCGGCTCGTCCAGCAGGCCGAAGCACGCGATGCGGAGCTGCCGTACGGCGGCCACGAAGTCACTTCGGTTGTACGCGTCGGTCCCCTGCCGCAGGAGGCGCATGTAGAACGGGTCGGCCGCCTGAGCGGCGAGCGCGACACTGAGGAGGAACACCGCCAGCGCGACAGGTCGAAAGGTCACGGGCTGCGATACAGCAGAGGGGCAGAGGGGCGGAGGGGCAGAAGGGCTTACAGCAACGGAGGGGCGGAGGCGCTGAGGGGCAGCGGAGAAAGAGACAGCTTCGGCCGCATTCGCTTCTAGCTCCCCTGCTCCTCTGCTCCTCTGCTCCCTTGCTGTTCTCTCCTCGGCTCCCATGCTCCTCTGCTCCTCTGCTGCAGCAAAGGAGCAAGGCCTTACAAAGGCGGTCTCAGGTTGCATCATCACGCCACGTCCTTCTGGATTGCGCGGTCTTCGAGGACCGCTCTCGGGTTGTCTTCGGTGAGCCGGCGCGCGCGCGCCTCGCCCCAACCCTCGGCGATGACACGGAAGGCGTCGGAGAGCACGGGTGGGCGCTTGGATACGTCGTGGGCGTCCGAGGCCACGAAGTGCGCGAGGTCGTTGTCCAGCAGGAACGTGCAGCATTCCCTCGCGCGTCGCCCGAACGCGCCTGTGACGCTCATTGCGGTGAGCTGCAGCAGGGCGCCGCGTTCCACGAGTTCGACGAGGGAGCCCGGCTCCTCCGCGAGCCAGGGAACTCGCTCCGGGTGCGCCAGGACCGGCCTCCACCCCGCGATCGCCAGCTCGTGCACGATGGCCCGAGGATCCGGGCCCACGCGGGTGGGAGGCACCTCGAGCAGGAGGTAGCGCGATTGAGCCAGCGGGAGCAGGCTGCCGTCCGGAAGAAGATCGACCTCCGCCAGTAGCTCCGAGTCCATCCGGATCTCCGCACCCAACGAGAGAGCGAGCGTGGCTCCCACTGCACTGAGGAGGGACTCAAAGCGCGCCACGAGGTCGTCCCGATCAGCGTTGGGCCACCACTCGTGCCGCTGGTGGGGCGTCGCCACCGCCGCGGTAACGCCGTCGGCCGCGGCAAGTTGGCACATCCGGAGCGCATCCTCGAGCGCGCCGGCGCCGTCGTCAACGCCGGGCAGCAGGTGGGCGTGCAGATCCACCATCCGTGCTCAGGCCTTCGCGTCCTTGCCACCGGCCGTTTGCTTCACGTAGGACTCGTAGCTGTGGTAGCGCTTGCCGTACCTGCCACGCCTCTCCCGGTAGAAGTTGAGGGCAACGCCGAGCACCCGGATCTCGGCAAGCTGGAAGCGCTGCCTGCAGGCGCGCGCGTCCTCGCGCAGCACCATTCCGGAGCCGACGCACAGGATGAGGCCGTCGGCCATCGAGCCGAGAACGGTCGCATCTGTAACAGGCAGCGCCGGCGGACTGTCGAGCACCACGTAGTCGAAGCGCTGATAGGCCTTGGCCACGAAATCGAGCATCCGTTCGGACGAAAGAAGTTCGGAGGAGTTCGGCGGTATCGGGCCCGAGGGTGTGAAGCTCAGATTGGGAACCTGCGTAGGGAGGATCACAGCATCTTCCTCCACGCTCCCCGTGAGGTAGCTGACGAGGCCCACGCGGTTGGGAACGCCAAGGACCTCGTGCAGGCGCGGCTTGCGCAGGTCCGCGTCAACGAGCAGCACCTGCTTGCCCAGCTGAGCCAGCACGACCGCCAGGTTCGTCGAGATGGCGGTCTTGCCCTCCCCCGGGATCGCCGAGCTCACCACGACGCTCTTCAGACCGTTGGCCGTGGACAGGAGCAACGCCGTACGCAGAGACCGGTACGCCTCAGAGACAGCGAGACGCGGCATGAGCTGCGGCAGGAGTTCGATCTTGCCGCCTTCGGGGAGCGGCGAGGCGACGCCCTCGGCGTAGACCCGGCGAGGCGGCCCAGTGTGCTTCGGCCCGCTGCCGCGGCCGTAGTAGGCGCGGGCGTACCCGTACCCATCGCTGCCGCTCGATACGTCGGGGATGACGGCCAGCAGCGGCAACCCCAGGATGCGAGCCACGTCGTCCGGCGTCTTCAGCGTCCGGTCGAGGTACTCGAGGAAGAACGCCACCCCCAGCCCGAGGCCGAGCCCGAGCACGAGGCCGAGGCTGAGGTTGCGGCTCAGTGAGGGCCGGTACGGGCCGCGCGGAACCAGCGCCTGGTCGACGACCACGACGTTGGAGTCCCGCGTCCCCTGCAGGCGGGCCGTGACCTCGGTCTCCGACTGGCGCTTGACCAGCTCGTCGAGCAGGGTCCGCCGAGTCGAGACCTCGACCTTGAGGTTGTTGTACTCGACGGCCGCGGAGTTGAGCTGCATCGCGTCGCTCTTCTGGTGTTTCAACTCGCCGGTGAGAGACTCCTCCCGCCGCAGGGCACCCTGGTACTCCGCCCTGGCGGACTCGCGCGCCTTGCTCACCATCTCCTGCGTGGCGCTGACAAGGTGCTGGCGGCCCTTGTCGATCTGCGCCTTCAGCTCCAGCATCGCGGGCCAGTCGGGCTTGTAGGTGTTGAGCTTGGTCGCGTAGTCGCGCTCGAGCCGCATCTGGTCGCCGCGCAGCTGTCCGATCAGCCCGCCCGAGAAGCTGTCCGCGACGGAATCGTCGGGCGAGCTGGTCATCTCCTGGTAGCGCGCCTCCTTGGTGATCCGATCCGAGACCGCGGTCACGTAGTCTCGGTTCAAGCCTTCCAGTCGCTGCAGGGTCACGTTGGAGGAAGGATCCAGGGCGACGATGTCGGTCCGGCGCGAGTACGCCTGGAGCTGCGCTTCCTTGTCCTGGATTTCCTGCTTGATGGTCTCGATTTGCGACGCAAGGAACGTCGACGCGCGGCCCACGGTGGCGAAGCGGGTTTCGACGCCCCAGTCGATAAAGGCGTCCGCGACGCCGTTGGCGATCCTCGCTGCGAGCTCGGGGTTCGTCGAGGTGTACGAGACCTCGACCAGGCGCGTATTGCGGATCGGGGTCACCGCGATGCCCCCGAGGACACGGAAGGCCATGCCGCCGAGGGCTGTGGCGTCCGTGCCTGCCGTGGCGTTCACGGGCGACGAGGATGGGAGCAACGAAGCCCGCCCGGGGTTGAAGATCGGGTCGTCCATCAGGTGCATGTTCTTGACGACCCGCTCCGCTAGACCCCGGCTCTGAAGCAGCCGATATTGGGTCGGGTAGAACGACTGTGCGTCCACCCAGTCCTCGAACTGCACCGTCTGGCCGAGTGCGAGGTTCGTGCTGGAACGCCTCTCGATCTGGAGCACGGTCGTCGCCCGGTAGACCCGCGGCGTGATGGCGTAGAGGACGAGCGATGCCACGATGACAGCCGCGACCACGACTGCGATGAGCTTCCGGCGCCGACGGACGATCTCGAGCCACTGCGAGATGTGGAACTCGCTCTCGGGCTCCGGCAGTGCGAGCATCGGCTCAAAGGTGATGGGGGGTTGACTGGCCATCTAGAAGAATGACTCCTTCACGATCACCACGTCGCCGCTCCGCAACTCGAAATCGGGGTCCTTGCCGGCGACGATGCGTTTGTAGTTGACCTCGCTCGCAACATCATGCCCGCTGCGGTCGCGTCGCTTCACCTGGATCGTGCGCGAGGCCCGGTCGGTAAGACCCCCGGCACGCGCAATGGCTGTGAGAAGCGTGATCCTCTCGTTGCTCTGGAAAGCCACGGCTCCGGGCTTGGCGACCTCACCCAGGCAAAACACCGTGACCTCAACCCTGGCCGGCACGTTGATGAGGTCGTTGGCGAAGATCATGACATTGGCGTCGGAGTCCCCCCTCACCATGAGATCGTCAACGTTGACGGCTATCTGGTCGGAGAGGCCGTTGTCGGCCCGGCGCAGGACGTAGATCTTGTCGGCATGGTCGTCGCTGAGCCCTCCGGCCGCCGAGAGCGCCTCGAGCAGCGTCCAGCGCCCGGAGAACGCGAGGTTCCCGGGCTGTTTGACCGCGCCGATGACCGAGATCGGCTTCGAGCGGAACTCCCGGATCTGCACTGCGACCGAGGCCCGCTGCACGTATCTGGACTCGAGCATGGCCTTGAGGCGGTCGGCCAATTCGGCATCGGTCAGCCCCTGCACCGGCACATCGCCGATGAGCGGCAAGTTGATTGTGCCCTCCTCCGAGACGCGCCGCTCGATGTTCAGCTCGGGCACCTCGAAGACCTTGATCTCAATCAAGTCCTTCGGGCCGATCCTGTACCCCGTGGAGACCCGATCCTGAGCCGACGCCGGAGGAGCCGCAGCCAGCAGCGCGAGACCCAGACAGACTGCAATAATCACGGCCAAAGGCCTCTGCGGGATCGGGTTGGTGGTTTCCGGCTCGACACGCGTCATTCGTTGCGCTCCAGGGGTTGGATTGTATCACCACCACTGGGCTTTCCCGGAGGCGATCTGGAGCCCCGTCCGAATCGTAGTGACGGAGCGGTCGTACCCGGCGACCTTCGAAGTGTAGTTGGTGCGATCGCCTCCGGCTACGAGGGTTGCCCATCGGCCGATCTGGATGTTGACCACCGCGCCGTAGTCCTTCAGGTCGTCGGTCCTCCCCGCGCCAATCCCCGACCCAACGACGTACCTGTCGTGGCCGCTCTCCACGAAGACGCGGCCATTGGCGCGCCAGCCCAGGGGGGATTGCAGCGCGACTCCCACGCGGTCATCCAGGTAGTAGGGGATCCCAGGCGTTGCCGAATATACGAGGTTGCGGCTCCCGTACGTCAGCATCTGGACCTTGCCGGCCGGCCGGAAACCAATCTGAAATCCACCGTTGGTCCCGCTGTACTGGACGAATTCCGACTGTCCGCTCGGCTTGAGGTCGAGAGCGATGGCATTGACGATGACCGAAAGGTGCCCGGTTTGAACTCGCAGCTCCGCTATCGGCGCGGGTCCGGAGTTGGAGCGTCCGTTCACGCTGTGCACGAAATCGGTCGTGTACTGCTCCAGACCAAGGCCGAGTGAGACTGTCCTCGACAAATGGAAACGCACGCCCCCACCGGCGTGCTTCTCGTCGCGGTCGAGCGGCGTCAGCTCGACCACAAGATCGGGCGTGAGCCCGCGCTGGTTGTAGCGCCACTGGTCCACGCCGGCCCTGCAGAACAGTGACAGCTGCCCCACCACCTGGACTTCAACGAGCGCCGTGGCGCGGGTGTCCTCCAGGTTCACCGGCACATCGACCTCCGATGACACATACTGCTGATAGCGCGAGCCGCCGGCCTGGACCTCCACGGTCATCCGGTTGAAGTAGCCGAACACGCCGGCCCCGACGGTGCCGTTCCACCCTCTCTTGTTCGAGAGGTCGCGCCACCACACGTACTCCGGCAGGGCGTACATCCCCAGGGTCACCCTGTTGCCCGCCGGAAGGTAGGCTTGCACGCCGACCCCAAGCGTCGCAGTGACGTCGGACTTCGGGTCAGTCTCCGTCCCATAGACGTTGTTGACGTAGGCCACATCCTTGAGGGCGAGCCAGGGACCGAAGCGAAGGGGCCCCAGGTGGTAGGACGCCTCCTCTACCGCGGCCTTGATGCGCTCCTGGGTGGGGATCTGCTCCTCGGCCAGGCTGCCAGGCGCCGTGTACTGCGTGAACTGTGCCCGCGCACTCCCGGCCGCCAGCAGTGTGATCACCGAAAGTGCCGCCGTTCGCATACAATCGCCGGGCATGGCGATCGGCAACCGGTGGAGTCTCAGCCTGCTCCTCTCCTGGCTCGTGCTGGCAGTGTTCGCGGCGTTCGTGCTCTTCCTCCCACTGCCGTTCGGAAGCGTGCTGCCATGGAGCCACACCGTCGTCCAGGTCACCGCGTTCCTCCTCC